>JBIKZZ010000375.1:0-3251 GCA_044354435.1 Rhodoferax sp. | reverse complement strand
GAGCGATTCGATGGGCATGGTGTGAGCCTCGTCAATGACCAACAGCACCCGTTGACCGCTGGCGTGCCGGCGCAACAACTCGTGTTGTAAAGCAGCGAGCTTGCCCTCCATAGAGGCCACCAGACCAGTCAGCCCCAAGTCGCGTGAAATGGCCTCAATGATCTCGTCACGGCTAAAAAACGGATTTGCCAAGTAGACCGCGCACACATCAGAAGGCAGCTTGCCAATCATGAGGCGAGACAATAATGTCTTTCCGCTGCCCACCTCGGCCACCATGGTGGTGATGCCCTCGTCATGCGTCGCCACATGCAAAAGCGCGGACAGAATATCACCCCGACGCCCCCCTGAAAAAAAGAAATCAGGGTCGGGCGTGATCTGAAAAGGGGGTCTTTTCAGACCGAAGTGATCCAGGTAAAGGCTTGACATATTGGGAGTGTACAGGTCGATCTGGTGGCAGCCAAAACCGGTTTGGCGTTGCGGTTTATACTCATTTTCGGGTAGCGCGCTATGACGCGGAGAGTGCGGCGTCAATCATGTTCGATTAACAGGATTTTGCTTTTAATGCTTAAACGCATCAGCGTCAGACAGTTGACTGTGGGAATGCATATCAAGGAGTTTTGTGGCTCTTGGATGGAACATCCTTTCATACGGGCTTCCTTTGTGTTGTCCAACGCCAAAGATCTGAACGTTATTCTTGCAAGCAGCATCAAAGAAGTCTGGATCGACAGCAATAAGGGGCTAGATGTCCCCGCCTCTGTTCCCGTCGTATCTGAAAAGCAGGCCGAAATTGAAATCGATGCTGCGCTTGAGCAGGTGGCGTTAGGCGGTCGGCGCATAGTTCGGTTGTCCATTGAGCACGAAATGGAGCGTGCCGCCCTGATTTGCAACCAATCTAAGCAGGCCATGGTGTCCATGTTTGAAGAGGTCCGCATGGGCAACAGCGTCGACGCGGGCGGTGCCAGAGATTTGGTTGAGGAAATTTCTGACTCGGTGATGCGAAACCCAAGCGCTCTGATCAGTCTGGCTCGGCTGAAAACGGTGGACGACTACACCTATCTGCATTCGGTGGCTGTGTGCGCCATGATGGTGGTGCTGGCCAAGCAACTCGGTCTGGACGAAGCAAAAACCCGACTGGCGGGATTGGCCGGTTTGATGCACGACTTGGGTAAGGCCGCCATGCCGCCCGCGGTGCTGAATAAGCCTGGAAAATTGACAGCGGTTGAGTTTGAAATCATCAAAAGCCACCCGGTCAAAGGGCACGCAATGTTGATGATGAGCGACAACTTTGACGCGGACACCCTCGACGTCTGCCTGCACCACCATGAAAAAATGGACGGCTCAGGTTATCCGGAGGGTCTCAAGGGTGACGCTATCAGTCTGATGGCCAAAATGGGCGCTGTCTGTGATGTCTACGATGCAATCACATCCAACCGGCCTTACAAAACTGGATGGGATCCAGCCGAGTCGCTGCGGAAAATGGCTGAATGGTCAAACGGGCATTTTGACAAAAAGGTGTTTCAGGCCTTTGTCAAAAGCATGGGTATTTACCCGGTTGGATCGCTAGTCCAACTGAGCTCTGGCCGGATTGGCGTTGTCACGGAGCAAGTGGCGGCTTCACTTGTCATGCCAAGGGTGAAGGTCTTTTTCTCCACCAAGTCGAATATGCGGATTGCATCGGAATTGGTTGATTTGTCGAGTCCTGGCACGACCGAGCGCATCATTGGCCGGGAGGATCCTGAGAAATGGGGCTTCCCCGATCTGGACCAACTTTGGTCCGGCATTGACATCGTGCGGCATTGAGCTTGAAGAAGCGCTGTCCTTCCAGACTATGATCAAGCCATAACGATATAGGGCAGGGGATTTGCGTTGCTGAAACGAATCGGCGTTGACCAATTGATGGTGGGTATGCACATCAAGGAGTTTTGTGGCTCCTGGATGGAGCACCCCTTCATCCGCTCATCCTTTGTCTTGTCCAACCCCAAGGACTTGCTGACCATACGGTCCAGCAGCATCCGTGAAGTGTGGATCGACAGCAGCAAAGGTTTGGATGTGCCGGTCACTGTGGTGGCGGTACTGCCAAAGCAGGCTGAGCGTGAAATCGAAGCGGTGCTCAATCCCCGTGTGCCAGTCAAACTGGCTGTGGCGCCTGTACCTATCGAGCGTGAAATGGCGCGGGCGGCCCAGATCTGCAAGCAGTCTAAACAGGCCGTGGTGGCGATGTTCAAGGAGGCGCGTATGGGCAATGCCGTCGATACAGGCGGTGCCCGACAGTTGGTTGAAGACATCTCCGATTCGGTGTCCCGTAACCCTTACGCCCTGATCAGCATGGCCCGGATAAAGACCGCGGACGACTACACCTACATGCATTCGGTGGCTGTGTGCGCCATGATGGTGGCGCTAGGCCGGCAATTGGATCTCGATGACGCGCAAACCCGGTCGGCTGGCTTGGCCGGCTTGTTGCATGACCTCGGCAAGGCCGTGACGCCTCCGCTGATTTTGAACAAGCCGGGTAAGTTGACCACATCTGAGTTTGCGGTCATGAAAAGCCACCCGGTCGAAGGCCATGGCATGCTGTTGAACGGCGAGAAAATGGACTCGGTGGCGCTGGA
Organism: Rhodoferax sp.; assembly: GCA_044354435.1. Lineage (GTDB taxonomy): Bacteria > Pseudomonadota > Gammaproteobacteria > Burkholderiales > Burkholderiaceae_C > Rhodoferax. Next base: position 642 of record JBIKZZ010000375.1, on the reverse strand, counting down.
TGTCTGCCTGCATCACCATGAAAAAGTAGATGGCTCAGGCTACCCCAAGGGCTTGAAGGGTGATGAGATCAGCTTGCTGGCCAAGATGGGGGCTGTGTGCGATGTCTACGACGCGATCACATCCAATCGGGCCTATAAGACCGGTTGGGATCCGGCGCAATCACTGCGCAAGATGGCGGAGTGGTCCAAAGGCCATTTTGACTCTGAAGTATTCCAGGCCTTTGTCAAGAGCATGGGCATTTACCCGGTGGGGTCACTGGTACTGATGAAGTCTGGGCGCATCGGCGTCGTGACTGAGCAGGCGGGGAAATCCTTGACGACGCCCCGAGTCAACTTGTTTTACTCGACCAAATCCAACCTGCGAATCCCAGCGACGATGGTCGATTTGTCCAGCGCTGATGCGCTCGACCGGATTGCAGGCCGGGAAGACCCGGCCAAATGGCGCTTCCCGGACTTGCATGAATTGTGGTCCGGCATTGAGGGCCTAGGACGCTGACCTCGCCACTCCCCTCGCTTTTGGGGCTGTTCAGGGGCCGCGGGTGATGGGCATTTCAACCGGTTTTGGGTTCACAGCGTATTTGCCTAGCTCCAGTTTGGCGATGGCATTGCGGTGGACCTCGTCCGGGCCATCGGCAAAGCGCA
>JBIKZZ010000161.1:0-7442 GCA_044354435.1 Rhodoferax sp. | reverse complement strand
ACTGAAATCGGCCAGTGGATGGCCGAGGGTGGACAACTCCCAGTCCAGCACCGCGATGATGCGCGGCTCTGTGGGGTGAAACATGAGGTTGTCGAGGCGGAAGTCGCCGTGGACGATGCTGACCATGTGTTCAGCGCGTGCCATGGCTGGAATATGTTGCGGCAACCAGGCCATCAATTCATCCATTTCCGGGATCGGCTGGGTGATCGAGGCAACATATTGCCTGCTCCAACGGCCAATTTGCCGTTCAAAATAATTTCCTGGCTTGCCAAAGCCAGCCAGTCCCCGCTCGGCAAACTTAACTGTGTGCAGCGCCGCGATGACGCGATTCATTTCAGCGTAGATGGCGCCGCGCTCGGACAGGGGCATGCTGGGGAGGGTTTGATCCCAGAGGATTCGTCCTGGCATGTACTCCATGATGAAAAAGGCGCGGCCAATCACTGACTCGTCTTCGCACAGACATTGCATGCGGGGCACCGGCACATCGGTGCCTTGCAAACCGCTCATCACGGCAAATTCCCTCTCGATGGCATGCGCAGACGGCAGCAACTTAGCCACGGGTCCAGGCTTGGCCCGCATCACATAAGTGCCAGAAGGCGCGATGAGCTTGTAAGTTGGGTTCGACTGACCGCCCTTGAAAGATTCGACCGAGAGTGGGCCTTTGAACCCGGGCAGAGAAGCCTCCAGCCAGGCGCAGAGGGCATCGGTGTCAAACGCCTGCTGTGTCGGGACGGGGCGGGTGCCAACAAAATGGTCAAATTCACTCATGGATAAGCTCTGTTGTACGAGGTATTACCTGTCAGCGTCAATGATCTGCATCAAGGTCTCACGGTTGCGAATGACCAAGCCACCTGGTTCGATGCGGATGGCTTCTTCGCGCTCCATGGACTTGAGCTCTTGGTTGACACGTTGGCGGGATGCGCCCAGCAGTTGCGCCAGTTCTTCCTGCGCCAACTGCAGCCCAATGCGTATCTCCCGGCCATCGCTCAGCGACGGCACGCCATAGCTGCGCACCAAATGCAGCAGTTGTTTGGCCAGACGCGCCCGCAGTGGCAAGGTGTTCAAGTCTTCGACCAGACCGTAGAGTTGGCGTATGCGTCGGGCATGCAGACGCAGCAGCGCCTCGTAGAGCTCTGGATGCAGGGCCAAAATTTTCTTGAAATCGGCCTTGGCCACGCAGAGGATGGTGCTGTCGCCGTGCGCATAGGCGTCGTGCGTGCGCCGGTCGCCGTCGAAAATCGACACATCGCCGAACCAGATGCCCGGCTCCACGTACGTCAGCGTGATCTGCTTGCCAGAGATCGAGGTTGAGCTGACCCGGACGGCTCCCCGCGCACAGGCGATCCATTCCTCCGGCGGCTCGCCGCGGGCTGCAATCAGTTCGCTGTCCTTGAACCGCTTGACGTAGGCGCATCGGAGTATGTCGTGTCGCAGGGAGGGGGATAGGGACGCAAACCAGCGACCAGAATTGATCGCTTCACGTTCTTCGATCGTAAGAATGGGTTCGTCCATAGCCTGTCTTGTGGGTGACTGAAAATCGTTTGATTGTCGCGTGCGGGACCAGGCAGCTGATTGGACGCTACATGGCCGCTCTATGGGTAGATAGGCGGCGTCTTTCTGAGAAACGCCGTGATGCCAATGCCGGCGTTGGCGTGGTGCAGGTTACTCACAAAGTGGTCGCGCTCGTGGTCCAGGTGCTGGGTCAGGTCATGCCCGCATGCCTGACTTATCAATGTCTTGATGCTGGCTAAGGCATTGGGAGCGCGGGCGTTGAGCCTGCCAGACAGTTCCAGGGCCATCTGCAGCGCGGTCCCGCTCGGGCTGACCAGATTGACCACACCAAGTTCGTGCAGGCGCTGGGCACTGATGCGGCTGCCGCACATCAGGAGTTCTGTCACCAGTTGTCGGGGCAAGGCTTGCGCCAGGCTCCAGCTACCGCCACCATCCGGGGAAAGGGCAATCGAGCTGTAGGCCATGACCATGACAGCGTCATCTGCTGCGACCAGCAGGTCACAGGCCAGTGCCAGCGAAAAGCCGGCACCAGCCGCCGCACCTTCCACCGCCGCGATCACCGGTTTGGGGCAGTGAGCGATCGACTTGATCCATTGGTGCAAGCCCTCTATGCTTTCGGCCTGGGCTTCAGGCGCCTGAGCGCGGTTGGCCTGCAGGCGATGCAAATTGCCACCAGCGCTGAAGACTCCACCGGTACCTGTGATCACGATCGAGCGGATGCCGGCATCCGCACTGGCCATAGTCAAAGCGTCCTGCCCCGCAGCATAGATCTCGGGGCCAAGTGCGTTGCGGTGCTCAGGGTTGGCAATGGTCAAGACCAAGGTCTCGCCTGAACGGCTTAGATTGAGTTCGGCAGCCATCAGGGCGTCAGTCTTCGACGTGCAACAAACTCAAGCCAATCGCGCCGCGCCGCCTGAGCCAGGGGCTGGGTCGGTAGCGAGGGTCGCCGTAGACAGTTTGCATGTTGAACAGTACCTCCAGCACATTGGTTGGCCCCAGCAGGTTGCCCAGGGCCAGTGGTCCGCTTGGGTAGCCCAGGCCGAGGGTGACGGCGGTCTCCAGGTCATTGGGGGAACAGATGCCTTGCTGACAAATGTCGCTGGCAATGTTGACAATGGTGGCGACCACCCGTTGCGTGACAAAGCCACCACTGTCGCGGATCACACTGACGGGCTTGCCATCACGCGCAAACAGGGCGTGCGCGGCTAGTCGTATATCGCGCCGAGTGGCCGGATTAGTCGCGAGAACTCGGCGTCGTGTTGTGGCGTCATCCACCAGCATGTCAATGCCCACGGTGCGAGCCGGGTCGAGGCGCTCTACCACGGCCACTGTGGTGATGTCAAAACCCAGCGGTGCCACCAGACTCAGGGCCTGCGGTGAAGGGGAGGCGCCAGTTTCGATGCGGGCGCCGAGGGTTTTGACCAGCAGCAGGAGGTCTGCCCGTCGTGCTGCGCGTGGTGATACCCAGACCGGTGGCATCTCATCGACCATTGGCGCACTGGCTTCGGGGCTGATCTGAACCACACCTTCCATGTAGCTGTAAAAACCTTCGCCCACTTTTTTCCCGAGTAGCCCGCCTGCGAGTCGCTGTGCCGTGATCACGCTCGGTCGGTACCGCGGCTCTTCGTAGTATTGGTGGTAGACCGATTCCATCACCGGGTGGGAGACGTCAAGTGCGGTGAGGTCCATCAGCTCAAATGGACCGAGCTTGAAGCCAATCTGGTCTTTCAGGATGCGATCGACGGTGGCGAAGTCGGCTACGCCCTCGCTGACTAGTCGCAATGCCTCCGTGCCGTAACCGCGTCCGGCGTGGTTAACGATGAAGCCAGGCGTATCTTGGGCGCGGACCGGAGTGTGGCCCATTTGCTTGGCAAACAAGTATAGGGCGTCGCACACGGTTGCGTCGGTCTTCAGGCCAGCGATGACCTCCACCACCTTCATCAGCGGCACAGGATTAAAGAAGTGAAAGCCCGCCAGCCGCTGCGGCCGCTTGAGCCGAGCCCCCAGTGCTGTGATCGACAGAGACGAGGTGTTGCTGGCCAGCACGGCATCGGCGGACAGCACTTCCTCGAGCTGGCAAAAAAGGTCGGCCTTGGCCTCAAGCCGTTCCACAATCGCCTCAACCACCATATGGCAGGAGGCCAACTCGGCCAAGGAAGCTACGCAGTGCAGGCGCGACTTGAAGACTGCCACCTGAGCCGGCTTCAGTCGGCCCTTGTCCTGCAGCTTGTCCCATTGTGAAAAGACCGCCGCTTGCGCCCCCGCACTGGCGCTGGATTGGCTGTCGAAGAGCATGACGTTGCTACCCGCCTGGGCCGCAAGCTGCGCAATACCGCGACCCATGGCGCCGGCGCCAATAATGCCTACCTGTGAAAAATGAGGGATCATGATTTAGATTAGGGCTAGCCAGAGGGCCAGAATAGTTGGCTGGCCGATAACCGTCGTTACCATTGATCAGCGGCGAACCTGCAGAGCGCCTGGGTTGACGATGTTGGTCGGCGTGCCTTTGATGAAGTTGATGACATTGTCAAATGCTGCGCTGAAGTACAGCTCGTAGCTGTTTTGCTCGACATAGCCGATGTGGGGCGTGCAGATGCAGTTTTCCAGGCGCAGAAGGGCATGGCCCTGCAAGATGGGCTCCGACTCAAATACGTCGACCGCAGCCATGCCGGGGCGGCCGCGGTTGAGTGCCGCCATCAGTGCATCAGGCTCAATCAATTCTGCGCGTGAGGTGTTAACCAGCACGGCGGTGGGTTTCATCTTTGACAGGTCGTCCAGCCGCACCGTGCCACGGGTGTCGTCAGACAGTCGCAAGTGGAGCGACAACACGTCACACTGTGCGAAGAATTCATCCCTGCTGCTGGCGGCTTCAAAGCCATCAACGACCGCACGTTCACGCGAGGAGTCACGGCCCCAGACAAGGACCTTCATGCCAAAAGCCTCGCCATAGCCTGCCACCAGTTGGCCAATTTTCCCATAGCCCCAGACGCCCAACGTTTTGCCCTTGAGCACCGTACCGACGCCAAAATTGGCTGGCATGGCGCCTGACTTCAACCCTGACTGTTGCCAGACTCCATGCTTCAGGTTGGCAATATAGTGGGGTAAGCGACGCATGGCCGCCATGATCAGTGCCCAGGTGAGCTCCGCAGGTGCTGTGGGCGAGCCGGCGCCATCTGCCACCGCAATGCCACGTTCGGTACACGCGGCCACGTCCACATGTGGCCCGATCTTACCGGTCTGCACCACAAGTTTTAGCTTGGGCAGCTTCTCAATCAAGGCCCGCGGCAAGTGGGTACGCTCCCGATTCAGCACAATCACGTCTGCGTCCTTCAGCCGCACGGAGAGTTGGCCCAGACCTTTGACGGTGTTGGTGTAGACCTTTGCTTGGTAAGCTTGAAGCCGGGCTGCGCAGGGCAGCTTTCTCACGGCGTCTTGGTAGTCATCAAGGATCACAATATTCATGAGTGAGATTGTGCCTTGGTAGGACGGCCTGCTGAGGCCGTCGTGCAATTTCTTGCATTACTGCGCTCGTTGCTGGGAAGCTGGGCCTGCCCGGCCAGCCGAGTTTGGCTAATTTATTGGCAGGCAGATTCGCGTGCGACCAAACGGTCAAGCTCCGCGCAGACATCGGCCATGCGACCAGACATGACCATTCTGCCCACATGGCTGGCGGGCTGGCCGGACTCGACAATGCGTTCTATGCGCAGCGGCCGGGCACGGTGTGTTTTGGCTTGATAAATGCCTCTTGCCCTTGCTGCCATTGGTTTGTATGCTATCGAATTAGGAGTTTTCGACCGATGAGTGGCTTGGACGCTTGGCGCTTGTTGGGCACCATTTGGGCTTGTGTGGGGTAGCAGCCAGCGTGCCCAGGCTTGAACAGGGGACACCAGGTCAGAAATCGCGAAGAGGGCAATGCTCATGGGTTAGGTCCTTGGCTGATCACATCAGCATGGTGTTACGGATCAGGCCAACGGCCAGTCCTTCGATTTCAAATGGCTCACCCGGCGCGATCACAATGGTTTGATAGTCGGGGTTTTCAGGGTGCAACTCAATCTGGTCCTTGTTGCGCCTGAAGCGTTTGACGGTGACTTCGTCACCAAGGCGTGCGACCACGATTTGTCCATTCTTGGCGTCTTTGGTGGCTTGCACGGCCAGCAAGTCGCCGTCCATGATGCCGGCGTCGCGCATGGACATACCGCGCACCTTGAGCAGGTAGTCGGGCTTGCGCTGGAAAAGGCTGTTTTCTAAGTAATACGTTTGGTCGACATGCTCTTGCGCGAGAATCGGTGAGCCGGCGGCAACCCGTCCAATGAGTGGCAAGGCCAATTGGGCAAAGCCTGGCAGGGGTTGTGAATACTGCTTGCTGCGTAGCGCATTGATGGAGCGCATGGCATCGCTTCGGAGTCGGATGCCGCGTGAAGTGCCACTGACGAGCTCAATGACGCCTTTGCGGGCCAGGGCTTGCAGATGCTCTTCGGCGGCGTTGGCTGACTTGAAGCCCAGCTCGGTGGCGATTTCGGCGCGCGTCGGCGGTGCGCCGGTGCGGGCAATGGCGCTCTGGATCAGATCCAGGATTTGTTGCTGGCGGGCGGTCAGTTTGGGGCTCTCAAGCATGGCGACTCCTCTGCGGTGTTGTACGTTGCTGGGCAGTAAAACACTGGTTTCATATCCAGTAACTGTATTTTTAACCAGTTTTATAGAGTTTGCAAGAGATGGCCACAAAAATAGTTGAAAAAATCGTTGTGCTGGGCACAGGCGGAACGATTGCAGGCGTGGCGCACCAGCCGTCCGACAACTTGGCGTACGTCGCCGCACAGTTACCGGTCGCCGAATTGTTACGGGGGGTTCAAGGCATGGCCAATGTGTTGGCGGGCTGTTCTCTGGTGACGGAGCAGGTGGCGCAACTTGACAGCAAGGACATGACGTTTGCTGTGTGGCAGCAACTGGCGCTGCGTGTAGACCAATACCTGGCGCAAGAGGATGTGCGAGGCATCGTGATCACCCATGGCACTGACACTCTGGAGGAAACCGCTTATTTTCTGCTGTCTGTGCTGCCGATAGCTGCCCTGGCTCGCAAGCCGGTGGTGCTGACCTGTGCCATGCGACCTGCCACGGCACTCGCGCCCGATGGCCCACAGAATCTGCTGGATGCGGTTGCCGTGGCTAATGCATCCGGCGCCTGTGGCGTATTGGTGGTCTGTGCTGGTGTATTGCACAGCGCGTTGGACGTGCAAAAAGTGCATCCCTATCGAATCGACGCATTCGGATCCGGGGACTCCGGGCCGCTTGGCTATATGGAAGAAGGCACCATTCGGCTAGTGAAGAATTGGCCTGCAGCCCTTGTTGGATCATGCGAAGGAGCTATGCATTTGATAGCCGGCGTCACTCACTGGCCTCGGGTGGAGGTGGTGCTGAGCCATGCCGGGGCCAGTGGTGCAGTGGTGGACGCTCTGTTGGCCTCACGCCACACTGAGCTGGCGCCGCTGCGGGGGCTGGTGGTTGCGGGCACAGGTAACGGCTCATTGCACCAGGATTTGGAAGCGGCGTTACTTCGAGCTCAAGCTGGTGGCCTGCGTGTCTTGCGCGCGACCCGGTGTGCCTTAGGCCGCGTGTTGCCTACGGCAGGGCAGCGCTTGCCGGATTCGTCGGGTTTGTCGCCCGTCAAGGCTCGAATTGCCCTGATGCTGAGCTTGGTGGACTGAGCCTCAGCTTGCCAGTGCCGCGAAGGCGCGTTCCTTGATCTCGTCCACACTGCCGCTACCGCTGATGGCGCGGTGCTGAGGGGCATCGCTGGCGCCGGTACGGGCCCACATAATGTAGTAATCGACCAAGGGCCGGGTTTGGGCGTTGTAGACCTCGAGCCGTTTCTTGACGGTTTCTTCTTGATCATCGGCACGTTGGATCAGTGGCTCGCCGGTGACGTCATCCAG
>JBIKZZ010000078.1:0-11059 GCA_044354435.1 Rhodoferax sp. | reverse complement strand
AACAGCATCACCTCAGCGTTGGCCAATGAGTTTGCTGAAGCTGGCGAGGGTCTCCACCAGGCTGCGTTGATGTACCTAGGCTTGGTGCTGTTTTTTATCACTTTTGTGATTCTCAGTCTGTCCAAACTGCTGTTGGCGCAGCTCAAGAAAAATGAGGGTTCGAAGACATGAGTACCGGTGAATTCCTATTGAAAAATGCGGATTTGCGAGCCACACGCCGTGCCAACTATGCCAGTCGAAAGCTAGTGAATCAGGTTGCGTTGACGCTTTCTCTGCTGGCAATGTCATTTGGTCTGTTTTGGCTGTTTTGGATCTTGTTCGACACCATCGTGCTCGGTGTCAGCGGTATAACCTGGACCACCATGACTCAGATGACACCGCCGCCAAACGACGTTGGTGGCCTCGCCAATGCGATTTTTGGCTCTTTCCTGATGGTCGGCCTGGCTGCGCTTGTAGCGACACCGATTGGTATCATGGCCGGAATTTATTTGGCCGAGTTCGACACCAGGGGCTGGTTGGCATCGGTGACACGTTTTGTTAATGACATTCTTTTGTCTGCACCATCCATCGTCATCGGCCTGTTTGTCTATTCGGTGGTAGTGGTTCGCTTCAAGTCTTTTTCAGGTATAGCTGGGGTCATCGCTCTGGCCCTGATCGTTATTCCCATCGTGATCAGAACTACCGAGAATATGCTGCAGTTGGTGCCGTCTGGCCTGCGGGAGGCAGCTTACGCACTCGGCGCACCCAAGTGGAAGGTCATTCTTAGCATCACACTGCGTGCTTCAAGAGCAGGGGTTGTGACTGGCGTGTTGCTGGCGATCGCAAGAATAGCTGGGGAAACAGCGCCATTGCTGTTCACGGCGCTGAGCAATCAGTTTTGGACAACAAGTCTGGGTGAGCCGATGGCAAGTTTGCCGGTGACCATATTTAAGTTTGCCATGAGTCCTTACGAAAACTGGCAGAAACTGGCTTGGGCGGGTGTTTTCATCATCACGGTTACCGTCTTGGGGCTCAATGTTTTGGCACGGGTGCTAACTCGCAGCAAGAACTAGCTCTGTCACCTATTTAAATACAAGACAATCAACGATTGGATTACCATGAATGTTGCAAGTGCAGTGCTGGATCGGCCGAAAATTTCGGTCAAAAATCTTGATTTTTACTATGGCAAGTTTCATGCGCTGAAGAATATCAACCTCGAGATCCCTGAGAAGAAAGTAACCGCATTTATCGGCCCATCGGGATGCGGGAAGTCGACATTGCTGCGGGTTTTTAACCGAATGTTCGAGTTGTATCCGGAACAGCGTGCCGAAGGGGAAATTCTTCTGGACGGCGATAACCTGCTGACCAGTAAAGAAGATGTTGCTTTGTTGCGTGCCAAGGTTGGCATGGTGTTTCAAAAGCCCACCCCCTTCCCTATGTCAATTTATGACAATGTGGCCTTCGGTGTAAAGTTGTTTGAGTCCCTGAATGCCACTGACTTGGAGGAGCGTATCGAATGGGCCTTGCGCAAAGCAGCACTGTGGACAGAAGTCAAAGACAAACTGCACCAAAGCGGCTCGAGCTTGTCGGGTGGGCAACAGCAGCGCTTGTGCATTGCTCGGGGCATTGCCATCAAGCCCGAAGTGTTGTTACTTGATGAGCCCTGCTCGGCGCTAGACCCGATTTCAACGGCCAAGATCGAAGAGCTGATCACCGAGCTCAAGTCGGATTACACAGTGGTAATCGTGACCCATAACATGCAACAAGCTGCTCGGTGCAGTGACTACACAGCCTATATGTACCTTGGTGACTTGATTGAGTTTGGTGCTACAGAGCAAATCTTTTTCAAGCCTAACCGCAAGGAAACTGAAGACTACATCACCGGCCGTTTTGGATAAGGATCTCTCATGCCCGAAAAACATCTCTCCACCCAATTTGACAGCGAGTTGAGCGCTGTTTCCAGTCGGGTCATGGAGCTTGGTGGCTTGGTCGAATCCCAGATTCGCCAGGCAATTTACGCGCTGTCTCAATTCAGCGTTGAGGTGGCGAATGAAGTTTCGGCAACTGAGGCTCGGGTTAACGCTATGGAAGTGGATATTGACCGCGAGCTCTCCAACATCATTGCCCGCCGACAACCGACGGCACGCGATTTACGGTTGTTGATTGCCATCTCTAAAACGACAGCAAACCTAGAGAGAGTAGGCGACGAAGCTGAGAAAATTGCGCGCATGGTGCGCTCCATCATTGACAGTGGGGCGCCCCGTTCTCTGCCTTCGCTTGAATTGCGCGTGGCCGCCGATCTCGCCTCTGGCTTGCTGCGCAAAGCGCTTGACGCCTTTGCTCGTCTCGACACGCAGGCTGCAGTGTCAATTTTGAAAGAAGACGACCAAATCGATCGCGAATTTGACGGCTTTGTTCGGAAGCTGGTGACCTACATGATGGAAGATCCCCGCATGATTTCACCCAGCTTGGACTTGCTTTTTCTCGCCAAAGCGATCGAACGAATTGGCGATCACGCGAAAAATATCGCCGAGTTCATCATCTATGTCGTCAAGGGCGCAGATGTGCGCCACACATCAATGGAACAAATTGAATCGGTGGTGAAATGAGGCAGCAACCCGGTGTGCTGATTGTTGAGGATGAGCCCGCGATCGCCGAGTTAATCGCTGTAAATTTGCGGCACAATGGTTTTAGACCGATTTGGGCCATGGACAGCACTTCAGCCCAATGCGAGCTCGATGCGGTTCTGCCAGACGTCATTTTGCTGGACTGGATGCTGCCCGGCGAAAGTGGTTTGACCCTGGCCAAGCGATGGCGTGCCAATCCACGAACAAAAGCTGTCCCGATCATTATGCTCACGGCACGTGGGGACGAAGTCGACCGCGTGGCTGGGTTGGATGCTGGCGCAGATGATTACATTGCCAAACCCTTTTCCACTAAGGAATTGTTGGCGCGGGTGCGTGCTGTACTGCGGCGACGTGCTCCCGAACAGGTTGGTGGTACGGTGTCGATTTCGGGTCTCTCGCTCGACGCCTCGACCTACCGCGTGACTTTCATGGATCAAATGTTGAAGTTAGGTCCGACTGAGTTCAAACTCTTGCACTACTTTATGAACCACGCTGAGCGTGTGCACAGCAGGTCACAGCTATTGGACAAAGTTTGGGGAGACCACGTCTTTATTGAAGAGCGCACTGTCGATGTTCATGTCAAGCGGTTACGTGAAGCACTTGGCGCAAGTGCTGGCCAAATGATCGAGACTGTTCGCGGGGCGGGCTATCGACTGACGGCGCATGTCACCCCAGTGACTCGTCCACAGGTGAATGCATAAGGGTAGCCTTGCCGTGTTCCGGGCCGATCTAAAAACGGCCGCAGCATGATCTGGCGTGCTATGGTTTTTATTGGGCTCCAGTCGCTCGGTGGCATGTGTGGGTGGCTCGCCCTGTCAGACCACTCCACCCAGGGTGCCTTGGGAGGCGCGCTTGTCGGCGGTGTGGTCTGGTTTGTGGTTGACATGTTGAGGGGCGCTCGCTTGTTGCAGTGGCTGCGCGCTGGTGATGCCGCCCAGCCGGCGCTGACCAGCGGCCTGTGGGGCGAGATTGCGGAACGCGTACGCCGCTTGGTCAGGCTGCGGGAGCGAATGACCAGCGACAGCCAAGACAGGCTGAACGACTTCCTAGGCGCGCTGCAGGTTTCTCCAAATGGCGTAGCGCTGCTTGATGCCCAGGGGAAAATCGAGTGGTTCAACCATACGGCCTCCCAGCACTTCGGGCTAGATGCCCGACGTGACAGGCAGCAGTATTTCGGCAATTTGGTCCGCGACCCTGGTTTTGCGGCCTATTTGGCAGCCCGTGACTACAGCCATGAATTGTCCATGCCGGGGCGTGGTAGTACCGCCTTGCTTCCCGTTAGCCTGTCCATTCAACTCCACCCCTACGGTGAGGGTCGCTTGCTGTTGTTGTCGCGCGATGTGACAGCGCTCCAGCAGGCCGAGGCCATGCGTCGGGATTTTGTGGCCAACGTGTCGCATGAAATACGTACACCGCTGACTGTTCTTTCCGGCTTTGTCGAGACCCTGCAAACCTTGACGCTGACCGAGTCTGATCGAGAGCGTTACCTGGGCACGATGGCCTTACAGGCACAGCGCATGCAGACGTTGGTGAATGACCTGCTGATGCTCTCGCGGCTGGAGGGTAGTCCGCCGCCGGGTCTAGCAGACTGGGTGTCGATGCCTAACCTGATGGCGGAACTGGAACGCGAGGCGCGTGGGTTGTCGGTCCTGCTGTCTGCCCAAGCGGGCAGGGTTCTGACATTGGTGTTTGAAAATCATTACCTGTGCGAGCTGAGTGGGTCGGCGAGTGAGCTCCTCAGTGCGACCAGCAATCTGGTGAGTAACGCCATCCGGTATACGCCGACTAGCGGTGAGGTGCATGTGTCTGTGACCCTCTTGCCAGATGGCGGCGTTGAGTTTTCTGTGCAGGACACTGGCCCGGGCATTGCTCCTGAGCATATTCCCAGGCTAACGGAGCGCTTTTATCGCGTTGACCGTAGTCGCTCCCGGGACACAGGGGGCACCGGACTTGGCCTTGCTATTGTCAAACACGTGGCACAGCGCCACGGCGCAGAGTTGACCATTGCAAGTACGCCAGGTCAAGGCTCCCGTTTCGGGATTATCTTTCCGTTGGAGCGTGTTCGCCAGCTCGGCTGAGGCCCGGTCCGCCCTAAGGTGTGGCTCGCGACTGAAGCTGGTAGATCAACAAGTTGTCGTTACTGTCGGTTGGATGGCTTAGCTGGGAAGCAAGCGTCCATGATGAAAGATCCATGGTGGCAGTCGACTGTCCAACAACATCCTGGTTGACAATCAGCCAGCGACATCTGGCAGCGTCGCCAACCGGCTTGATCGTCAGCGCGCCATGGAACTCAAGCGCTGTGATTTGACCAATAGTCAAGCCAAAGTTGTACGCGCAATCGCCGGTCTGCACCGGGCGCATTGTGAACAGCGTACGGTTCACCAGAGGCACATAGCTGCGCGCGTAGTCCAGCAAAGGCAGCCACAGGGTCATGAGGAGAAGCCAACAAAGCGCTGCGCCACCGGCTGGCAGAACCATGCTTTTCCAGATTGCAGTTCGATGTCGGCCCGCGCGCCAATTGACTAGCCATAACCAGGCGCCGCTGGCCGCGAGTGCGATAAGAAATGGGACACCCGAGAAGTTGGGGACAAAGCCGGGCGCTAGTCGTTCTACATTGGCAGCCGGTTGCCACGGCACGCCGGTTTGCATCGCGACCCAAACCAGCCAAATGATCAATGCACAACCTGAAAAGAACAGAAGCGTGAACCAGTCAATGAGGGCTGCAACAGGCCGTTCCAGTGTGGGCAAGGCAAAGGCTGCTATGGCAGCAAGAGCCGGCAGCGCGAGCAGCAGTGTGCTCTCGGGTGATGCCGTGGCGACGGTGGTTCCCAGCGTGACCAGGACAAACCACAATGGTAAGACCAGGTGTCGGCTGGGGCGGTTCAAATGGCGCACCAAATGACGCCGCCATCGCCACAAGGTCCAAACGGCCAGTGGCCAAGCCGGCCAAGTGAACCAGACCAGTAGCTTGCCGATGCCAAGCCATGTTTGCCCGGCGGCCGGCGGCAAGGCGATGCGCCAATGCCACAGCTGCAGCGTACTAGCAAGAAATGCCGCCAGCAGCGTCAAGGCGGTCATAGTCGCAGCCTGCAGCCTGGCTGAACGGACTTCGGCCGGTCCTCCACCTGTGTCGAGCAGTAAGGTGAGTGACCCGCCTAAGCCCAGCAGGGTTGCAATGGTAGGTGCGCCTGAGAGCACCAGCCCGCCCAAACCGACGGCGGCAGCGAACAGAGGCACGATATGACGATTTGGAAACGCCGCAAAGCCATAGAAGACCAACGTAGAAAAACCGAGTTGCGCCAGGATGGGTGTCGTCTCATGGGCGGGTTGTGCCAGCCCGAGGCATGCAATCAGTGCCAATAGGGCGCCATCTGCCAGTGCACGAGCGTAATCGGTCGGTAGGGCTTCGCCGCCAAAGGCGAACGGCAACGGCTGCGCCTGCGGGCTTCGGGCCAGTTGGTAAGTGCCGTACCATGTCCCGATCAGTGTGACGATCAGCAGCCCAATAAATGGGACTCTGGCTGCAAAGCCGGAATCCATCCAAGACGGCGCCAGCTGTATGGCCCAGGCTCCGAGCCAATATGGCAGAAGAGCGTCTACTTCGGGCACGATACCCATGATTTGGGGAGACATCCAAGAGGTGGCGCCACCTGCCAATGCCACCATATAGCCAAAAGCGGTGATGTCGTCGGACCGCCAGGGTGCTCGACCTATAAATCCCGGCAGAACGTAGGCCAAGCAGAACAGTGCCAGCGCTGCACGCGGCAGTCGCCGCACAGCTGCTTGGGCTACGATGGCTGGATTAGGTCGGTTCATGGCTAATAAAAAAGGCAGCACGGTAAACCGGGCTGCCCTTCCTTGGAGACTGTTTTGCTGGCTTATTTGGCCGCAGTCTTTCCAAAACGATTCCGGAAACGCTCGACTCGGCCGCCCATGTTATCTACAGACTTTTGGGTGCCAGTGTAAAACGGATGCGATTCGCTGGAGGTATCAAGTTTGTAAAGCGGCAGTTCCCGGCCATCTTCCATTTTGATCATCTCTTTGGCATTAGCACAGGAGCGAGTGACGAACTTGAACCCGTTAGACAGATCCATGAAGCACACTTCGCGGTAATTGGGGTGGATGCCGGTTTTCATTGATTCTCCATCAGTTGCGTCAGCCGCGACAGGCCCTCGAGCAAACCCTTGCCCAATTCAAAACCTGTCGTACTTGTCGCGTAAAGCCCTAAATTATAGTCTAGCCACCGCGGCGCATCATGTCGAAGAATTCACTGTTGGTCTTGGTGGCACGCATCTGCTTGAGTACCATTTCCATGGCCTCGATCTCGTCCATGTTGTAAAGAAATTGCCGAAGAATACGGGTTTTTTGCAAAATTTCTGGTTGCAGCAACAACTCTTCCCGACGGGTGCCACTTCGGTTAAGTTGGATCGAGGGAAACACGCGCTTTTCGTAGAGGCGACGGTCAAGGTGGATTTCCGAGTTACCTGTACCCTTGAATTCCTCAAAAATCACTTCGTCCATGCGACTACCAGTGTCGATCAAGGCCGTGGCAATGATGGTCAACGACCCACCTTCTTCAACATTTCGCGCTGCACCCAGGAATCGTTTGGGTCGTTGCAGTGCGTTGGAGTCGACGCCGCCCGTCAAAACCTTGCCGCTGGAGGGCACCACATTGTTATAGGCACGGGCCAGTCGGGTGATCGAGTCAAGCAAAATCACCACGTCTTTTTTGAGTTCAACCAGCCGTTTGGCGCGCTCGATGACCATTTCAGCCACATGGACGTGCCGTGCGGCCGGCTCGTCAAAGGTGGAGGCAATTACCTCGCCTTTAACGGTTCGCTGCATCTCGGTCACCTCTTCAGGTCGCTCGTCTACCAGCAACACCATCATATGGATGTCCGGATAGTTGGCCGAGATGGCGTGTGCGATGTGCTGCATCATCACCGTCTTGCCGCTTTTCGGCGGCGCCACCAGCAAGGCGCGCTGGCCTTTGCCAATCGGGGCGATGATGTCAATCACTCGCCCCGTGATGTTTTCCTCGGTTTTGACATTTTCCCGCTCGAGACGCATCTGCACCTTGGGGAACAGTGGTGTCAGGTTTTCAAACATCACCTTGTGTTTGTTGTCCTCTGGACCACCACCATTGACCCGGTCAAGCTTGTTCAGCGCAAAGTAGCGCTCACCATCTTTAGGCGTGCGTACCTCCCCCTCGATCATGTCGCCTGTGTTGGCGGTGTAGCTGGTGTCAGGGCTGCGCAGGAAGCCAAAGCCATCAGGCAGGATTTCAAGCACACCATCGGCAATGATCTGCTCCCCGGTACGGGCGCGCTTCTTGATGATGGCGAACATCAGCTCCTGCTTGCGCATCCGCCCCGTGTTTTCGATTTCAAGCTCTTCGGCCTGCTTTAGGACTTCGGACACGTGAAGTGCCTTGAGTTCGTTTAAGTGCATGAGATGGCCCTAGGTGGGTTGAAAACAAATACCGGGGGGAGGTTTGGGGAGGTGCGGAACCGGAGCCGCAACCACAGCGTTCTAAACCAGAAACTCGAACCGACTGAAGATGAAAGCCGGTGAACGCTGAGAATTATGACAGGAAATTAAAGCAGTCAGGTTGAAGAGGGCCAAACTTCGGCCTTAATCGATCAGCGAGGCACCGCCTGTACGGCGTAATGCTCTGAGGTCGCCCCGCCGCCGACCCGTTGCATCACGCCAGCTGTTGGTCAATAAACGCGGTCATTTGTGCCTTGCTCATTGCGCCCACTTTGGTCGCGGCCAATTTACCATCCTTGAACAGCATCAGGGTTGGAATACCACGAATACCAAACTTGGCTGGAATGTCCCGGTTCTCATCAACGTTCATTTTGGCAATTTGCAATTTGCCCGCATAAGCTGTGGAGACCTCGTCTAGGATAGGTGCGATCATCTTGCAAGGGCCGCACCACTCCGCCCAATAATCTACTAAAACGGGCTGGCTCGATTGCAGCACGTCTGCTTCAAATGTTGCATCGGTGACGTGTTTGATGAGTTCGCTGGCCATGGTGTTTCCTAAGTCGAGTGGTCGGTACAGTTAAAGTGGGGAAATTGTGACAGAAACCAGGTCCCATCTCCGAGTGTCTTTGACCTATGCCTGAATTAGCCAAAAAGCATCACGCCGATTTGGCTTGGGACCGGGTGATGGAACTGCTGTCCGTTGAGTTGGAGCGCCGTCGCGTGCATCCGACCCGTGTTGTTGTGCTAGTTCCGTTTGCCCAGTTGATGGCAGAGGCCATGAGCGCTTGGCAGCGGCGTATCGCCAGCACAACGGTGCGCGCGCAATTTGCGCCTCGTTTTGAAACTACCAGCAACTGGTCGCGCAGCGTCGGCGCACCTGCGTCTGAACCAAACGACTTGCGAATGGATGCGGCTCGTGATGTGCTCACGGCTGCTGCCCTGTTGAAACGCACAGGCTTGGGCGAACACCAGGAGGCCCTAACGCCCAAGCTGATGGAAGCTGCGCGGAGTTTGGCCCAGGTCGGCGCCGCAGTATCGCCAGAGCGACGGTCTGTCTGGGCGGCGTCTTTGGCGCCACTACTGACGGCCGGCATGCCAGAGCAGATACTGTCCCTGGAAGCGGCAACTGCGCAGCTGGCGCTGGCTTGGGTGGGCGGCTCGAATTACCCCTCTGATCAGTTATTTGGCATTGAGCCTGAGCTGTTGGTGGTGCTGGAGGGCTTTCAGGATGAGGGTTTGACCCAGGCCCTATTGGCCCAGCACGGCATGCGTTCGATGGCGCTGTCGCTGCAGCCTGATCAGTTGCAGACGCCCACCGAGGGGCAGATCACCTTGCATGCGGCGCAAGATTTACAAGACGAGGCCGATCGGGCCGCCGCATGCGTGCTCAGCCACATCGCGGCGGGCCATTCCCCCGTGGCGCTGGTTGCTCAGGACCGTGTGTTGACGCGCCGGGTGAGGGCCATGTTGGCCGAGCGCGCTGTGGCCGTCCGCGACGAGACTGGCTGGACACTATCGACGACGCGCGCAGCTGCCTCGCTGATGGCGCTGCTGCGCAGCTGCCTCTGGGACGCCAGCGCTGACCAGGTACTGGATTGGCTCAAACACGCTCCGGCGTTCGATGTCGCGCAGGTATCGGTGATTGAGGCCCGGCTGCGGCGTGAAGGGGTGCGTGACTGGCAAGCGCCGGCTCCAGACCAACCATTGGGTCTGCAAATTAAGTCTGTGCGCGACAGCCTGCAATCGGCGCGGCCACTGTCGCAATGGCTGGCCGCTCTGCGCTCGGCCTTGCAGGACAGCGGCCAGTGGCCTCTGTTGCTGGAAGACGCGGCGGGACAGAAGATGCTGGATATTTTGAGGCTGCGCCAGGGCGCGGAACACGAATTTGACGATGAGGCGGCTCGAATGGGATTGTCAGCTTTCGTCGGCTGGGTTAGCCAAACGCTTGAGAGTGTGAGCTTTTCGCCGCCTCACCCGGCCCAGGCCCAAGTGCACATTTTGCCGCTCACTCAGTTGTTGGGGCGGCCTTTTTCGGCCGTGGTATTCCCGGGCTGTGATGAAGTGCGCCTGCCGGTATCGCCCGAGCCACCAGGGCCGTGGACACCCGCGCAACGGCTGCTGTTGGGGCTGCCGTCCCGCGAGAGGTTGGCGCTGGCGCTCAGGGATGCTTGGCACTACGCACGGTTGTTCCCTTACCTTGATATTCTTTGGCGAACCAGTGAAGGTGGGGAGAGCCTGCTGCCCAGCGGCTTGGTGCAAAAGCTTCAGTTGGATCGGTCACCGGTACTGGCCACCGACCCGCGAGCGCTGCGCCGGGTCATGCCACAGCCTAGCCTGCGGCCGCAGCCGAGCGCTCAGAGCCTGTCATTGTCTCGTTTGTCCAGCTCGGCCTATGAAGACCTTCGGCGCTGCCCGTACCGGTTTTTTGCCCTGCGCCAGTTGCGGCTGCAGGAGGCCGATGAACTCGACGCTGGGCTGGATAAACGCGATTTTGGCAATTGGCTGCATGCAGTGCTGGGGCACTTTCATGAGACTCTGGCGGCTGCGCCGGCCGCTGATATGTCGGCACGACTGGCCCTTATGCAATCGGCAGCAGAAAAAAGTACGCTTGATTTGGGCTTGTCGCCTGCTGAATTCCTGCCCTTCGCAGCAGCCTGGCCGCGTATTCGGGCCGGCTACCTGGCTTGGTTGGCAGAGCACGAGTCTGCCGGCGTGCGCTTCAGTGCGGCGGAGGTCTGGCGTGAGCAGCAGTTGGGTCAATTAACCTTGGTGGGTCAGATTGACCGCGTGGACCGACTGGCTGACGGCAGCGCCCTGGTGCTGGACTACAAAACCGAGGGTCGTCAGACCACGGTGCAACGAATCAAGACGCCGTCGGAGGACATACAGTTGGCTTTTTATGCGGCCTTGTTGGGTGAAGAGGCGGTGACTGCGGCTTATGTTAATGTGGCTGAAAAAGAGGG
>JBIKZZ010000370.1:0-3320 GCA_044354435.1 Rhodoferax sp. | reverse complement strand
ACATGATGCAGGAGAACACGCCGTTCTACGAGCACTCGATGGAACTCTGGCGCGGCCTCTCAGACGACCTGAACTACAACGTGATGTTCTCGCCACGCGGCTACCTGTTTGCCGCCTGCTCGCAGGGTTCTTTAGACGGCCTGGTGCGGCGTGCCAACACCATGCGCCTGAATGGCATCCGCGCCGAAATCCTGACGCGCGAGGAGGTGATGAAAGAAGCGCCCTACCTCGACTACACCGAACAGGCCCGATTCCCGATTTACGGCGGCATGCTGCAGCCGGATGCCGGTACCGCCCGGCATGACGCCGTGGCCTGGGGCTACGCCCGTGCCGCCGACCAGCTGGGTGTGGACATCATCCAGAACTGCGAGGTTCTGGATTACATCTGGGCCGGTGAGCGAATTGTCGGCGTCAAAACCAACCGGGGCGACATCGCCGCAGGCAAGGTTGCGGTAGCCGTGGCCGGCCACACCTCGGTACTGGCACAAAAAGCCGGGCTGCGCCTGCCGATTGAGAGCCATGTGCTGCAGGCCTTTGTGACCGAGTCGATCAAGCCGGTGGTGCACCACGTGGTGGTGTGGTCAGCCACCTATTTCTACGTGTCGCAGTCCGACAAGGGCGGCCTGGTGTTTGGCGGTCACATCGACCGCTACAACAGCTACGCCCAGCGCGGCAACCTGCCCAGCATTGCCGAAACCGCGCAGGGGCTGGTCAGCCTGGTACCGTTTGCGGCGCGGCTGCGCCTGCTGCGGCACTGGGGCGGCATCATGGACATGACGCCCGACGGCAGCCCGATCATCACCACCACGCCGGTGCCCGGCCTGTACCTGAACGGCGGCTGGTGTTATGGCGGCTTCAAGGCCACACCGGCCTCAGGCTGGTGTTTTGCGCACACCATTGCCAACGACGCGCCCCATGCCTTTAATGCCGGCTTCACCATGGACCGGTTTGCCAAGGGCCGCTACATCGACGAAGCGGGCTACGGCCCCTACAACCATCTGCAGTAAGGCCAAACCCATGCTCAGAATCCATTGCCCCTACTGCGGTGTGCGCGACCACGAGGAGTTCTCCTATTTTGGTGACGCGACCAAGGTCTACCCGCCGCTGGATGCGGAACACCACGACGGCTGGGTGGAGGCCGTCTACATGCGCGACAACCCAAAAGGCGTTCACACCGAGTTCTGGCAGCACACCCTGGCCTGCCGGCGTTGGCTAGTGGTGCGGCGCAATACCGTGACGCATGACATCCTGTCGGTGGTGCCGGCACGCGAAAGGGCCTTGCCATGAGCCAGCCCAGCGCCGCCACCGGCCCCTTTCGCACTGCCCAGCCTGGGCGTACGCAGCGCGACCGCACCCACAGCTTCAGCTTTGATGGCCGCAGCTTGGAAGGCTACCGAGGCGAGACCGTGGCCGCTACCCTGCTGGCCCACGGGATTCACCTGGTGGGGCGCTCGTTCAAGTACCACCGGCCGCGCGGCATACTGGCCGCCAGCATTGAAGAACCCAATGCGCTGCTGACCGTGGGGCGTGGTGCCGAGCAAGAGCCCAACATCGCCGCCACCGTGCTGGAGTTGCACGATGGCCTGGTGACGCGCACCCAAAACGCCTGGCCGTCGGTCGGCTTTGACCTGATGGCGGTCAACTCGCTGCTGTCGCCGCTGTTTGTGGCGGGCTTCTACTACAAAACTTTCATGGGTCCGACGCGTCGGGCCTGGATGTTCTATGAGCATTTCATTCGCCGCGCCGCCGGCCTGGGCGCCACATCGGAAGCACCCGATCCCGACCGCTATGACTGGCACCACGGCTTCACCGACCTGCTGGTGATTGGCTCGGGGCCGGCCGGGCTGAGCGCTGCGCTGCGGGCGGCGCAGGCCGGCGTGGACGTGACCCTGGTCGAGCAAGACTTCGAAGCGGGTGGCTCGCTGCTGAACCAGCCCACCGACAGTGCACAGGCACACTGGCTGAGCAGGACACTGGCTGAACTCAAAGCCAGCGACCGGGTGCGGCTGCTGACGCGGGCCACGGCCTTTGGTCTTTACGACGGCAACACCGTGGGCGTGGTCGAGCGTGCCGCGCCCGGCACCGCTGACCCGCGCCGCGGTGTACCGCGCCAGCGTCTGCACATCGTGCGGGCACAGGCCATTGTGATGGCCTGCGGCGCCTTGGAGCGGCCGCTGGTGTTTGCCGGTAACGACCGGCCCGGCGTGATGCTCAGCGGTGCCATCGGCACCTATGTCAACCGGTACGGCGTGCTGCCGGGTAGGCGCGCTGTGATCGCCACCAACAATGACGCGGCCTATGGCGATGCCCTGGTCCTGGCTCGTGCGGGCGCCCAGGTGACGGTGGCAGACCTGCGCCAACAAGTGGCACCCGAACTGCTGGCCCAGGCCCGGGCGGGAGGCGTGGCTGTGCAAACCGCCACCGCCGTCGTCGCTGTTCAAGGCGGGCAACGGGTGACCGGCTGCACGCTGGCCGCTTTTGACATCGCCAGCGGTCGCATCACCGGTCAAGGCCAATCGCTTGCGGCGGATTTGGTGGGCATGTCGGGCGGCTGGACGCCCACCGTGCACCTGACCTCGCACCGCGGCATCAAGCCGGTGTACCAGGCCGATGTAAACAACTTTGTGCCGGGCGGATTTGACCGCCAGCACTTTGGTGCTGGCAGCATGATGGGCAACCAGACGCTGGACCAAGCCATGGTGAGCGGCTGGCATGCGGCCGAACAGGCCATCGCCCTGGCCGGCAAGACCGCCGCGGCAGCGAGCCTGCCAACGCCCGCACCCACGCCGGACGCGCTGTCTATGGTGTTTACCCCGGTCGGGCCCTTGGTCCACCAGAATATCGCCGGTAAGGCCTTTGTCGACTTTCAACATGATGTGACCGTGGGCGACGTGGAACTGGCGCATCGCGAGGGCTACCAGGCGGTGGAGCACCTCAAGCGCTACACCACGCTGGGCATGGGCACCGACCAGGGCAAGACCTCCAACCTGAACGGTCTGGCCATCATGGCCGCGTCGCGCGGACTGGGGATGCAAGAGGTGGGCACTACCACCTTCCGGCCACCCTTCACCCCCACCACCATCGGCGCATTGGCCGGACGCAGCGTGGGTGCCCACCTGCAGCCGGTGCGGCGCACCGCCATGCACGACTGGCACTTGGCCCATGGCGGCGTCAAGGTCGAAGCCGGCCTGTGGATTCGGCCGCTCTGGTACCGCAGCCACGGCAGCACCCTGTCCGAGGCCTACAAGGCCGAAATGGCGATCGTGCGTGAGCAGGTCGGCATCGCCGACGCCTCCACACTGGGCAAGATCGCGCTGCAC
>JBIKZZ010000369.1:0-3323 GCA_044354435.1 Rhodoferax sp. | reverse complement strand
AGGTGAAAATTGCCGTCGCCCGCATGGCCGACCAAGGGAGCGGTCAAAAAGCTTTGGCGCAGGTCTTCTTTGGTTTGCAGGATGCACTCAGCCAGCCGAGATATCGGCACGCAAACATCGGTGGCCCAAATTTCGCACCCCGGGCGCAAGGCCTTGTTGGCGTAGGTCACATCGTGCCGGGCTTTCCACAGGGCGTTGCGTTGCTCGGTCTGTGTCGCCCACTTGAACTCCGCGCCCCCGTGGTCGGACGCTACCGCCTGCACCGTTTCGGCCTGCTCTTTGACTCCGATGTTGGAGCCATGGAACTCGATGAACAGGGTATTTTTAACCGGGTGGTCCATACCCGAATAGCGGTTGAGCGAGTTCATCTGGACCTCGTCAAGCAACTCGATGCGGGCCACGGGTATACCCAGCTGTATGGTCTGGATCACGGTGTTCACAGCACCTTCAAGGCTGTCAAATGAGCACACGGCAGCCGCCATGGCTTCAGGGATGCCGTAGAGCCGAAGTGTGACCTCGGTGATGATGCCCAGTGTGCCTTCAGAGCCCACAAACAGACGGGTCAAGTCGTAACCAGCGGCAGATTTGCGGGAACGGCGCGCGGTACGCACGACGCGGCCATCGCTGAGCACGACGGTGAGCGACAGCACGTTGTCGCGCATGGTGCCGTAGCGCACGGCATTGGTGCCAGAAGCCCGCGTCGCCGCCATGCCACCAATGGACGCATCGGCACCGGGATCGATGGGAAAGAACAGACCCAAGTCCCGGATATGGGCATTCAGCTGCATACGGGTGACTCTGGCCTGGACCGTCACATCCAGGTCATCCGCGCTGACCCGCAAAATCTGGTTCATGCGCTCCAAATCAACCACGACGCCACCCAAGTGTGGAATGACGTTCCCCTCCAGCGAGGTGCCTGTCCCATACGCCACCACCGGCGTCTGGTGGGCAGCGCAGATCCTCACGATCTCTACGACATCTTCGGTACTTTCTGGAAAAACTACCGCATCGGGCCGGTGCGGATGGTGCCAGGACTCATCCTTGGCGTGGTGATCACGGACCCCGGAAACCGTCGATAGCCGTGCCCCAAAGCGTTCACGCAAAGCCACAATGGCCTGTTGGCGATTGTCCAGAATGGACTTTTCCATTGGGAGATTCATAGCTCTTGCGCCTCGCGAGGATACACAAGACATTATAATAGCATAAAGAACAAAGGCCCCTGAGGGCAGTCCGACATCACGTGGACTGGTCCCTCAAGAGCCTGTTTGAAGCAAGCGCCTGGAGTGGCTTAGCTCACATCAGTCACAAATTGCGAACGCGACCGACGCACTTTTTTCAGGTTAGCCAGCCAATCGGCGCCCTCTTCACGGTAACCCAGCGCCAGGATGGCCACGCTGCGCAGACCGCGTGCCGGCAGGCCGAGGATCGCGTCGACCGCCTTGGGGTCAAAGCCCTCCATCGGCGTGCTGTCCACTTCCTCAAAGGCGGCAGCGATCAGCGAGGCGCCAAGGCCAATGTAGGCCTGACGCGCCGCATGCTGGAAGTTGACCTCCGGGCCGCGTGCCGGGTAGTTGGTCAGCAGCATCTTGCGGTATTTCTCGGCCGCCTCGTTGACGGCGCCGCCCCGCTCGGACTTGGAGAGGTCAAACATCATGTTGATGCGCTCGGGGGTGTAGTCGTCCCAGGCAGCAAAAACCAACACATGTGAGCCATCCGTGATCGGGCTTTGGCCATGGGCAGCAGTTTTGATCTGTTCGCGCACGGCGGCGCTGCTGACGGCAATAATTTCGAACGGCTGCAAGCCGCTGGAGGTGGGCGCCAAACGCGCGGCTTCCAAGATACGCTCCACCTTGTCGGTGGGCACGCGCTTGGCGGGGTTCATTTTCTTGGTGGCGTAGCGCCACTGGAGCTTTTGGAGAAGTTCAGACATCGGATTCTTTGCTAAGGTTTTTGAAACTTGCCCTGTATTGCAGCGCAAGAGTGGGTAGTTTGGGGCATGGCGTCCAGGTGACAAGGCAGGCCGGCCAAAAAAAGGTCTCAGAGCCAGTGCTACTGCCAATTGGCCGCCAACACAGGTGTCATCGCCGTGGCATAGGCCGCTGGCAAGGTGGACTGTCCGGCAGCTGGAGGCGCAAACGCCGCCATCGCGTTGACCAGGTTCTGCACCTGGCTGTCGAGCAGCGTCTTGCCGTCACTGGCTATGAAGCCATTGCGATAAATATGCCCGCTATGACTGAAATGCTAGGACGACCGTCGACGGGAACAAAAGGGTTACCACGACGGACTTCTGTTTCACATTCTGCTCACCGATCAGCATGATCCCTGTTACGAGGATCAGCAGTTGTTCCCGGACATTGGTCTCAGAGACTGGCACATGAAACTCTGTCCCTGCCGAAATCGGCAGGAAGGCGATCATCCAGGCCAACTCATGCTTTCGCCCTCGCGAAAGCGTTGACATATTCGCGCAAGTGAAGCGGGACTCCTGTCCCCGTCAAGACGATGCTACCCGCAGGGGATCCGAGGACTGGATGAAAGAAAATGCACGCTCGATTTGATCTGCACCTGCAAGCTCGACAAAGACCTCGGAGAACTCAGCCCAATTTTCTCCAGCATTCCGACGCCCTTGGTGACAGTGTATGCATGAATGACGACTTTGCTCATGATCGACTCCCAGGTTGCCTACTTGGTCCAGTTTTCGACTTCGAGGCCCTTCACTCGAGGGAAGTCTTTCACATTGTTTGTGACAACTATGGCGCCCATCACTCGGGCATGTGCGGCAATCATGAGGTCAGCGGCACCGAGCTGGGCACCACGTTTCTTCAGGTCCGCACGGATCTCGGCGTAATGCTTCGCCGCATCTTGAGGCCAGTCCAGGACAGCGAGGTGCAAGACCAAGCTATCGAGAACCGATTGGTTCTGTTTTCGCTTCGCGGCCGCTGAAACCTGCACACCATATGTCAGTTCGGCAAACGTCACCGCCGACATCACCTGTTGCTGCAAAGGCACAGCCTGTACCTTGGCCGCCAGCGCAGGGGACTCACCTCGCATGAGTAAGATGCAGGTGTCAGTGTCCAGCATGAACAGTCGACCCGTCAAAACGCTCGCTCCTGAATTGGCATGCGTTCGCGGTCGACCATGAAGTCTGAAGAGGCTGTCATGCCTGACGCAAAGAAGCCAGACCAATCAGTCGGACGCGGTGTCAAGATCACACTTTCTCCCTCACGACGAATGAACACCTCGCGAACAGAGTCTGGGAATCGATATTCCAGAGGCATGGTGACTGTCTGCGAACGGTTATTCCATCCAACGCGAGCAGTCGGCCT
>JBIKZZ010000367.1:0-3332 GCA_044354435.1 Rhodoferax sp. | reverse complement strand
GTCTTTAAGGACATCGGATTTGAGATCGGCGCGTGCGCCCACATCCATGATTTCAAACAGGGTGGCCAGCGCAAAGTGGTGGTCCATCGCCGATTCGCGAGCCAGCAATTGGCTGAGTCGGACAAACAGATGTTCCAACCGCAAGTAGGTGCGAATGCGCTCGTTAAAGGGGTATTCGTAAAGGATCACGCGGACAGTCAAAGGGTCTAAAGCTACACGGATGATAGCCCGAAGACGGGGGCCAATTGCTTCACCTCAAGCGCCAATTGTGCCAAGCTGAGTTGGTCATTGAAAATCACAGTATCGGCCGCGGCCAAGCGGCGTTGTCGCGTGGCTTGGGATGCCACGATGGCCTCAACCTCCGCCCGTGTGAGCTGACTGCGTGCCATGACACGCTGGCACTGCACTTCCGCGCTGCAGTCGACCACCAGTACCCGCTCGACTTTTTGCCGCCAATGCGCCGATTCGACCAGCAGCGGGATATCAAACACGGCACAGCGCCGACCGCTGTTTTGCGCTTCAGCAGCCTGGGTCTGCATCTGCAGGCCGACCAGTGGGTGAATGATAGATTCCAGTTGCTTGCGTGCGCCTGGGTCGGCATAAGCCAGCGCCCGCATGCGGTCCCGGTCCAGCGCGCCGTCCGGCGTGATGAATATTGGCCCAAACTGCTGGGCGATCGCGGCGATGGCCAGTCCGCCTGGCGCCGTGAGTTGCCGGGAGATGGCATCGGCATCGATCACGGCCGCACCACATTTAGCCAGCATAGCCGCAACGGTGGACTTGCCACTGCCAATCCCCCCGGTCAGGCCTAGCCGGATCATGGCCGTCACCCCTTAGAGCCCGACAGCGCGAAGCATGGCGGCTGGGCTAAAAACCAGTGCCGTCAGGCCGGCGCCCGCCAGAAATGGCCCAAACGGCACGTAACCCCCCTCTCGCAGGCCACTGGAGAACTTCATGGCAATGCCGACGATCGCACCCAGGACCGACGCCATCAGAATGATGGGGACCAGGGCCTGCCAGCCAAACCAGGCTCCCAGCGCCGCAAACAGCTTGAAGTCGCCAAAGCCCATGCCATCCTTGCCGGTGACCAGCTTGAACGCCCAATACACCAGCCAGAGAGAGACGTAACCGGCGATCGCACCCCAGACTGCGGCTGACAGCGCCACGGGTGTCCATTGCATCAGGGCTGCCAGCAGACCGGCCCACAGCAGAGGCAAGGTGATGTCGTCCGGCAACAGCGTGGTGTCCCAGTCAATCAGTGCCAATGCCAGCAGGCTGGCGCAAAAGCCGCTCCACGCCAACCCGGTGGCTGTGGCACCCCATTGCATGCCGCAGTATGCAAACTGCAGGCCAGTGAACAATTCCACGACCGGGTAGCGCAGCGCGATCCGGGCGGCGCAGGACGAGCACTTGCCACGCAAAAAAACGTAGCTCAACACCGGGATGTTTTCATGCCAGCCGATCTGGTGGCCACAGTTGGGGCAGCGCGAGCGTGGCACGCTAAGGTTGAAGGGCTCGGTGGGCTTGGCCGGCTGCCCAGACAACTCGGCGCACTCGCTTTTCCACTGGGCGTCCAGCATGCGCGGCAGCCGGTGTATGACAACATTGAGAAAACTGCCAACCGCCAGGCCCAGAACCGCCAGAATCCCTACGTCAAACCAAGGTGACACCAGCATCAGACGACCTGTCCTAGTTTGAAAATTGGCAAATACATGGCGACCACAATGCCGCCAATGACAGTGCCCAAAACGACAATAATAATGGGCTCCATCAGGCTGGAAATGCCGGCGACCATGTCGTCAACCTCGGCCTCAAAGAAGTCTGCTGCCTTGCCGAGCATGTGGTCGACTGAGCCTGACTCCTCGCCAATGGCGCACATTTGTAGCACCATGGAGGGGAAAAGCTTCACGTTCGCCATGGCCTCCGTCAGGGCAGTGCCGGTCGATACGTCCCGCTGTATTTGAACGGTGGCAGCCCTGTAGACCGAATTTCCGGCAGCACCCCCCACCGAGTTGAGCGCTTCGACCAGCGGCACGCCGGCAGCAAACATGGTGGCGAGTGTGCGGGTCCAGCGGGCAACACAGGATTTGTCCACCAAGGTGCCAAAAATGGGCATGCGCAACAACACCCGGTCCATAACCATTTGCATGGCCTTACTCCGGTGCCAAGCCTGCATGAAAAAATAGAAGCCCCCGAACAGACCGCCAAAAATCAGCCACCAGTACTTGACGAAGATCTCGCTCAACGCGATCACAAACAGGGTGGGTCCAGGCAAATCAGCGCCGAAATTAGCGAAGACTTCCTTGAAAGCGGGCACCACGAAAATCATGATCACCGCCGTGACCACGAAGGCCACGATCAGAACCGAAATCGGGTACATCAGCGCCGATTTGATCTTGGACTTCATGGCTTCGGTCTTCTCCATGTAAACCGCCAGCCGATCCAGCAACTGGTCCAAAATACCGGCTGCCTCGCCCGCTTCCACCAGGTTGCAGTACAGATCGTCGAAATACCGCGGGTACTTGCGGAATGCCACGTTCAGGGAGGTGCCGGTTTCCACGTCAGTACGTATGTCATTGAGCAGGCGTGTCACGCTGGGGTTGGGGTTGCCGCGCCCCACAATGTCAAAGGCCTGCAGCAGAGGCACGCCAGCCTTCATCATGGTCGCCATCTGCCTAGTAAAAATAGCCAAATCCTTGGGCCTGATGGCCTTGCCCGAGCTCATGCGTCGCTTCTTGATCCGCGTCGCAACAACCCCTTGCCGCCGCAGCGCGGCCCGTATCTGATTCTCTCCGACAGCTCGAATGTCGCCTCTTACCTGCTTGCCGTTACGGTCCTTGCCTTCCCATTCGAACATGGCTTCCTTCGCGTCTTTGCTCTTGTCGGTGGCCATAAGCAGATAGAGTCGACGGGGTCAGACGGGTGGAGTAGACGGAGTTCGAGTGCGCATGAGTTTTGGAATGTACTACGTTGGCTGGCAGTTTGTGGATTTTCTGTTCAAGACCGACTGAGAGAAGCTTGTACTGCGAGCCGGCGATTTCGGCAGAAATATCCTTTTTTCGTAGAGAGCTCATGAGTGGTAGTCCTCCAAATTAACATTCACTTCGCATAAGGGCATGTTTAGGAGAGATGCCCCTTCTAGCTGCCCATGAACCCCTCATAGTCAACAAAAAACCCACATTCCAATTCAAGAAGTGGGTTTACTTAAACCGAGATTGTCCATTAGGAATTTGATCGCACCGGCGTAAGCTTCACGGGCTCGCCCGCGTTTGCCCACAAACCGTCAAACCAAGGCCTTCGTTTACGTGCCACAGCCAAGCGAAACGTCTGCT
>JBIKZZ010000380.1:0-3177 GCA_044354435.1 Rhodoferax sp. | reverse complement strand
CGCCACAGGCCGCAGCATAGTAGCTTGCAAGAAAGGCAGCCAGAGCCAACACAGCCAACGCGGATGGCACGGCCGGGAGTCCGCCGTAGGTATGCATGGCGACGAAAGTCCAACCGAAAACCACCGACAACCAGGCGCAGGCGAACAGCCCGCCATACAGCAACCCTGCTCGCCAATTGGGCAAGGGCTCTTGGGCACAACGCCGCAGCAGCCACGCCAGGGCAGCCAGCGATACAAGCTCAAGCCACCAGACCGGCTGGCCCACAGGCAGCCCTGGTATCGACTGACCCGCCAAGTCTGGCCAAGCCATGCTCAGCGCGTGCAGCGAGCCGGCAGCCATAGCCAGCGCGACATTCAGGATGGACAGGCCTATCGGCAGGCGCTGCCGTGGCGCGTTGACCGGGCGCGGCTGACTCTCAGGCTGTGCGGGTCTCACGCGGCGACACCTTGAACCATTTCACGGCACCACCTTTGGTATGCAGAACGACAAAGCTCAAACCAGCGATATCGTGGCGCTCTCCGCGTTTGGGCACATGGCCCATTTCATGGGCGATCAGTCCGCCGACAGTGTCAAACTCTTCCTCGCGGTCGCGGCTGACCAGCGTAACGCCAAAAGCATCGTTGACCCGCTCGATCGCCGTGTCACCGCTGACACGGTAGGTGCGGTCGGCAAGGCCAAAGATATCGCCCTCGTCTTCAGCGATGTCGAACTCATCCTCGATCTCGCCCACAATCTGCTCCAGCACGTCCTCAATGGTGATCAGACCCGCAACCCGGCCAAACTCATCAATCACAATGGCCAAATGGTTGCGGTTGCCGCGGAACTCTCGTAACAGGTCATTGAGACCCTTGGTTTCGGGGACAAACACCGCCGGTCGCAGCAATGCTCGGATATTGAGTTCAGGAGCCCGCTGTAGCTTGAGCAGGTCCTTGGCCATCAGGATTCCGATGATGTTCTCACGCTCACCGTCATAAACGGGGAAACGGGAGTGCGCGGTGTCTATCACGACATGCAGCAAGGCATCGTGAGGCTCGTCGATGTTCACCAGGTCCATGCGGGTCGCCGGAACCATGACGTCACCCGCCGTCATGTCGGCCATACGGATCACGCCTTCAAGCATGATCCGTGATTCTGCGCCGATGATGTTGTTCTCTTCGGCTTCCGCCAATGTCTCTATCAGTTCTGCCGTTGAGTCCGGTCCCGGGTGAATAAATTCAGCCAGTTTTTGCAGGAACGTGCGCTTGTCTTCTCTGTCGGGAAAGCGTGCAGGGTGGGGGTCAGACACAAATAGTGGCGCAGGACATGCAGTTTTTGAACAGGCTTAAGGATAGCGGATTTGACTGGGGTGCCGATTTTTGACTGACGCACCATAGGCGGCGGCTGTCCGGCGGCCAGCAATAGGCTCAAGGGCATCGCGCTGGGTCACCAGAAATCGGCAGGTCAATTTGGCGTCAGTGCATCTGCCCTGAGGGCTGTCCCTCATTACTCGTTCTGGACCGGTGGCATCTCCAACCCCCTGACGGTCATGGAGCAAATCACCTACCTGCTGTTTATGCGCCGCCCGGACGACCTGTTTTGCTCACCGGCGTGGGCAGCGCCGGGGGCGACGGCTCCACCTACGCGCATCACATGAAGGACGCCCGCTTCACCATCCCCACCCCGGCGCTGCTGGCCATGGTCAAAACCAAAAAGACCGAGCTGCTGTTTCTGGCCCTGTTTCTGCGCCTGCTCAAGCCCGGTGGCCGCGCGGCCGTCATCGTGCCTGACGGCGTACTGCTCTGTTGTTGACCAAAACCAACTCGGGCGGCACCGACAACGTGTGGTTTTACGACATGAAGGCCGACGGCTGGAGCCTGGACGACAAACGCCAGCCCCTGCTGCCTGAAGACAAAATTGGCCTCCAGCCCCTGCGGGACGGACATAGTTTGCTATCAGAAGCAGAGCACACCAAAAACAATCTGCCCGATGTGCTGGCGCGCTGTGGCCAGCGCCACGGCACCGAACAGCAGCGCAGCCGCACCGACCAAAGCTTTTGCGTGTCCAAAGCAGACATTGCCAGCAACGACTACGACCTGTCCATCAACCGCTACAAAGAAGTGGTGCACGCGGCCAGCGAGCACCTGCCGCCCCAAGAAATTTTGGCCAAGCTGGCGGTGCTGGAGGCGGAGATTGCCAGCGGCATGAAAGCGCTGGAGGCCATGCTGAGCCAAGAGGCCTAGGCGTTAAACAGCATCAAACAACTGTTGTTTGAATTTCTCTTAATTGTTAAGATGCAATAAATGCCATTTTTGATCGCCCCGTGCCCACCCTCACCCGCAAAGGCCCACCATGCACACCCTGAACCTTGAGCAGCTCAAGGCCACCACACTGGCCGGCGGTGTGACCGGCATCACCCTGCGCGGTGACGGCGCGGCCTTTGTCGTCAGCGTGCAAACCCTGCGCGAAGAGGCCATTTTGGTCACCTCGCGCAAACAACCGCGTCGCTTTGCCGATCCGCGCAAGGCCTTGCAAGTGCTTCGCAGCACTGGCTGGAACGAATGCCATGTGGACGCCAGCCAGTGGCGGCCGGAAGACCGCGCTCTGGAGAAAACAACACGCCCCGACCGCAGTGCCGCCCTCAAAGCTGCGCACGAGGCAGCAGACTACGACCGCTGGTTTCGCGCCAAGGCAAGTGCAGCGCTACAGGGCCTAGCGGACGGGACGAACCGGATTCTCAGCGATGAGGAAGTGAACGCTC
This sequence comes from Rhodoferax sp., assembly GCA_044354435.1. Taxonomy (GTDB): domain Bacteria; phylum Pseudomonadota; class Gammaproteobacteria; order Burkholderiales; family Burkholderiaceae_C; genus Rhodoferax. Next base: position 439 of record JBIKZZ010000380.1, on the reverse strand, counting down.
GACGCGCGGCATTGCGCGCCCAGGTATTGGCCCTGGAAACCAAAGCAGGCGCATAAATGGGAAAGCTGCATGTCGTCAAAACCGAGCAGTTTCATCTCGACCTTGAACAACTGGCCGATCACAACTTTCCCCGGCGACTCGGACGCGTGGCTGGCACGATGGAGCTGGTTGCCCACCCGAACTACATCGTGCTGCTTCAACAAACTGAAACCACCGTAACCGCCTTGGCCGTGATGCATGCGGCTCGCCAATACCCATGAATTTACAAGCCAAATTGGCCGCTAGCCCTTGTAGCGCCAATGGTTGTAGCTATGAATACAGGAGCAAAAGCTTGTTTGGGTAGGGTGCGGTTATGGCCACAAAAATGGTAGGGCGTGAGTGACTTGAACACTCGACCAAAGGATTATGAGTCCTCTGCTCTAACCAACTGAGCTAACGC
>JBIKZZ010000121.1:0-9098 GCA_044354435.1 Rhodoferax sp. | reverse complement strand
GCCCCAACCTGCTTGGGATTGTACGGGGCTACTTGTGGTGGCTCAGCGCGTTGCTGACCAGGCGCGAGGTGATGTCCACGATCTGGATCATGCGGTCATAGGCCATGCGGGTGGGGCCGATCACGCCCAGGGTGCCGACCACCTGGCCATCCACCTCATAAGGCGCGCTCACCACCGACAGTTCTTCAAACGGCACCACCTGGCTCTCGCCGCCGATGTAGATGCGCACGCCCTCGGCGCGGCCGGCTACATCCAGCAGGCGCATGAGCTGGGTTTTTTGCTCAAACAGGTCAAAGGCGCGGCGCAGGTGGCCCATGTCGTGCGAAAAGTCGGACACCGCCAGCAGATTGCGCTCACCCGAGATCACCACATCGCCCGCGGTTTCAGAGATGGCATCTGAGCTCACGGCCACCGCGGCCTGCATCAGGCTGGCGATTTCAGAGCGCAGGCTTTCCACCTCGTGCTGCAGGCGCTCGCGCACCTGCTCCAGCGCCAGGCCCACATAGTGGCTGTTCAGAAAATTGGCGGCCTCTACCAGTTGCGCCTGCGAGTAGTCCACCTCGGTAAAGATGACGCGGTTTTGTACATCGCCCTCGGGCGAGACAATGATCACCAGCAGCCGGCGCTCAGACAGGCGCAAAAACTCGATGTGGCGAAATACCGACGAGCGGCGCGGCGCAATCACCACACCCACAAAGTGCGACAGGCTCGACAGCAGGTTGGCGGCGTTGGAAATCACCTTTTGCGGTTGGTCGGGCGCCAAACTGTGCGCGCCAAACTGGCTGGGCTGCACGGTGAGCATGGTGTCCACAAACAGGCGGTAGCCGCGCGCGGTGGGGATTCGCCCGGCCGAAGTGTGGGGGCTGACGATCAGGCCCAGTTCTTCCAGGTCTGACATGACGTTGCGGATGGTGGCGGGCGACAGATCCAGCCCCGAGGCTTTGGACAGCGTGCGCGAACCCACGGGTTGCCCGTCGGCAATGTAGCGCTCGACCAGCGCTTTCAACAACAACTTGGCCCGCTCATCCAGCATCGGCTCATTTTAGTGATGTAATTTGTGTATGACGTCTTTATTCCGCCATGTGGCGCTGATTGGCAAGTACCAGACCGTGGCCTCGGGCGCGTCTGGTGCGTCATCTCGCCAGGCGATGGAGGACATTGCGCATTTTTTACATGCCCAGGGCTGCGAGGTGATGTTTGAGCGCGAGACGGCATACAACATGGGGATCACCGATTACCCCATGCTCGATGTGCCGGGCATAGGCGCCCAATGTGACCTGGCGCTGGTGGTGGGCGGCGACGGCACCATGCTGGGCATCGGCCGCCAACTGGCGCACCTGGGCGTGCCACTGATCGGCATCAACCAGGGCAGGCTGGGCTTCATTACCGACATCCCCTATGGCAATTTTGCGGCCACACTGGCGCCCATGCTGCGCGGCGAATATGAGGAAGACCACCGAAGCCTGATGCAGGCCCGCGTGATGCGCGACGGACGCTGCGTTTTTGATGCATTGGCCATGAACGACGTGGTGGTGAACCGCGGCGCCACCTCAGGCATGGTAGAGCTGCGGGTGGAAGTGGACGGCCATTTTGTAGCCAATCAGCGGGCCGACGGACTGATCATCGCCACCTCCACCGGCTCCACCGCCTACGCGCTGTCGGCCGGTGGGCCTATGCTGCACCCGTCTGTCCCCGCCTGGGTACTGGTGCCAATTGCACCGCACACCCTGTCCAACCGGCCTATTGTTCTGGCGAGCACCATGGAAATTGCGATCGAATTGGTCTCTGGCAAAGACGCCAGCGCCAATTTCGACATGCAGTCGCTGGCCTCGCTCTTGCACGGCGACCGCATCGTGGTGACACGCTCCAAGCACCACGCGCGGTTTCTGCACCCACGGGGCTGGTCGTACTTTGACACCCTAAGACAAAAACTGCACTGGAATGAAGGAGCGGTCTGACCGTGAGCCTCAAGCGCCTGGCACTTCGTGATTTTGTGATTGTGAGCGAGCTCGAGCTTGAGCTGGCCAGCGGCTTCAGTGTGCTGACCGGTGAAACCGGCGCCGGCAAGTCCATCCTGATCGACGCTCTGCAGCTGGTCACCGGCGGCCGTGCTGATGTGGGCGCCGTCCGTGAAGGCGCCAGCCGCACCGATGTGAGCGCCGAATTTGACACCAGCACCGCCATTGACGCCTGGCTGGACGAAGCCGGGTTTGACGCCAATGGTGGCCTGTTGCTGCGCCGCACCGTGGACACCCAGGGCAAAAGCCGGGCCTGGATCAACGGCAGCGCCGCCACCGCCACCCAGCTGCGCGAGTTGGGCGAGCAATTGCTGGACATCCACGGTCAGCACGCCTGGCAAAGCCTGACCCGGCCCGAAGCCGTGCGTAGCCTGCTGGACGCCTACGCAGGTCTGGACACAGCAACCCTGACCCGGCTTTGGCAGGGCTGGCGCCAAGCGCAAGCGGCCTTGACCCAGGCGCAAACCGCTCAGGCCACGCTGCAAACCGAGCGCGAGCGCCTGGCCTGGCAGATTGGCGAGCTGGACAAGCTGGCGCCCGGTGCCGACGAGTGGGACGAGCTCAACACCGAACACGGCCGCCTGTCCAATGCGCAGGCTCTGCTAGACGCCGCCAACGGCGCGGTGCAAAGCCTGGACGAAGAAGAACACAGCGCGGTGCACGCGCTTCACCACGCCTGCCAGTTGCTACAACAACAGGAGCACGTGGAGCCCGTATTTAAAGGGCTGAAAGAGGTTTTGGCATCCAGCCTGGCCCAGGTGGAAGACACTGTGCACAGCCTGCGTGCCTACCTGCGCCGCACCGAGCTTGACCCGCAGCGCCTGGCCCAGCTCGACGAGCGGCTGTCGCTCTGGATGTCACTGGCGCGGCGCTACCGGCGCGATCCAGCCGATCTGCCCGCCTTGCTGGCGCAGTGGCAGCAGGACTTGAAGCAGCTCGACGCCGCTGCCGATCTTGCCGCGCTGGAGGCGGCCGAGCGGCGGGCGCTGCAGCTCTACCAGCAGGAGGCGCGCCGCATTTCGCAGGCCCGGGCCAAGGCCGCGCCCCAATTGGCTCGGGCCATCACCCAGGCCATGCAAGGCCTGGGCATGCAGGGCGGCCAGTTTGAGGTGGCACTAACAACAGCGGCCCAGGCCATGCAACACGGCCTGGAAGACGTGGGCTTTCTGGTGGCGGGGCACGCCGGCAGCACGCCGAGACCGGTCAACAAGGTGGCCTCGGGCGGCGAGCTGTCGCGCATGGCGCTGGCCATTGCCGTGACCACCAGCCAGCTGGGCACCGCGCAGACCCTCATCTTTGATGAGGTGGACGCCGGCGTGGGCGGCGCCGTGGCCGAGACCGTGGGCCGCCTGATGCAGCGGCTGGGGCTGGACCGCCAAGTGCTGGCGGTGACGCACCTGCCGCAGGTGGCGGCCTGCGCCGACCACCACCTGGTGGTGGCCAAGCAGTTGCAGGCAGGTACCACCCTGAGTTCGATCAGCTCGGTGCAGGGTGAGCAGCGGGTGGGCGAGGTCGCCCGCATGCTGGGCGGCGAACGCCTGTCCGACACCACGCTGGCCCATGCCCGCGAAATGCTGCAAGCCAGGGCCTGAGATGTTGGAAGCACCCGCCACCATTCAAATGGTGCTGATCACCGGCATGTCGGGCTCGGGCAAGTCGGTGGCGCTGCACGCTCTGGAAGACGCCGGCTACTACTGTGTGGACAACCTGCCGCCCGAGCTGTTGCTGCCTTTTGTGGAGCTGGAGAGAAGCCATCAAGCCACCCGACTGGCGATCGCGGTCGACGTACGCAGTGCGACCTCGCTGCCGCTGTTGCCGCAACAGCTCTCAGCCCTGCGCGCGCAAGGAATAGCGGTTCAGCCCCTGTTTTTGGACGCCAGCACCGACACCCTGGTAAGGCGCTACTCCGAGACCCGGCGGCGGCACCCGCTCTCGCAGGCTAAGCCAACGCAGGCTGCGCCAGACCAGCGTCCGGCACTGGTGGAGGCCATTGACCTGGAGCGCCGCCTGCTCGGCGAGCTGCGCCAGCAGGCGCATGTCATAGACACCAGCATCATCCGGCCCGCGCAGCTGCAGGCCTATGTCAAATCACTGATCAGCACGCCGGGTGGCCAGCTCACACTGGTGTTTGAATCGTTTTCTTACAAGCGCGGCATACCGGCCGACGCCGACTTTGTATTTGACGTGCGCATGCTGCCCAACCCGCACTATGAGACGGCGCTGCGCCACCAGACCGGGCGCGATGCAGCGGTGGCCGCGTTTTTGCAGGAGCAGCCCGAGGCCATGCAGATGCTGGGCCACATTAGGCAGTTCCTGGCGCACTGGCTGGTCAGCCTGGCGCGGGACCACCGCAGTTATGTCACGGTCGCCATTGGCTGCACCGGTGGCCAGCACCGCTCGGTATTTCTGGTGGAGCAACTGGCGAAGGCTTTCTCCAGCAAGTGGACCACGCTGACCCGGCACCGCGAGCTTGACTCGGCCTGAGCGTGACGGTCTGGCCGGCTCAGGCCAGGGTCAGCGCCGGCTGAGCCACTTGCGAATGGGCGCCGGCAGGCCCAATGCCGGCCACTGGTCTGCCCTCATCCAAGCCCCCTCCAGGCCCAGCGCCTCAGCCTGCGGCAAACGCAGTTCAATGGGGTGCAGGTGGAGGTCCTTGTGGGTCAGCACATGGCGCAGCACCGGGCCGGCCTGCAGGGCCCCGCGTTGTGGCGCAGGCAAAACCTGCTCCAGCGCCTCTAGACTGTCAAATAAGGGCAGGCAGTACAGCCCGGCCCAAACCCCGGGCGTCGGGCGCTGGCTCAGCCAGACCTGACCATCCGCGCTGCTGGCCCAGAGCAGCCAAAGCGACTGTGTGCTGCGCTTGAGCTTGCGGGTTTTGACGGGGTAATGCTGCGGCTGGCCCTGCGCTTTCGCAACGCAGACGCTGGCCAGCGGGCAGCGCTGGCACTGCGGCTGACGGCTGGTGCACAGGGTCGCGCCCAAGTCCATCACGCCCTGGGTGTAGCGCGGCATGGTTAGCTGCAAATCAGACTGCGGCAGCAAGTCGGTGGCAAGGGCCCAGAGCGCCCGCTCATTGATGGTGCTGGCCAGGTCGGCGCCGAAGCCCAGCGCCCGGGTCAGCACGCGTTTGACGTTGCCATCCAAAATGGCCACGCGCTCACCAAAGCACAGCGAAGCCACCGCTGCCGCCGTGGAACGGCCAATGCCCGGCAGGGTTTGCAGCTGTTCTGCGCTGCGCGGAAAGGCGCCGCCATGCAAGGCCATCACCGCCTGGGCGCAGCGGTGCAGGTTGCGGGCGCGGCTGTAGTAACCCAGGCCGCTCCAGAGGCCCAGCACATCGTCCAGCGGCGCCGCGGCCAGCACCGCCACATCGGGAAAGCGGGCCAGGAAGCGGCCAAAATAGTCCAGCACCGTGACCACCTGGGTCTGCTGCAGCATGATTTCTGACAGCCAGACGCGGTAGGGATCGCGCGTGTTTTGCCAGGGCAGGTCGTGCCGGCCATGGGCTATCTGCCAGTGCACCACGCGCCCGGCAAGGTCAACGCTCACGGTTTTTGGCACTGCGGGCAAAAGAAGGTGGCGCGTTGACCCTGGCGCAGCATCTTGATGGGCGCGCCACAGACACGGCAAGGCTGGCCCGTCCGCCCATAGACCATGGCCTCAAGCTGAAAATAACCCGTTTCGCCACTGGCGCTGGAGAAGTCGCGCAGGGTGCTGCCGCCCTTGGCCACGGCACGCGCCAGCACCTCGCGGATCGCCGTGTGCAGCCTTGCGGCACGCGGCCGGCTCAGCTTGGCGGCGCGCACGGTGGGCCGGATACCCGAAAGGAAAAGCGCCTCTGAGGCATAGATATTGCCAACTCCAACCACCAGATCGCCCGCCAGCAGCACCTGCTTGATGACAGTCTGCCGGCGTTTGAGGCCAGCCTGGAAGGTGGACAGGTCAAAGCCACCCGCACCCTCAGCCAGCGGCTCCATACCCAGCCGGCCCAGCAGTTTTTGTGCCACCGGGTCGTCCTCGGCTTCGGCGTACACGACGGCGCCAAATCGGCGTGGGTCGTGCAGGCGCAGCGTGCCCTGGGTGGTATGTAGCTCGAAATGATCGTGGACGCCGGGCGGCGGGAGGGCCGGGGCAAAGTTCAGGCTGCCCGACATACCCAGGTGCAAGAGCAGCAGGCCTTGGTCCAGGTCCAGCAGCAGGTATTTGCCGCGACGGCGCACGCCGCGCACTGTGCGTCCCGCCAAGGCTCCCACCGGGTAACCCAAAGGCCAGCGCAGGGGCTTGCCCAGACGGGCCTCCAGCACCCGGGCACCCGCAATACGTGCGGCAAAGCTCAGGCGGGTCACTTCAACTTCGGGTAATTCAGGCATCACAAACAATCAGGGCTGGCATGGATTATTATGGTCTGATGCGTATTGCCCCACGTTTCACACTGTTGGCCCTGCTGCTGGCCGCACTTGGCGCGAAAGCTCAGGTCCCTGGCGTACCGGCAGCGGTAGCGGCTTCGCCAGTACAAAGCTCGGCGCTCGATGGCCCGCTTTTTTACCAATTGCTGCTGGGTGAACTCAACGCCAATGGTGACGAGCCGGGTGCGGCGTTCTCGCTCATGTTAGACGCCGCCCGCAAGACCGGCGACGCACGGCTGTACCAACGTTCAGTGGAAATCGCGCTGAAAGCCCGTTCGGGTGACTCTGCTTTACAAGCGGCGCGCGCTTGGCGACAGGCCCTGCCCAACTCGCGTGAGGCCAACCGGTACACGCTTCAGATTCTGATCGGCATGAACCGGCTGGCCGAGACCGTAGAGCCGCTCAAGCGCGAAATTGCCAACGCCGAGGCCAAAGACCGACCGCTCGCAGTGACCGCCATTCCGCGCTACTTTGCCCGTGTCAGCGACAAAAAAGGTGCGGCCCAAGCGGTGGAACAAGCGCTGGCCGAATACCTCAGCACAGCCGCCGTTGGCGTTGCCGCCTGGACCACCATTGGTCGCTTGCGCATGGAGGCAGGCGATGGCAGCGCTGCGCTTGACGCCGCCCGAAAGGGACAAGCGCTTGACGCCAAGGCAGAGGGCCCCGCTTTGCTCGCACTGGCGCTCATGAGAGCCAAGCAACCAGCAGCAGAAGCCCTGGTGAAAAAATACCTCGACGGCAAGCCACAGCCTGAAGTCCGAATGGACTACGCACGTACGTTGATTGATGGCCGCCGCTACGCGGAAGCCGCCAGCCAACTCGACCTGGTCAACACCGAGCGGCCTGAGCTTGCCGAGGCCTGGCTCATGCGTGGCGCCCTGGCACTTGACGACAACCAACATGTGCTGGCCGAAACCTGCTTCAAGCGCTACGTGGCCCTGATACCCGCCCGCCCTACCGGCTCCGCGCCTCGCGCGGCCGACCAGGGGCTGGCGCAGGCCTACCTCTCGCTGGCTCAAATCGCAGAAAAGCGCAAGGATATGGCGCAAGCGGAAGCCTGGTTGGCGCGGATTGACAGCCCGGATGAACTGCTCAATGCCCAGGTGCGTCGTGCCGGTATGCTGGCTCGCCAAGGCAAGGTTGACGAGGCACGCCAGTTGATTCGCAGCCAACCTGAAAAAACTGTGGCTGAGGCACGCCTGAAGCTCAACGCCGAAGTGCAGTTGCTGCGCGAGGCCAAGCTGTACCAAGCGGCCTACGACCAGATCTCAGGCAGCCTGAACCGCTTTCCGGGCGACCCCGACCTGACCTACGACTTGGCCATGATGGCTGAAAAAATCGGCAAGTTCGACGACATGGAGCGTTTGCTGCGTGGTGTCATCGCCAGCAAACCTGACTACCAGCACGCTTACAACGCACTGGGCTACTCGCTGGCGGAGCGCAACCTGCGTCTGCCCGAAGCGCGCCAGTTGATCAAAAAGGCCCTGGAACTCGCACCCGACGACCCATTCATCACCGACAGCCTGGGCTGGGTCGAGTTCAAAAGCGGGAACCTTCCAGAGGCCTTGCGCATTCTGCAAGGTGCCTACAAGTCCCGACCAGACGCGGAGATTGCCGCCCACCTGGGCGAGGTGATGTGGGCCATGGGACGGCGCGAACAGGCCCTGACCGTCTGGCGCGAAGGTTTGACCCTGAGCCCTGACAACGACACCTTGCGCGACACCCTCAAGCGCCTGCGTGTGAAGCTGTGAGGCCACCGAGTAGGTTGACTGCGCTCATCCTGACTGCTACTTTATTTATAGCATCGTGTGCTGCGCCAACAAGGCCTGGCGCCATGAATGGCACAGAACTTTCGCCATGGCGCGGCAGGTTGGCCATCCGGGTCGAATCAGAACCAGCACAGGTGTTTTCAGCCGCCTTTGAGCTCAGCGGCAGCGCCCCGGCTGGGGCGCTAACCCTGTTCACACCCCTGGGCACCACCGCTGCCGCCTTGAGCTGGACACCTGAGGGCGGCACACTGCGCAGCAACTCGGAAGTGCGGCAGTTCGCCACACTCGGGGCGCTGATGCGGCAGACCTTGGGGGCCGAACTGCCAATCAATGCTTTGTTTGCCTGGCTGGCCGGCGATACAGCCGTGTCGGACGGATGGCAAGTCGACTTGTCACAGCGCCCCAATGGCCGCATCACCGTGCGCCGCCAATCACCATTGCCAACGGCCGAAATGCGCGTGGTTCTGGACCCATAAAGGCACAAAGACTCGACCAAAACCCATGCAGCGCCTCTACGACCTCAGCGCACCCGCCAAACTCAACCTGTTTTTACACATCACGGGACGGCGTGCAGATGGCTACCACCTGCTGCAGTCGGTATTCATGCTGATCGACTGGTGCGACACGCTGCATGTGGAGCTTCGATCCGACGGGCTGATCAGCCGCGAGGACCTGGGCGCCGCCCTTCCGCCAGACGACCTTGTGCTGCGGGCCGCACGCGCCTTGCAGGCCGCCAGCGGGTGCAGCCTTGGGGCTCACATCGGCATTGAGAAACGTATTCCGGCCGAGGCCGGCATGGGCGGCGGCTCATCGGACGCGGCGACCACACTGCTCGCCTTAAATCGGCTGTGGCAACTCAATTGGCCGCTGGCCCGTCTATTGCCGATTGGCTTGGCCTTGGGGGC
>JBIKZZ010000366.1:0-3350 GCA_044354435.1 Rhodoferax sp. | reverse complement strand
TCGTCGAAGAGGTCGTGCCAGAAGAGTTCGGTGGCGAATCGCCGTTTGTGTCGGTGTCGGCCAAAACCGGTCAAGGCATTGACAACCTGCTCGAGCAGGTGCTCTTGCAGGCCGAGGTGCTGGAGCTGCGGGCCCCTGTAGACGCCATGGCCAAGGGCCTTGTGATCGAAGCCGAGCTTGACAAAGGCCGTGGTCCCGTTGCCACGGTGCTGGTGCAGTCCGGGACGCTCAAGACGGGTGACATCGTGCTGGCAGGCTCCACTTATGGCCGGGTGCGCGCCATGTTGGACGAAAATGGCAAGACCATCAAGTCGGCCGGACCTTCAATTCCGGTCGAAATTCAAGGCCTGACCGAAGTGCCGCAAGCTGGCGACGAGTTCATGGTGATGTCTGACGAGCGGCGTGCTCGTGAAATCGCCACCTACCGCGCCGGCAAGTTCCGCAACACCAAGCTTGCCAAGCAACAAGCTGCCAAGTTGGAGAACATGTTCACCGACATGACGGCGGGTGAGATCAAACTCGTGCCCATCATCATCAAGGCCGACGTGCAGGGTTCGCAGGAGGCGCTTGCGCAGTCCCTGCTCAAACTCTCGACCGAAGAGGTCAAGGTGCAATTGGTCTACACCGCGGTCGGCGGCATCAGCGAGTCCGATGTGAACCTGGCTATTGCTTCCAAGGCCGTCATCATTGGATTCAACACCCGTGCGGACGCAGGTGCGCGCAAGCTGGCTGAAAACAACGGCGTCGACATTCGTTACTACAACATCATCTACGACGCAGTTGATGAATTGAAGGCGGCCATGTCGGGCATGTTGACACCTGAGAAGAAGGAGGAGGTTATCGGTACCGCCGAAATTCGCCAGGTCTTCAAGGTGTCCAAGATCGGCTCGATTGCGGGTTGTATGGTCACAGCGGGTCTGGTGCGCCGTGCTGCCCGTCTGCGGCTGCTGCGCAACAACATGGTCGTATTCACTGGCGAGCTCGAGTCGCTCAAGCGCTTCAAGGACGATGCCCGGGAAGTCAAAGAAGGTTTCGAGTGCGGTTTGAACATCAAAAACTACAACGACATCCAGGAAGGCGACGTGTTGGAGTTCTTTGAAATCCGTGAAGTGGCTCGAACCCTGTGATGCAGGCAAGCTGAGCCGTGCGCAAAAAGTCGAGCACACCCAACCGTAGCTTCAAGGTCGCTGATCAGATCCAGCGCGATCTGACCGAGCTGATCGCGCGCGAGTTGAAAGACCCGCGCGTGGGCATGGTGACCATTCAGGGCGTTGAAGTCACGCCCGACTACGCCCATGCCAAAGTGTTTTTCAGCCTGCTGCAAGGTGACACCAAAGCCTGCGCGGAGGGCCTGAACCAGGCTGCCGGCTTTTTGCGGGCGGGCCTGTTCAAGCGGCTGCACATCCACACGGTGCCAACCTTGCATTTTTTGTTTGACCGCACCACCGAACATGCCGCAGACATGAATGCGCTGATCGCGCGGGCGGTGTCGTCTCGGGCCAAGGAAGACTGAAGCCGTGAACGCGCCGCAAGCACGGATTGCCAGGCGCCCCGTGCACGGGGTGCTTTTGCTCGACAAGCCGCTTGGCTTATCGAGCAATAACGCCTTGCAAAAAGCCAAATGGTTGCTGCAGGCTGAAAAAGCCGGCCATACCGGCACGCTGGACCCACTGGCCACCGGCGTTTTGCCGCTGTGTTTTGGCGCCGCCACCAAGTTCAGCCAGTTGCAACTCGACGCCGACAAAACCTATGAGGCTGTCGCGCGCCTCGGCGTCAAAACCAGCACCGGCGACGCCGAGGGCGACATGATTCAAAGCCGGCCGGTGGACGTGACAGTAGATGATGTTGCCGCTATCCAGGCCCGTTTTACCGGCGCCATCCTGCAGACGCCCCCGATGTACAGCGCGCTGAAAAAAGACGGACGCGCGTTGTATGAATATGCCCGTGCTGGAATTGAGGTTGAGCGGGTCGCCCGCGCCGTCACAATTTATGAGCTGAATATGGCGCTAAGCCACGTCAATCATGAATACTTCGCTATTAAAATGGTAGTAAAATGCAGCAAGGGCACGTACATCCGGACACTGGCTGAGGACATCGGTGAGGCACTCGGCTGCGGTGCTCACCTGACTGCTCTGCGCCGTATAGAAACCGGTGGTTTTCATGCTGCGCAGTGCGTGAGTCTGGAGGCGCTTGAGGCAATGACATTGCAGCAGCGCCTGGCCTGCTTGCACCCTGTAGACGATTTGTTTCGGCAACATACGGTCGTCACATTGCAAAGTGAGAATGCGGGGCGCTTCCTGAGCGGCATGCGCCGCCGGGGTACCTGGGCTGATCAGTCCCAGGTGGCAGTCTACGCCGAGGCACCACACGCTCTTTTGGGCACCGGTCACATCCGTGCCGAAGAACTGATCCCTGGTCGGTTATTGAGCCCGATCGAGATCAAGCAAATAGCCGAGCAGGTTATCGGAAGCGAGGCTGAAGCCAGCCATAGCGCGGAACCTGCATAAAAAGACGATTGAGATTAACGAGAAAGTGAACCATGAGTAACAAGCAAATCAGAAACATCGCCATCATTGCCCACGTGGACCATGGCAAGACCACCATGGTGGACCAACTGTTGCGGCAGTCTGGCACCTTTGCCGAGCACGAGAAAATCGTCGATACCGTGATGGACAACAACGCCATCGAAAAAGAACGTGGCATCACGATTCTGGCCAAAAACTGTGCTGTCACCTGGGAGGGTACGCACATCAACATCGTCGACACCCCCGGACACGCCGACTTTGGCGGCGAAGTGGAACGTGCGCTGAGCATGGTTGATGGCGTGGTGTTGCTGATCGACGCGCAGGAAGGCCCTATGCCGCAAACCCGATTTGTCACCAAGAAGGCACTGGCACTGGGCCTCAAACCCATTCTGGTCGTGAACAAGGTCGACAAGCCGGGTGCACGTCCGGACTATGTTGTCAACGCCGCGTTTGACCTTTTCGACAAGCTTGGCGCAACCGATGAGCAACTCGATTTCCCTGTGGTCTATGCCTCGGGCATCAACGGCTGGTCGTCTATGGAAGAAGGCAAGCCAGGCGAGCAGTGGGGCCCAGACATGTCGGCTCTGTTCAACACGGTGCTCAGCCATGTGCCAGCTCAGGAGGGTGACCCCGATGCCCCGCTGCAGCTGCAAATTTCGGCGCTCGATTTTTCGACATTTGTGGGCCGGATTGGTGTGGGCCGCATCAGCGCGGGCACCATTCGGCCGTCCATGGACGTGCTGGTTATGGAAGGCCCCGACGGCCGCACGGTCAAGGGGCGGATCAACCAGGTGTTGACCTTCCAGGGCTTGGAGCGGGTTCAAA
>JBIKZZ010000069.1:0-12342 GCA_044354435.1 Rhodoferax sp. | reverse complement strand
TGTGGCTTCGCCCGCTATGACCTTGAAAAAGACAGCTGCACGACCTACCACGCCGGCGTGCACAAGTGGTTCAGTGAAGCCCCCTTCGCCCCCAAAGACAACTGGCAAGCGGAGGACGACGGTTATTTGGTCGGCTTCATGTGGGACGACCTGAGCAAGAGCTCCTGGGTCACCATTTTTGACGCACACGACGTGGCCCAGGGCCCGGTCTGCCGCATCCGCCTGCCGCAACGCGTGCCCAACGGCTTTCACGCCACTTGGGTCAGCGGCGAACGCCTGGCGCGCGGCTACTGAGATGGTGCTTGTAGATCCGGAGACCATCGCCGACTACACCGCAAAGGGATGGTGGGGCCAGCAAACGCTATGGGACTTGTTTGTGCAGCAGGTCAGCGCGCGCGGCGATGCCGAAGCCGTGGTCGACGCCTGCAATCGCAGTGATTTTGCCCATGGCACGCAGCGGCGCCTGAGTTGGCGAGATCTGGCGCAGGAGACTGACCGCTTTTGCCTGCTGCTGCTGCGCCATGGCCTAGGTCGCGATGACATTGTGGTGGTACACCTGCCCAACGGCGTGGAGCAGTACGTGGTGTACCTGGCCTGCGCCCGGCTTGGCGTGGTCGTGACGCCGGTACCCGTTCAGTACCGTGAACATGAGTTGGCACATATTTTGTCACTCACCGCCGCGAAGGCGGCCATCACTTTCACCCAGATCGGCCGCGCCGGCCATGCCCACCTGGCAGCCGACATGTACCGCCAGCTCAGCGCTGCCCACCCAAGCATGCGCACGGTCCTGGCTTGGGGCCCCGACCTGCCAGCCGGGGTGGTCGGCATCGAGTCGACCTGGCCCGATACGTTGACGACTGAACACCAAGCACAGCTGGCGCAGGCCGAACAGGACGCCGCTGTCAACGCCAATGATGTGTTCAGCATTTGCTGGACATCGGGCACTGAAGCCGCTCCAAAAGGCGTGCCACGTAGCCATAACGAATGGCTGATCGTGCCGCCCAGCATCATTGACGCGGGCCAGCTCGCCCCCGGCGCCCGACTGTTGAACCCATTCCCGCTGGTCAACATGTCGGGCCTGTCCGCGGCCTTCGTGACCTGGCTGGTGCTGGGCGGCACGGTGGTGCAACACCAACCCTTCAGCCTGCCGGTGTTTTTACAGCAGTTGCGCGAGGAGCGCATCGACTACACGGTGGCCGCACCCGCTATTTTGAACATGCTTCTGCAGGACGAGCGCCTGCTGGCCGGCATTGATTTTCAGCGCCTCAAACGCATCGGCTCAGGCTCGGCGCCACTGTCAGAGTGGATGGTCTGCGGTTTTGCCGAGCGGCATGGGGTGCAAATCGTCAACTACTTCGGCTCCAATGAGGGAGCTGCGCTGTCCGGCAGCGACATAGATATCCCCGACCCGGCCCTGCGCGCGCAATACTTTCCGCGCGCCGGCGTTCCCGGCTTTGACTGGCGCGTCTCCACCGCCCGAAAAATCCAGACACGGCTGGTTGATCTTGACAGTGGGGCCGACATCACCCGAACCGGCCAGCCCGGCGAACTGCGCTTCAAGGGACCCACCGTGTTCAGCGGCTACTTCAATGCGCCAGACATGTCGACCCGCGCTTTTGACGAACAGGGCTTCTACCGCACCGGTGACCTGTTCGAGATTGCCGGTGACCGACGCCAGTACTACCGCTATGTGGGGAGGTCGAAAGACCTGGTGATGCGTGGCGGCATGAACATCTCCAGCGAGGAGATTGAAGGCCTGCTGGCGGCCTGCCCGGGCGTGCAGGAGGTGGCGGTGGTGGGCGTGCCAGACCGGATACTTGGTGAGAAGCTGTGCGCCTGTGTGGTCAGCGCACCAGGGCAGACTGTGTCGCTGGGTGATCTGGTGGCGTTTCTGCGCAGCCAACAGCGCGTGGCAGCCTACAAGTTGCCCGAATACGTGCTTCAGATTGACGCACTGCCCCGCAACCCGGTGGGGAAAATTCTCAAGCGCGAGCTGCGTGAACAGGCCCGCACGCTGGCCCCGGAGGCCGCATGAAGCCAGTGCTGCTGCTGATTCCCGGCATGCTCAACACCGGAGCGATCTGGGATGCGGTGCGGGCCGACCTGGAGCCGACACTGGATGTGCGTGTTGCCGATGTACTGACGCAAGACTCGATCCCGGCCATGGCCGCTGATGCATGGGCCCTGGTGGCTGACTTGCCGACTGAAGCCAGACTGACCGTCTGCGGCTTCTCCATGGGCGGCTATGTGGCCATCGAGCTGCTGGCCCGGCACGGCCATCGGGTTCAGGCCTTGGCGCTCGTCGACTCGTCTGCCGCTATCGAAACCGCCGACACCCTGGCGCTGCGCGAAAAAACCATAGGTGCATTGGAGCGCAACTTCGCCCGCACTGTGGAGGGCATCATTCCGTTCAGCCTGCACCCCAACAGCCTGGCCAATACGGACTGGGTCGACGGCATGCGCCGCATGCTGCACGAGGTCGGTGCCGCCACCGCCATCCGGCAAACCCGCGCCGTCATGATCCGGTCCGATCACCGGCCCATGCTGGCCACCATCGCCCAACCGGTCTTGGTCGTGTGCGGGCGCGCGGACAAGGTGACACCACCGCCCCTGTCCCAGGAACTGGCTGATCTGATCCCCGCAGCCCAATTGGTCTGGCTCGATGATGCCGGCCATCAAACCCCCATCGAACAGGCGCCAGCCCTGGCGCGGCTGATACTGCAACTGGCCCTGTCGACCCAATTCCACCAGGATCTGCCATGACTTTGGCGAGGCGCCCCTTGCCGTTTGTCCTGCGTCTGCCTGTCGTGGCAGCGCCAATGTTCTTGATCTCTGGGCCCGAACTGGTCCTGGCCGCCTGCAAGGCCGGCATCATCGGCGCTTTTCCAACACCGAATGCACGTCCGGTCTCGGTACTGGCCGACTGGATGCACGAGATCACCGAAGGCCTGGCACAAGCGCGCGACGCGCAACCGGCAGCCACCATCGGCCCTTGGTGCGCCAACCTGGTGACGCACTCGTCCAACACCCGTCTGGCGGAAGACCTGGCGCTGGTGGCACGCTTCAAACCCCCGGTGGTGGTGACGGCGCTGGGCAGCCCGAAACCGGCCATCGAGGTGGTGCACGCCTACGGCGGCCTGGTGATCGCCGACGTCATCTCGGTCGGGCTGGCCAAGAAGGCCGTGGCGGCTGGCGCCGACGGCCTGGCCTGTGTCTGCGCCGGTGCAGGCGGGCATACGGGCTTCCTCTCGCCGTTTGCCTTTGTGAGCGCTGTGCGCGAGTTTTTTGATGGCTACGTCATCACCGGCGGCGGCATCGGTGATGGTTGGGGTGTGGCCGGTGCCGTAGCCAGCGGCGCCGACCTGGTCTACATGGGCACACGTTTTATCCCCACCGCTGAAAGCCTGGCGCCAACAGACTACAAGCAGATGGTAGTGGACAGCAGCATCGACGACCTGGTGGTCAGCGCTGGGGTAACAGGCACCGCTGCCAGCTGGCTCAAGTCATCGCTGCGCGCCCAAGGGCTGGACCCCGACAACATGCCCGATGCGCCGGGCCGCCAGTACGACAGCAACCAGTCGTTCGCTGGCAAAAAGTGGACCGAAGTCTGGGCCGCCGGGCAGGGCCTGGGCCCGATCAAATCTGTCGCCAGCGTGGCCTCGGTGGTGGATGAACTGGCCCGCGATTACCAACAAGCATTGAACCGATTCAAACAACTGCCCTGGCTGGGCGAAGGAGATCAGCATGCGTGAACCCGTGTATGTGCTGGGCGGTTACCAGACCGATTTCGCCAAGGTTTGGTCCCGCCAGGGACAGGATATCTCCGACATCACGCGAGAGGCCACGCTCGGCGCTCTAGCGGCGTGCGAGCTGGACGCCGGGTCGATCGCCAGCATCCACGTGGGCAACGCCTTTGGTGAACTGCAGCGGCAGCAGGCCCACCTGGGCGCCATGGTGGCGCAAGTGGTGCCCGAGCTGTGGGGCGTGCCGGCCATGCGCCATGAAGGCGCCTGTGCCTCGTCGTCCTTGGGCGTACTCAGCGCCATGGCCGAGATCGAGGCTGGCCGCTACGACTGCGTGCTGGTGCTTGGGGTCGAGGAGTTCAAAAACCTGCCTGGTAATGTCGCGTCGCAAAACCAGAACGCCGCCGCCTGGCAAGGGCATGAAGACATTGACTGCACCTTCATGTGGCCGGCAGCCTTTGGCCTGGTGGCGCAGGAGTACGAGCGACGCTACGGATTGGACCGCAAACACCTGAACCGCATCGCCGAACTGAACTACAGCAACGCCCGGCGCAACCCACTGGCCCAAACACGCAAGTGGACTTTCGATGACCTGAGCTTCACCGATGACGACCAGGCCAACCCGGTCATCGAGCCCGGCACTCGACGCCAGGACTGTGGCCAGATCACCGATGGCGCCTGCGCCGTGGTGTTGGCTTCGGCCAGCTTCGCCCGGGCCCACGCCCAGCGACGGGGCAGCTCGCTGGCAAAGCTGCCGCATATCGCCGGTTGGGGCCACCGCAATGCCGGCCTCAAACTCAAGGACAAGCTGGCCCGTAGCGCCGATGCCGCCTATGTCTTTCCCCATGTACGCGACACCATCGAGGATGCCTGGCGTCGCGCTGGCGTGGGCGGGATCGATGCCATGCAAGGCGTGGAAACCCACGACTGCTTCACCACCACCGAGTACATGGCGATCGACCATCTGGGCTTGACCGCGCCGGGCCAAAGCTGGCAGGCAGTGGAGGATGGCAGCATCGAGCCCGGCGGCCGCTGCCCGGTCAACATGAGTGGTGGTCTGATCGGCTGCGGCCACCCGGTGGGTGCCACGGGCACGCGTATGCTGTTTGACGCGGCGCGACAGGTCACCGGCACCGCCAGTGACTGCCAGATTGAAGGGGCGCAGCGCGTCCAGACGCTCAACATCGGCGGCTCCTGCGCCACCGTGGTGAGCTTTGTCGTGGCCTGCCAGGCCTGAGCCGGCCGCTGGCGCCGCGCATGGTAGACCTGCAACTCACCCATGACGCCCTGCTGAGCAGCACGCTCAACCACGGCCTCAAGGTGATGGGCGACCGATGGACCGCGGCCGTGCTGCTGGGCGCTTTCACCGGCGTGAAGAGGTTTGAGGATTGGCAAGTGCAACTTAGCATCCCCCGCTCCACCCTGACCGACCGGTTGGGGAAACTGGTCAAGCTAGGGCTGCTGCGCCAGCAGCCCTACCAAGAGCGCCCGCGGCGCCAGGCCTACCACCTCACGCAGGCCGGGCTCAAACTCTATGACCAGGTACTGATGATCTGGATGTGGGAGCGGCGCTGGGGTCAGCGCGCCCGCAGCTTGCCCGGCTACTTGCGCCACGAAAGCTGCGGTAAGCCATTCCTGCCGGTGCTGGCCTGCACCGCCTGCAGCGAGAAAACCGGCATGAACGACCTGACCTTCAGCCTGCAACCCCTGCCGGAATTGCTGCTGGCCGATGACCTCAGCCGCAATGCCCGGGTCTCCAGCGCCAGCACGCAGAGCATGGGCCAGGGCCTGCGGGTGGACCGCTGGTCACTGCTGATCGTGACAGCGGTCGTGCTGGGCTGCCACTACTTTGACGAACTGGGCCGGGTACTGGGGATTGCCAGCAGCGTGCTGGCACGACGGCTCAGCGGCATGGTGGAGACCGGCCTGTTGCTGGCGCAGCCCGATGTCGCCGACGCCCGGCGCATGCGCTACCGCCTGACGCCTGCGAGCCGCGACCTGTTTGGCTACCTGGTCTGCTTTTCCACCTGGGCCAGCCGCGACTACCTGCAGCAACCCAGTGCCATCCGACCCGTTCACAAAGACTGTGGCCACCGCTTTGTGCCCAAGGTGCTGTGCAGCGCCTGCCGAGCACCCGTCCTGCCCTGGGACGTTTCCTTTTCTGATGCACCCGACTGACGCACCAAGGAGTTCTTATGTCGACCGAGTTGATCCGCCGTCTTGAATCTGACATTGAGCCAGGTGACCACCCCTACCTGCAAGGAGCTTGGACACCACTGCTCGAAGAGGTCAACGCCACCGACATGCCGGTGCTCTCAGGCAAGATTCCCAATGACATTGACGGCCTTTACCTGCGCAACACCCAGAACCCCGTCTACCGGTCGATCGGCCGTTACCACCCGTTTGACGGTGACGGCATGGTTCACATGATCAGTTTCCAAAACGGCAAAGCCAGTTACCGCAACCGCTTTGTACAAACCAAGGGCCTCAGCGCCGAACAGGAGGCCGGCAAACGGCTCTGGGCTGGCCTGATGGAAAACCCGGCGCTGTCAGCCCGGCCTGGCTGGGGCGCACATGGCTCGATCAAGGACGCGTCGAGCACCGATGTGGTGGTGCATGCCGGGCGCGCGTTCACCTCCTACTACCAATGCGGCGAGGGCTACCGGCTGGACCCGTTCACGCTGGCGCAACAGGGCATACCGGCCTGGTCACCGCTGGATGGCATTTCGGCCCACATGAAGGTCGACGAAGCCACGGGTGAGATGCTGTTCTTCAATTACTCCAAGCATGCACCCTACATGCACTATGGCGTGGTGGACCGCCACGACCAACTGGTGCACTACGTGCCAATACCGCTACCGGGGCCGCGGTTGCCACATGACATGTGTTTCACCGAGCACTACGCCATCCTGAACGACTTTCCCCTCTACTGGGACCCGGAACTGCTCAAGCAGGGCAAACATGTGGTCAAGTTCCATGCCGACCAGCCCTCCCGCTTTGCCATCATTCCCCGGCGGGGCCAGCCGCAGGACATCCGCTGGTTTGAAGCCGCACCCACCTTTGTGCTGCATTGGCTCAATGCCTATGAAGAAGGCGATGAGATTGTTCTAGATGGCTATTTCGAGGAAGAGCCCGAGCCCAAGAACTTTGACGGGGCACCCAAGGGCTACGAGCGGATGATGTCCTACCTGGATCAGTACAAAATGAAGACCCGCTTGCACCGCTGGCGCTTCAACCTGGTCACCGGACAAACCAGCGAGCAGCGCCTGGACGATCGCACGCTGGAGTTCGGCATGATCAACCAGCGCTACGCCGGGCGCCACTACCGCTATATCTACAGTGCCGTGCAGGTGCCAGGCTGGTTTTTGTTCAATGGCTACGTCAAACATGACCTGCTAACCGGACAGTCGTGGCAAATTGCATTGCCAGAGGGACAGTACGCCAGCGAGGCGCCCTTCGCACCACGCATCAACGCCACAGAGGAAGACGATGGCTACCTGGTGACCTTTGTCACCAACGAGAACACCCAGCGCTCCGAAGCCTTGCTGATCGACTGCAAGCGCTTCGCCGACGGCCCGGTCTGCCGCATCGAGCTGCCCCACAAACTCTGCAGCGGCACGCACTCCTGCTGGGCCAATGGTGCCGACGTGCGCGACGGTTTGCTGAGCCTGCCATGAAAGCAGCACTGCCCCTGGTTGCCGCCGGCATTTGGCTGATCTGGATGGCTGGCCTGCTGGTGTTCCGGCGTCGACCGGAGCTGCGGGTCGGCACCGCCCGCGAGTTTGTCTACCCTATCGCGGCGATGGTGATCGTCCTGGCTTGGCTGCTGCTGCCCGCCAGTTCTCCGGCTTCGGCCTTTCTGACGCTCTACCTGCATTCGGGCTTGATCACGGCAGTTTTCCTGACCGCGGTGTGGCTGCTTAGCCTGGCCCGGCGTGACTGCGGCATTATGGACGTGGCCTACCCGCTGGCGGTGGCGATTCCGGTCACCAGCCTGGTGGTATGGCGCGGCCAATGGTCGCCACATGAGATCATGATCGTGGTCTTGGTCGCGCTATGGAGCCTGCGCATGTCCTCGCACATCGGTCTGCGCAATCGCGGACACGGCGAAGACGGCCGCTATGCCGCCTGGCGCAGGCGTTTTGGCGGGGCCTGGTGGTGGTGGAGCTACTTCCAGGTTTTCATCATGCAGGGGGTCACCGTGTGGCTCTGGTCCCTGGGCCTGGTCCTTGCCGTCGCATCGGGCCCGCAGGCGCTGGGCTGGCAGCATGCCATTGCCCTGGCACTGTTTGGCCTGGGTTTTTATTTTCAGGTGGTGGGCGACCTGCAACTGCAGCGCTTCAAGGCCAACCGGACTGACCACCTCATGGTGCTGGACACCGGCTTGTGGCGCCTGTCGCGTCACCCCAACTATTTCGGCGAATCCGTGGTCTGGTGGAGCTTCGGTGCGCTGGGGCTGATGCACCCCTGGGGTTGGCTGGCTCTGGCTTGCCCGCTGTATGTGACCTGGTTTATGAGTGCCGGTTCGGCCACCCCTATGCAGGAGCGCTACCTGGCGCGCACCAAGCCCACCTATGCGGACTACATGGCACGGGTACCGGCCTTCTTTCCTTGGGGCAAACCGGGATGACCACGCTGGACCTGCAGGGCCAACGCGCCATCGTCACAGGGGCAGGCAAGGGCCTGGGCCGTGCCTATGCCCTGCATCTGGCCAGCCGTGGCGCCCGTGTGCTGGTCAACAACCGGCGCCATCCAGGCGAGGCCGACGCAATCACTTCGGCGAGTCTGACGGTTGAGGCCATTCGCGCGGCTGGCGGCACCGCGCAGCCCAGTTGGTGTGATGTCTGCGAGCCTGGCAGCGGCTTGCAGATGATGGACGAAGCGCAGCAGTATTTTGGCGGCATAGACATCGTGGTGGCGAATGCGGGCCTCGACCACGGGCGCACCTTTGTCAAACAAAGCATGAATGAGTTCCGCCACATCTTTGACACCAGCTTTTTTGGCAGCTTGCACCTGGCCCATGCCGCATGGCCGAAGCTCGTGGGACAAGGCTATGGCCGGCTGATCCTCACCACGTCCAGCGCAGGCCTGTACGGCAACGTCGGTCAGGCGGCCTACTCGGCCGCCAAGGCGGCGGTGATCGGTCTGATGCGCGCGCTGGCCCTGGAAGGGAGAAGGCACGGGGTCTTGGTGAATGCCATCGCCCCCTATGGCTTGTCGCAGATGACCGCCCCGCACCTGCATGCGGGCATGGCCGACGCACTGGACCCTAACCTGGTCGCGCCTCTGGTGGCCTGGCTGGCCAGCCCGGCCTGTGACGTGTCGGGCGAGGTGTTGGTGTCCGGTGCTGGCCTGATCCGCCGGGCAGGCGTCGGGGAAACCGACGCACTGCCCATGCAAGCCGGGCAGCTTGCTGCACAGCTGGTGGACTTGAACGCGATGCCCCTGAATGACTACAACTGCGCCAACGATGCCTTCACCACCCTGATGCAAACCCCAACCCACTGAGCTAGCCAACACTATGAACCCTGTTTACATCGCACAGGCTGTGCGCACGCCACGCGGCAAAGGCAATGACAAAGGCAGCCTGCGAGCCATCAAACCAGCGCTGCTGCTGGCCCAGGCCCTTTCGGCCCTGAGTTCCCGCACCGCTCTGGACACCCGCCAGGTCAGCGACGCTGTCTTCGGCTGTGTCACCCAAACCGGTGATCAGGGGGCCAGCGTGGGCACCCTGGCCCTGCCGCTGGCCGGCTGGGATGACGCGGTGGGCGCGGTCACGATCAACCGCTACTGCGCCTCCGGTTTGTCGGCTGTGAATTTCGCTGCGCTGCAAGCCAGTCACGGCGACACACTGGCCGTCGGGGGCGGCGTCGAGATGATGTCACGCGTGCCCATGGGCAGCGATCAAGGCGCGTTAACGCATGACCTGGCACTCCAGACCCTAGCGCACCTGGTGCCCATCGGCATTGCCGCAGACGCCATCGCCACCCAACGCGGCTACTCCCGGGAGCAACTCGACGATTACGCGGTCAGCTCGCAGCAACGGGCCGCCGCTGCCGCCGCTCGCGGCTTGCCACCCTCCATGGTTCCGGTGACTGACGACGATGGCCAACTGCTGCTGGACCGAGACGAAAACATCCGGGCCGGCACCACGCGCGCTTCGCTCGCCACCCTGGCGCCGTCTTTCGCTGCCTGGGGCGCCAAGGGGGGTGACGCCGGTTGGGATGCGCAGTTGTGCCGACGCTACGGGCTCGCTGCCGTGATGCACAGCCACCACGCCGGCAACTCGCCTGCCATGGCCGATGGTGCCGCGGCTGTGCTGTTGGGATCAGCCGCCGCCCTGGCGCGGGCCAGCTTACCGGCGCGCGCGCGCATCCTGGGTATGGCAGACACCGGCTCTGACCGCACTCTGGCACTGACCGGCACGGTGCGTGCAGCCCAGCTTGCGATCGCACGCGCCCAGTTGCAGCCCGCGGACATTGACCTGTTTGAAATAAATGAAGGCTTTGCCGCCATGGCCCTTCACTTCATGGAGGACATGAAGGTCGACCAAGACCGTGTGAACGTCAATGGCGGCGCCATCGCCATCGGTCATGCCATGGGCTGCACCGGCGCAGCGCTGGTCAGTGTGCTGCTGGATGAATTGGACCGGCGTGAGCTGCGCTACGGTTGCATTGCCATTTGCGGTGCAGCAGGCGTCGCTAGCGCGCTGGTGTTAGAGCGGCTAAGTAACGTCGGTGTTTACCCTTGATTGGGCACAACAGGGCTCGTGACAGGTAGACGAAACAAAGTGAATGTGAAAAAATATCACTTCGCAAACTAGACTTAGTCAATCCAGACTCAAACCTTGAATTCCGACCTTGCCCAATTAATTCAGCTGACCCTCAATGGGGTCGCCATCGGCGCCATTTATGCGCTGGTGGCCTTGGGACTGGTCCTCACTTACAAAGCGACCGAGGTCCTCAATTTCGCACATGGTGACGTGTTGATGGCGTCCTCTTTTGTGGGCTGGGGTCTGATCGTCGGGCTGGGCTGGCCGTTCTGGCTGGCGACGCTGGCCACCGTGCTGCTGGCCGCAGCCCTGAGTTGGCTGATTGACGCCCGCATCATGCGCATGATCGTCGGGCAACCGCAATTTGCGGGGGTCATGCTGACCATCGCCATCGCCTTCATGCTGCGTGGTTTGGTCAGCATGTTTTTCGGGCCAGACTCACGCACCTACCCTACCCCCTGGACCGGACAGAAGACCCAGCTGGGCACACTGGTGATCAATGACCTCAGCCTGGCCATCGTGGGGAGTTCACTGCTGATCACACTGGTGCTGTTTTGGTTTCTGAAGAAAACCGCCCTCGGCACCTCGATCCAGGCGGCCTCGCAAAACCAGTTGGCGGCCTACCTCAGCGGGATCCGGGTCAAGCGAGTGACCTCGATGGTTTGGGCCATCTCTGGCGCCATTGCGGCCGTCTGCGGCCTGCTGCTGGCGCCGATTGCGCTGGTTGACATCGGTCTGTGGATCGTGGTGCTCAAAGCGCTGGCTGCCTTGGTGTTGGGCGGGTTCGGCAGCGTACCGGGTGCCATCCTGGGCGGCCTGTTGCTGGGCGTGATCGAACAGTTTTCCGGGGTCTACCTGCCCGACGGCTTCAAGGATGCCATGGCCTACATCGTGCTCATCGGTGTGCTAATCCTCTGGCCGCGCGGGCTCTTGGGCGAAGCCCACGGACGCCGGGTCTGACAAGCTGCCTCCCATGCGCTTTGCCTACGACACCACCTACCGCGACGGCCATGCCCTGCTGCGCTACCTGCCCGGCAGGCTGGCTTACGGTTTGCTGATGGCCGCACTGCTGATCGCCCCATGGGTGATGCCCAAGTATGTGGTGGGCGAGCTCAGTTACGTGTTCATCATGTGCATTGTCAGCCTGGGCCTGATGGTACTGGTGGGCTACACCGGCCAGGTGTCGCTGGGACACTCGGCGTTCATCGCCATCGGCGCCTACACCCACACCTGGCTGCTCGCGCATGGGGTACCGCTGGTGCCCTCGATGTTGCTGGCCGCTGCCTTTACGGGGCTCATTGGTCTGGTCATCGGGCTGCCGGCGATACGGGTGTCGGGGCTCTACCTGGCTATGGTGACGCTCGCCTTCGCCATCCTGACCGAGCATGTGATCGGCCGCTGGAAGAGCGTCACTGGCGGCTTTAACGGCATCTCTGTCAACAGCCCGGTGTTGTTCGGCCTGGACTTGTCCAAGCTGCAATCTTTCTACTACCTGTGTCTGGTGGTGCTGGTGATCGTGCTGCTGGGTTTGCTTAACCTGATGCGCGCCAAAACCGGGCGCGCCTTCATGGGGGTGCGCGACTCCGAGGCTGCGGCCTACAGCCTGGGCATCTGGGTGGCGGGTTACAAGGTGCTGGCTTTTGTGGTCTCGGCCATGGTCACCGGGCTGGGTGGCGCCCTGCTGGCCCACCATGTTGGGTTCCTGACGCCAGAAGGTTTTGGCCTGATCCTCTCGCTGGAGCTGGTGCTGATGGTCACCATCGGCGGCCTGGGTTCGCTGCGTGGTGCCATCTTGGGCGCCATCCTGATCAGCATGCTGCCCACCTT
>JBIKZZ010000365.1:0-3359 GCA_044354435.1 Rhodoferax sp. | reverse complement strand
GGTCCGGCGCGGACTCTTCAATATGGATGAGTACCGGCATGCGATCGAACGCATGGAGCCGCGCCATTACCTCAATGCCAGCTATTACGAGCGGACCCTGACCAGCCTGGCTACTTTGTGCGTTGAAAAAGCGGTGGTGAGCCTGGTTGAGCTAGAGCAGCTCGCTCAGGGCGCATTTCCTCTGGCGCTGCCCAGTGCCGGTGGGCGCAGTAACGTGGCGGACCGTGACGCTTTCAAACTGGGGGACTCGGTGCGGGTCAGAGCCGACCTGGTGGCCGGTCATGTGCGCATGCCGGCCTATATCCGTGGCAAGGTCGGCGTGGTGGTGGGGGAGTCGCCAGCCTACCCGTTCCCAGACGCGCACGCCCATGGTGTGGCGGCATCTGATGAGCCGACCTACGATGTGCGATTTGACGCCCTGCACCTGTGGCCGGATTCAGCTGATCCGGCATTTGTGCACGTTGGGGTTTTCCAGAGCTATCTGGAGCGGCCCTGATGCCCGTGCACCAGGGATAGACAGCTCAGGCCAGGTACTTGGCAAACTGGGCAATGTCGATGTTGCCGCCTGAAATAAGCACGCCCACGCGCTTGCCGCGAACGTCCACAACGCCTTGCATGGCTGCTGCCATGGCCAGCGCACCCGTGGGCTCGATCACCATCTTCATGCGCGCTGCTGCAAAACGCATAGCTTCAACCAACTGTGCATCGCTGACAGTCACGATGTCATCCACCAGGGTTTGAATTACCGGGAAGGTGAGGTGCCCAACCTGCTGCGTCTGGGCCCCGTCGGCAATCGTTCGGGGCGTGTCGATTTTCACAATGTGCCCCAGCTGTTTGCTTTGCTGCACATCGTTGCCGGCTTCTGGTTCGACCCCGATCACCCGGCAATCCGGGCTCAGCTGCTGCGCCACCACGGCGCAGCCAGAGAGCAGCCCGCCGCCGCCCAGGCAGACCAGCAACAGGTCCAGCGGCCCTATGTCTTCAAACAACTCGATGGCGGCCGTCCCCTGACCGGCCATCACGTGGGCATGGTCATAGGGTGGTATCAGCGTCATGCCACGCTCTTGTGCCAGTTGCCGTCCGATCGCTTCGCGGTCTTGTGTATAGCGGTCATAGGGGATGACTTCGGCACCATAGCCGCGTGTGGCTGTCATCTTGACGGCGGGCGAGTCCAGCGGCATCACGATCGCAGCCGGAATGCCCAGCAATTGCGCCGACAGCGCTACGCCCTGCGCGTGATTGCCTGAACTGAAAGCGCAAACGCCGCTTTTCCGCTGCTCTGGCGTGAATTGCGCCAGCGCGTTGTAGGCGCCGCGAAACTTGAAGGCGCCCATGCGCTGGAAGTTCTCGCATTTAAAAAACAGCTGCGCCCCGGTCAGCGCATTGGCGGTTTGAGACGTATGCACCGGTGTGCGGTGCGCCACACCTTGCAATCGGGCGTGAGCAGCGGCCACATCGGCGTAGCTGATGGCCAGTTGTGTGGTGGGCGACCTCATTTGGCAAACAGGGATTGTGGGTTTTGAAATGCCTTGAACTCGATCGCATTGCCGAAAGGATCAAGAAAAAACAGCGTCGCCTGCTCGCCGGGCTCCCCCTTGAAACGGGTGTACGGTTCGATGATGAACTTGGTACCCAGCGCCTTGAGCTTGCTGGCCAGCGCTTCCCAGTCGGGCATGGTCAAGACCATGCCAAAGTGGCGCACCGGGACGCCGTGCCCGTCGACCTCGCTGCGCGCTGAACTGGCGTCCATCGACACGCACAGGTGGGCCACGATTTGGTGACCATAAAAATCAAAATCCACCCAATCGGCGCTACTGCGCCCTTCCGGGCAGCCCAGCACGCCGCCATAAAAGGCGCGCGCGGTTTCAAGGTTGGTGACGGGGAAAGCGAGGTGAAAGGGCTGCATAGTGGATCTCCAAACTTGGCAGGATGCTAACAAACCACGATGTTGGCTACCGCCGGCGCAGACCGAGGACCATGACGGTGCCCACGACCAGCAGCGCGCCGGCAACCTGCAGTGGCGCAATGGTCTGGCCCAAAATCAGCCAGGCCAAGATCAGGGCAAAAACTGGCTCGACGTTCATGATCGCCGAATTGCCGGCCACCCCCAGCTTGGGCAGTACCGTGAACATGATGGTAAATGCCGTGCCGTACAGAAAGGTGAGCGCGGCCAGGCCCCACCAACCTGGGGCGGCCACAGGGAAATGAAAGCCGCCTTGAATGCCTACGG
The DNA here is from genome assembly GCA_044354435.1 of Rhodoferax sp. Classification (GTDB taxonomy): domain Bacteria; phylum Pseudomonadota; class Gammaproteobacteria; order Burkholderiales; family Burkholderiaceae_C; genus Rhodoferax. Next base: position 1,129 of record JBIKZZ010000365.1, on the reverse strand, counting down.
TCGTCAGGGCGACCAGGCCTGCCATGGCCATGGTCGAAGCGGTGCGCAGTCGGCCATCAAGGTCGCCGGCTTCGTGCTGGGTCAGGATCATGGCCAGGCCAAAGGTGGCCGAAGCTGCCAGCGCAAAGGCGACGCCACTGCCAATTTGCCCCCATTGGCCAGCGGCGCCCAGGCCCGAGGCCGCACCAAACACATCAAGCGCCATGGCCAACCCCACCAGAATGACAGGCATGGCCAGCAGGACGGCGCGCTCTGGCTGACGCTGGTAAAGCAGCCTGTCCCAGACCGCTGCCCACAAGGGGTAGCTGTTGAAGGCGAGCAGTGCGAGCGCCACCGGCAGGCGAGCCACGGCAGAGTACAGACACAGACCCTGCACCCCGATCAACAGGCCGATCAGTGGCAAAAAGCGGCGGTGCCGGTGCGTCAGCCGCAGCGAGACGCCCTGCACCAGCACCAAGGCTGTGACCACCAGCGCCGTGGTCATACTCCGAAAAGCCGCGGCGGTAGCGACGTCCACCCCGTGGTTGAAAGCCAGGCGCGCCGCGACGTGGTTGGCGCCCATCATCAGGGCGATCAGCAGCAGGGTGGCAAATGCTGTGCCGCTGAGGGCACGTGGCCGGACTGTCATGACACGAGGCAGAGCAAAGGAACTCCAGGTGTTGCAGCGGTCGTTAGAGCCGGCCAGCCGAGTGGGATCAAGTCGTCGATTCTGCCGCATGAATCGGTGATCTTGCGGCGTCGCCAGCGAGCTAAGGCTGAATCGACGCAAAATCTAGCTGCTTTGACCTACCAACACGCAAGATTTCTTGGTACTCTAACCAGAGATTTTGCTATATTTTTTATAGCTATAAACCCAATAAATACGGGGGCTAGCATCACTTTTTATAAAGGAATAACCATGTTGAAACTGATTCTCTTGGCGGCGCTGATGGCCCTCGCTAACCTAGCCCAAAGTGCAGACACGCCGGCGGCGGCGCCGGTTGACGCCGAGTTGCAGCGGGCGCGCGCCCTGATCAGTCAAAAAAACTGGCCGGCTGCGGTCGTTGCGCTTGAGCCTTATGTGGTGACCAAGCCCAAAAGTGCCGACGGCTTTAATCTGCTTGGCTACAGTTACCGCAACCTGAGGCGA
>JBIKZZ010000364.1:0-3364 GCA_044354435.1 Rhodoferax sp. | reverse complement strand
CGTCGGGGGCACTGCCGGCCAGCTTGGCCAGCCTGCCGCGCAGGGTGTGCGCCACCCAGGCCAGTGATCGCGGGTTGTCACCGTCAAGCACCAGCAGGTCCACCAGCGCAGCCAGGTCGCGGCTCTGTTGGTACTGGGCATGGAAGGTGATGGTGCTGTCAAACAGCGAAATCAGGGCTTCGAAGCCGCCGTTTGTGCGTAGCGAGCCGGTGTCCAGCGCGCAATTCAAAGATGACGCCAAAAAGGCCAGCCGCTCAATGTGACGGCCAATGCTGAGCAGGCGCCAGCCGTCGTCGCGTGTCATGCGGTCCGTCTGGGCGCCAGTAATGGCGGCCATGTGGTCGCCACAGCTTTTCAGGATGTGCAGCGCCGCTTGTACCGGGTAGTCGCCATTGCGCGCCTGCGCGGCAAAGCTGCTGGTGAGTTCTTCTTCTGCCCGCACCATCACGCGCCAATGCTCCTGTGACAGGCGCTCGCGCACCGCAGAGCCGGCCATTTTGAGGGCGCGCAGGCTGAAGCCCACGCTGGTGGCGCCCTCGGTGCTACCCAGGCCGGCAATCAGCGAGCGCTCAAACACCCGGCGCGCCTGCGCCGGTGATGGCACGCCCGGCAGCACCAGCGTATTGGCCACGGCCATGCGGCCCAGCCAGGCCAGCAGTGGTGGCGAGGATTGCTCTTCGCCGTTGAGGCACTCCAAGGTCAGGCGGGCCAGGCGGATCGCGTTTTCGGCGCGTTCGGTGTAGCGCCCCAGCCAATACAGGTTTTCTGCCGCGCGGCTGGTGACCAGGCGCTTGCGCTGGGCCAGGGTTGCGGGTGTGACCGCGGGCTGCAGCAGCGTGGTGCTGTCAACCGTGCCCTGTGTGAGGGCCCAGACGTCGGCGCTGCTGCCCCCCTGTTGCATCGAGGCAACATCTGCCTCTACCGCAGCCACCCGCGCCAGGCCGCCCGGCAAAACGCGCCAACCCTGGACCGGGTCAGACACGGCAAACACCCGCAACATGGCCGAGCGTGGCAGCATGCGCCCGTCGGATGCACGGCTGGCATTGGCCGAGCCTGGCTGCCAGATGGGCATTTGTGACGGGGGCAGGTAGGCTTGCATCGTGTGCTCTTCGCTCTGGCGCATGATGCGGCCAGCCCATTCGTCCCGCTCGCGCGGTGACAGCGAGCGACCCAGCACGGCGTCGAAGCCCGGGTGCAGCGCCGAGCCGGGGTAGGTCGGCTTGATGAAGCATTGGCTCAGCCGCGGCAAGACCTCTTCCATGGCTGATCGTTCTCCGCACCACCAGGTGGGCAGTGCCGGCAGGCTCAAGTCCTGGCCCAGCACCTCTTGCGCTAGCGCAGGCAAAAAGCCCATCAAGGCGGGCGACTCCAGAAAAGCCGTGCCCGGCGCATTGGCCACCAGCACCTTGCCGGCCCGGATCGCCTGCAGCAAGCCCGGCACACCCAGGGTGGAATCGGCCCTCAATTCCAGAGGGTCCAGGTACTGGTCATCAACCCGCTTGAGCAGACCGTGCACCGGCACCAGGCCTTTCAGGGTTTTGAGGTACAGGCTTTCATCGCGCACGATCAGGTCGCTGCCTTCGACCAGGCTCAAGCCCAGGTAGCGCGCCAGGTAAGCGTGTTCAAAATAGGTTTCGTTGTAGGGCCCGGGCGTCAGCAGGGCCAGGTGAGCGTCCTCGCCAGCCGGGCTACGGCTTTTCAGGCTGTCCATCAAGGCGCGGTAGGTGCTGGCCAGCCGCTGAACCCGCAGCGCCTGAAAGGCCTGTGGAAACTGGCCCGAGATGGCCAAACGGTTTTCAAGCAGGTAGCCTAGTCCGGACGGCGCTTGGCATCGTTGCCCCACCAGCCACCAGTTGCCGTCGGGGCCGTGTGCCAGGTCAAACGCCGCAATGTGCAGGCGCACGCCGCCCACCGGCTCCACGCCGTGCATGGCGCGCAGGTAGCCCGGGTGGCCCTGCACCAGTGCCGGCGGCAGCATGCCGCGCGTCAGCAGCCGCTGGGGCCCGTACACATCGGCCAACACGTGTTCCAGCAGCTGCATGCGCTGCAGTACACCCGCCTCGATGCGCTGCCATTGCTCGGGCTCGATCAGCAGTGGGAACAGGTCCAGTGACCAGGGGCGCTGCGGGCCGTTGTCGTCGGCATAGACGTTGTAAGTGACCCCGTTGTCGCGAATCTGGCGCTGCAGGCTGGCGTAGCGCTGGTCCAGGTCGGCGGCGGTTTGGGCTTCGGTTTGAGATAGAAATAGGCCCCAAGCCCCCGTCGTTGCTGGTTTTATAGCTTCTGTATTGATAGCAATCGTGCCGCGCAGCTCGTCCAGGTGGCCCGGACTGGCCGTGCAGGCCGCCGCTTGGGCGGCAACATTCTGCGCGGGGCTTGCCAGAGGCGGTGCGGGTTGGTCAGTTCGGGGGGTCACAGACAGAGTATGCCAGCGCTCGATTAGAGCAACTTTGCACTTAATACATCCCGGGCGGGTCAAACAAGGGTTTACCCGGTGACTTATCTCCCCATCAGGCGTAAACTGCAAAAAACCCCAGCTCGTTTAGGGTTTTGGGGTCACCAGGAGACGCCATTGCAGCCTACTGACCTCAGCGACCCGGCCTATTTTCATAAAGTCGTGGATTGCCAGTGGGCTTGCCCCGCCCATACCCCCGTGCCAGAGTACATCCGACTAATCGGGCAGGGCCGCTACAGCGACGCCTACATGATCAATTGGGTGTCCAACGTGTTCCCCGGTGTGTTGGGGCGCACCTGCGACCGGCCCTGCGAGCCCGCCTGCCGGCGCGGACGGGTAGAGGAAAACAACGACCCCACCGGCGGCCCGGTGACCAAACCCGAGCCGGTGGCCATCTGCCGCCTCAAGCGGGTGGCCGCTGACATGAAAGACGACGTCAAAGGCCGCATGCCAGCCTTGGCACCGCCTAATGGACGGCGCGTTGCCTGCGTGGGCGCGGGGCCCTCGGCCCTGACTGTGGCGCGAGACCTGGCGCCGCTGGGTTATGACGTGACAGTATTCGACGGTGACCGACAGGCCGGCGGCTTCATCCGCTCCCAAATTCCGCGTTTTCGCCTGCCCGAGTCGGTGATTGACGAAGAGACCGGCTATATCCTGGATCTGGGTGTCAATTTTCGGGGTGGCGAACGGATCGAGTCTTTGACTGGCCTGTTGGCCCAGGGTTACGACGCGGTCTATGTGGGCTGCGGCGCGCCACGCGGGCGCAACCTTGACATCCCGGGCCGCCAGGAGGCTGCGGCCAACATCCACATCGGCATCGACTGGCTGGCATCGGTCTCGTTTGGGCATGTCACCAGCGTGGGGAACCGGGTGATCGTGCTGGGTGGGGGCAACACCGCCATGGACTGC
>JBIKZZ010000068.1:0-12397 GCA_044354435.1 Rhodoferax sp. | reverse complement strand
CCCGCTGACCACTGCGGCCACTGAAGGCGCTGGAGCCCTTGCGGTTGAAATCGCCTTCCAGCCCATGGCCTATGGCCTCGTGCAGCAGGATGCCAGGCCAGCCCGGGCCAAGAACCACGGTCATCTCGCCGGCTGGCGCGGGCCGTGCCACCAGGTTGGTCAGGGCCGCCTGTACCGCTTCATCGACATAGCGGCCGATGCAGGCGTCGTCAAAATAAGCCAGGCCGAAGCGGCCACCGCCGCCGGCAGAGCCCATCTCGCGACGGCCTTTTTGCTCGGCAATGACTGTCACCGACAGGCGCACCAGCGGGCGCACGTCAGCGGCCAGCGTGCCATCAGCGCGGGCCACCAGCACCACGTCGTACTCGCTGGCCAGGCCAGCCATCACCTGGACCACGCGCGGGTCTTTGCCCCGCGCGAGTTGCTCAACCCGCCCCAGCAGCGCCACCTTGGCGGTGCTGTCCAGGCTGGCGATCGGGTCCAGATCACGGTAGAGCGAGCGGGCCTCGGCGATTCGGCGCTTGCCGGCCTTGACCCTGGCACCCTGCGCCTGGGTGGCGATAGAGCGCACGGTACGCGCGGCGTCTAACAAAGACGCCTCGGAAATATCATCCGAGTAGGCAAAAGCGGTTTTTTCACCGCTGACGGCCCGCACCCCAACCCCCTGGTCGATGCTGAATGAGCCGGTTTTGACGATGCCCTCTTCCAGGCTCCAGCCCTCGCTGCGGGTGTACTGAAAGTACAGGTCGGCCTCGTCGACCCGGTGCGCCTTGATCTCGGCCAGAGCGCGTAGCAGGTGGGATTCGTCCAAGCCGAAGGGCGTGAGCAGCAGGGACTTGGCAATGGCCAAGCGTTCAAGGGTGGGTTCGCGTGAAATCATGGCTTCATTCTAGGGCCGCGGCCCAGCCAGTCAAACAAAGCAGCATCATCGAGCGCGTCCAAGCCGGCGGCGCTGGCGCTGGCAAAGACGTCGCGCGCGCTGGCGCCCAGTGGCCCGGCAAACCCGGCAGCCTGGGCTGCTGCAACCGCCAGCCGCGTGTCTTTTTGCAGCAGCGTCAGGTGCGCGCGTGGCGCATAGTCACCGGCGATGGCGCGGCGCATACGGTCAGAACCGATCCAACTTTGTCCGCTGGACTGCTCGATCACGTCCAGGGTGCGGCCCAGGTCCAGCCCCATTTTTTGCGCCATCACCAGCACCTCGGCCGCACCCACCAGGTTGATGGCGGCGGCCAGGTTGTTGACCAGTTTGGTGCGAGCGCCGTCACCGACGCGCTCGCCGACGTGAAACACCCGGCTTGAGAGTGCATCAAACAGCGCCTGATACCGCTCAAACACATTGCGGGCACAGGCCACCATCAGGCTCATGCTGCCATCCAGCGCGCGCACCGGGCCGCCTGACATCGGCGCATCCACCGCGTGCAGGCCGAAGGGGACCAGGCGCCGGGCAAAGGCCTCCACGTCTTCGGGTGCCAGCGTCGGACACAGCATGACCACGCTGCCCATGGGCATGGCAGGGGCCAGCCCATGCGGGCCGAACAGCACCGCCTCGGTCTGCGCCGCATCCACCACGGCCACGATGCATACTACAGAATTCATAGCAGAAACATCAGGCAGGACGTGGCCTACAGCCCCAAATGATGCTAAAAGTTGCAGGCGCTCAGGCCGCACATCGCAGACCCGTACCGGCCAGCCCAGGCCCAGCAAGCGCTGCGCCATGGCGCCGCCCATATTGCCTACCCCGACCACGCTGACAGGAAAGGGCGCCACCGGTTCGGTCATGACTGCACCAGTCGTTTGGATTTGGCAATCGACATCAATATGCCCAGCGCCAATCCCAAGGTCACCATCGCCGTGCCGCCATAACTGATGAAGGGCAGCGGCACCCCCACCACCGGCAGAATCCCGCTGACCATCCCCATATTGACAAAGGCATAAAAGAAAAAAATCATGGCCAGGGCACCAGCCAGTAAGCGGGCGAACACGGTGGGCGCCTCCAGCGCGATGTTCAGTGCGCGCAGCACCAGAAAGCCAAAGGCCAGCACCAGGAGCAAGTTGCCGAACAGGCCGAACTCTTCTGAAAACGCGGCAAAAATGAAATCAGTGGTGCGCTCCGGGATGAACTCCAGGTGGGTTTGCGTGCCCTGCATGAAACCCTTGCCCCAGAAGCCACCCGAGCCGATGGCAATCATGCCCTGGATGATGTGAAAGCCCCGGCCCAAGGGGTCCCGCCCTGGATCGAGCAGGGTACAAACGCGCTGCTGCTGGTAGTCGCGCAGACCGGGCCAACGGACGCCGTCAGCGCACAACTGGGGCTCAAAGATCACCAGCAGTGCGACAGCCACCAGGCCCAGCACCACCGGGGGAATGACCAGGCGCCAGCTCAAACCCGCAAAGAAAATGACCGACACACCCGCCGCGAGCACCAACAGCGCCGTGCCCAGGTCAGGCTGCGTCATGATCAGCCCCACCGGAACGGCCAGCAAAACGCCCGCGACCAGAAAGTCGAGCGGGCGCAACTGACCTTCCCGTTTCTGGAACCACCAGGCCAGCATCAAGGGCATGGCGATCTTCAAGATTTCACTCGGCTGAATCACCACGCCCAGGTTAAGCCAACGGCGGGCACCTTTTTTGGTCACCCCGAACACCGCCACTGCCACCAGCAGCGCCACGCCGACGAGGTAAAGCGGCACCGCAATGGCCATCAGGCGCTGCGGCGGCACCTGCGCCATGACAAACATGATGCCGCCAGCAATCAGCATATTGCGGGCGTGGTCCTCAAAGCGCGAGCCGTGGTCGAAGCCCGAGGAGTACATGGTCAGCAGGCCAGCACAGGCCAGCAGAAACACGACAAAGGCCAGTGGGCCGTCAAAACCACGGAACCAAGGGGTGATGCGACGCCACAGGGGCACGGTCTGAAATATGACGGCCATGGCCGGATTATCGTCACCCCAAGTTCAGTTCGACAACGCTACGCCCCGCCAAGCTGTGAATTTGTAACTGCACGCCAATCGCTGTGGCCCGCTCCTGCATCAGCCGCAGGCCCCGGCGCGCCACCTGGTTGGTGTCAAAGCCGCAGCCGTTGTCGACCACGCCAATGCGTACCCCTTGCGCGGTCTGCTGGGCCTCGATGCGCAGCCGGCTGGCCTGGGCGTGCTGCATCACGTTGGAGATGGCCTCGAACAGCATGAACTGCAGTTGGCGCATGGCGCCTGCATCCAAACCGGCCAGAGGCTCCAGCGCATCCACCGCCCACTCCAGCTCAATGCCACAGGCCTTCAAGCGTGGCTCGAGCCGGTAGCGCAAGTTGGCCAGCAGCGCAGTGATGTCTCCCGGCGGCAGATGAATTGAATCAATCGAGACCTTGAGCTGGTCGAGTGAGTCGCGCAGGGTTTGCAGCACCTCGTCGTCACTGGCCCGGCCTGACTGCAGCTGGCGGATCGCGGTGCTGATGTGCGAGCCCACCCCGTCGTGCATGTCGCGCAGGATCCGGCTGCGCTCACCGCTGCGGGCTTGTTCTTGCACGCCCTGCGCAAGCCGCTGGTAACTTTGTGCAAGTTCGGCCTCCTTGTGCGCCACCTGCTGCGCCAGGTTGGCATTGAGTGTCACCACCTGCCAACTGGCGGCCCGAAACCGCAGCGCCACGATGAACGCCAAAGCAAGCCCGAACAGCACCGAGCTGTAACGCAGGTAGGGGGTGCGGTACGCATCCTGAAAGAACCGGATCGCGTCATAAATTCCAACCAACACGTTCAACGACATAGCCCCGGCCATGATGCGATGAGAAAACGAGCCTCTTAGAACTGCCGACCATAGAAAAAATGGCGTGAATATCAGCGTATTCAAAATCGACGCAACATACAGCCAATTTAGCCCGCCAGTGGAGCCAAATTGAAAGACTGCCAAGCCCACGGTGAAGCTGGCTAAGCCCAACACCAAAAGCCACCGTCGCAAGAAAATAGCCGCCGGCTGACGCCGCCATCCGGCGAGCTCGGCAAAAGTCAATGTCATCATCAAAATCCACAATGAAGTTGCCCAAAGGATCACCAAACCCCACCAAGGCCAGGGCAAGGGCGGCGTTTCAATCAAAGCGTCGCTCACGCTAACCGCCCAACACAGCTCTGCAACTGCGGCATACAGGTAAAAAGGATCGCGCCGGCGTCGAAGGTGATCAGTGGCCCCCAGTTGTGTGGCCCAGAGTGCCAAGGCCACCATGCCCACCAGCAGACCGAACGCCGCAACCAGGAACGAGACCGTGATACGGCTACGGTGATCCTGCAGGTAGCGTGGGTAAACCTCTTCATGTGGTCCTAGCACCAGAGGCGCGAGTCCCCCACGGCGGCCCGCGTCGGCCCGGATATGAATTTGAAGAAGGTTATGTTGGGTGATCAGGTACGGTGTTAGCACCAGGTAGCGCGGCGCCTTGGCAAAGTCTGAACCCTTGCCCCGAATGAGATCGCCATTCTGTTCCAGCAGAGCACCGTTCAGCCAGATCGCATAGGCATTTCCCAGCCTCGGGATGTACAGGCCATAGGACTCTGAAGGCACTGCCGCAAGGGAGAACGGAATTTGAAAATGCGCCTCCCCCGCTGCGCCCCGGTGATGGCGATCCCACTGGTACGGCAGATTGACCGGGGCGGGGGTCGACGCCGGCAGACCAGGCAACGTAACCTCGGCCTGCGTCAGCGTCAAAACCTCTGCGCCAGCCTGGTGTGTCGGCAGCCACAACCACAACACAAGCCAGCAGCAGCGCAAACAGGCGCGCACCACCAATGTGTAAGGAAAAATAGGCATGCCAAGAACTTACAGGTCAAACAATAGAGGCAGAAAGCACGGCACGCCCCGATGTGATCTCAAACGCAGTACGACCCGGCTGGGTGAGCATGGTGCACTGCAAACCGGTGGCCTGCGCCCGCGCCTGTATCACCTTGAGGGCCCGCCGGCTGGCCCAGTCCGCATCAAAACCCTTGCCGTTGTCCACCAAACCGATGCGCACTCCCTGCGCAGTCTGCTGGGCCTCGATGCGCAGCCGGCTGGCCTGGGCGTGCTGCATCACGTTGGAGATGGCCTCAAACAGCATGAACTGCAATTGGCGCATCGTGCCCGCATCCAGCCCGGCCAGAGGCTCCAGCTCATCGACCGCCCAGTCAAGCTCAATGCCACAGGCCTTCAGCCTTGGCTCCAGCCGATAGCGCAGGTTGGCCAGCAAGGCGGTGATGTCGCCAGGAGGCAGGTGCATCGCATCAATCGAGAGCTTGAGCTGGTCCAGCGAGTCGCGCAGCGTCTGCAGCACATCGTCGCCAGTGACCCGGCCCGACTGCAGCTGCTGGATCGCCGTGCTGATGTGCGAGCCCACCCCGTCGTGCATGTCGCGCAATATCCGGTTGCGCTCGCCGCTGATCACTTGTCCACGTGCGATGTTCTCCAGGCGTTGGTAGCTGATGAACAACGCTTGCTCTTTTTGCTGCACCAGGTTGTTAAGGTTACTCATGAGATGCTGCGCCTGACGGCTGACCAAACTGAAGCGACTGAGCACGATCAGACCGGCGGCCAAGCCGAAAAGGACGGACGAGTAATACAGGCTGGTTCGGCCATCCATGCTGGGGCTCACCCTAAGCTGGTACAGGTCAATCAAACCCATGAGCACATTGACCAAAATCGCGAAGGCCAACAGCCGGCTGTTGAGCCCTGCGCCGCGCCGCAAGGCCTGCCCCACCACAGCCAAAGAAAACAGCAGAAAGGTCAACCCGAGCAGGCCATACCAGACCGTCAACGCCGGCGGCCAGCCGTAGACTCGACCCGCCACCGCAGCCACAAGGCCGAGCAAGCCAAGCAGAAGCAGCCAGCGGCGCATGCCGGAGAGGCGGCGGGACTGGCCCCAACCCACCACCTCAATACAAAACAGCACGGTGAGGCTGCTCCACCCCCACAGTGACAACGCCGACACGACGCTCCACCACGGCAGCGGCAGGGGTGGACTCTCCAGCAGAGCATCGGTGACTCTAAACACCCAACAAAACTCGGCAAGACTGCCATACAGGTAGACCGCGTCACGCCCAACCGTACCATCGGACTGCACCGAAGGCTGGGTCAACCACAGCAGCAAGCCAATCAGCCCAACCAGGGCGCTGAAGATGGCCACCATCTGCAGACCCAGCACCCGCCAACGCCAATATGGCACGTAGGCCGCCTGTGCTAACGCCATAGGTGCCAGCGTCACTGTGGACAGGCCGCCCTGGCGCCCGACGTCGGCGCCCACCATCAGTCTCAGCACATTGGTCGCTTGCAAAGCACCAGACGGTACGGCAATCAGTCTGGGCAACTTGGCATCGGCTCGGTCATGGCGCGTCAGATCCCCAAAGCGATCCAGCAAGACACCATTGAGATAGACCGAATAGCCGTTGCTGATTTTGGTAATTGTTAAGCCATAGGGCTCAAGCGGGGGAGCCGCGAGGGAAAACGGCAGCTCAAACACCATCAAACCAGACTGCGCCGGATGCTCACGGTCCCACAAATAGGGCAGACTAACTTGGTGCTGCTTGGTCTGACCCTGGACTGTGATCTCAGCTTGGGCCGTTTTAAATGTCACCGTCGGCCCTTGTGCCTGGGCCGTCAGCGCCATAAGGGGCATAAAGGGCATAAGGGCCAGCCAAAGTACCAGCCCCAACCAGCAGCGATGGCACCAGCGAACCAAGGACATCAAACCCTGCGCATCACAGCAAGCCCATGCGCGTGGCCTCAAACACCGCTTCGCTTCTGGAGTGCACTGACAACTTGGCGTACAGGTTTTTGATGTGCGACTGAACGGTGTGCACACTCAGGCTTTGCAGCCGGGCAATCTCGGCATAAGAAAAGCCGCGGGCAACGTACGACAGCACTTCCTGCTCGCGGGCCGACAGCAGCTGGCGCGCAGGCGTGATGCCAGCCGCATCGGTCACCGGCACGGTCAGCTCGGCCACGGCCGTGTCTGAGCGGATGGGCGGGGCGTTCGCCAAATTAGCCTGATCAGCGCGGTATTTGGAGAGCACTCGCCGCGCAATCATCGGTGAAATGGGCGAGGCGCCGGCGCGCATGTCCAAAATGGTTTGCGCAATGTCGTCAGGCGTGGCGTCCTTGTGGATGTAGCCTAAAGCGCCGGCCTCGATGCTGGCCAGCACATTGTCTTCATCACCAAACATCGAGATCACCAGGGGCTCACAGCGTGGGTGCAGGCTGACGCAATGGCGGATCACCTCTAGGCCTGAACCGTCGGGCAGGCCCAGGTCGGTCAGTAGCACATCCACCATATTGGAAGAGTCGTCCAGCCAGGCCCGGGCCTCGGCCACCGTGCCCACACTGGCCGCCAGCACCAAATCTGCGCACCGCGCCACACTGCCGGCGAAAAAATCCCGCATCTCAGCATCATCCTCCACCACCAGTACTCGCCACATGGTCGCACCTTTATTGTGGTAGCGAGCATAGCGCCAAGCGAGAGGGCTGACCAGCGCGCGGCATCCCATAAATATGGGATGTTCAAAACCGCCAAGCATGAAGAAAATCACACTGCGGATCAAAACTATCAGAAGTGATACCAATCACCGGGCCATGTGGCTGTCTGCACCATCAACAAGGGAATAAATATGAACATGACATTGAAACGGCTGGTACTGGGTTTGACCGGTGCCGGTCTGATGACGCTTTATGGCTGCGGCGGGTCGAGCTCTAGCGGGGCTAGGAGTGTAGATGGAGGTGGGGGTGGCGTTGTCACGCCAACAATTCTGTCTGGCATCGCCGCCACAGGCGCTGCGTTTTCCGATGCCACGGTGACCGTCACTGACAGCACTGGCGCCACAGTTGGAACCAGCGCCACGATCGGCGCAGATGGTGTCTACACCATCACGCTCAACGCAGGCGCCGTTGCGCCCTTTGTCCTGACCGCCACGCGGTCCGGTGCGGACGGTGCCAGTGAATCGCTGGTCAGCGTCGTCTCCAGCGTCACCGGCACCAGCGCCACGGCCAACATCACCCCGATCACCAACCTGATTGCGGCCCGGCTCAGCCCCACAGGCGACCCGAGTAAACTCGGCGCCGAACTCGCCGCCAACACAGCCAATCTGTCAACCGCGACCGTCAGCGGGAAGGTGGATGAAGTGCAGGCGATTCTGGCCCCGATCCTCACTGCCACCGAAACCAGCGGGACCAACCCGCTCACCGGCAGTTTTAGCGCCAACGGCGCAGGTTACGACCGTTTGCTTGACTCGGTCAAGATCTCCGTCACGCCGGCCAGCGCAACAGCCAGCAACATTGAGATCAGCGTCAAGCAACAACAGGCCGAAGATGCAGCGCCGGTGGCGATTCAATTTAGCACCGCCAGCACAGTCGCCGCCGTGCCCGCCATCCCCACCATTGACAAAACAAAGCTGGTGGTGGCTGGTACCGCAGACCTGATCAAGTCCTTTTTGGCGCAGCTGACCAGTTGCTACGCTTTGCCACTTGCGACCCGTGTGGACTCGGCCATTAGCAATGGTCTGGCCATCGGCAACGCCGCGAACGTCGTGGCTACCGCCTGCAAGACCGCTTTTTATGGCGACAGCCCAGGCAACTTCAAGAGCAATGGGAATGCCGTCGGTCGCGACGGAAATGGCAACGGGGCTTTCGGCAGCCTGTTCAAGGAAGGGGCCAGCGGCGTGGTTTTCAGCCAAGGCAGCTACGAGTTCACGCGGGAAAACGGTGACATCGTGGCAGGCTACAAATCCAAGGACAGCGCAGGCAATGAGGCCTACGACACCTTTGTGTTGCGTAAAGACACCGATGGCAAGCTCAAGCTGATCGGCAACCAGTATGTCTATGGCGGTGGCGTGTCCGCTTACCAACAGATCCGGACCTTTGTCAACGATGTACCTTCAAGCTACTTCAGCACCGGCTACGCCCTTAACGCGCCACTGGCGAGTGGGGTTGCATACGTCAAAATCACGACTCCCAAGGGCAATACGCTGACGATGATCCCAGGCTCGGATGGCATGGTTTTTCCTAAACTCAACACACTTCGGCAACCAGTACAAAGCAACGGGACGGTCGCCTCAACGATCAGCACCATGGTGCCAAGTGGCACCAGCTTTGTGCGGATTCGCAGCGAGTATGCGGATACGAATTCCACCGCTAGCCACCCGGCAGCACGTGACACCGGGCTATTTTTCACCCCTGAGGATGCTACTGAAGCGGAAATCAGCGGCTACGGAAACCAAAGCCTGTGGGTCTTTAAATATTACGACAGCGGTAACAACGTGCTGGCCACGCAGGGCTATAAAACTCGCGCTCGCGCCAACACGATTGCCGAGATGCGCACCAGGGCCTGGGCCAAACTGGACGCGGCTGGCCTGAGCTACCTGACGACAAATTTTGTTGCCAGTACTGCGACGCCACCAAGCAACAACAGCTACACCAAGCTGCCAGTGAGCGGTCTCGCCGTGCCCACGTGGGAAGTGCCCAGCGGCGCATTGCCACCGACTGAGGTCAGGTTGTACGGAAAGGCTGGCCCGAATGCAGATGGGAGTGGTACCAAGGCCCAATTCAATGATGGTCAATCTGTTGGCTCAGCCAAGCGGGCGGTGACGATCAGTTGCGCCAATGGATCCGGTGAAAAGCACTGCGTATCGGGCAACACGGGTTACACAACCTTCGCCATCATGACAGGACTACACCTGTGGGCACGCGATCCGTCCGGCCGTGAGTACGCCAACTTCTACGCCGCATACAACCTTAATTGATCTGTCTCCCGGTGGTTTAAGGGCACTCTGCTTTTGTAGGACGACGATGAACGACACCGCAGAGTTGGTGCGTTGATCGCAGCGCCCACCGGCGTTCCCTCAAGGCCTGACCCCACAAGCCCCGCGCCCCACCAGGCTGCGGGGCTTTTTTTGCGTACTTTGATGCGCTATCATCATGATGAACTTACATCAACAGACACCCACATGAGAACCACACTGGATATTGAAGACGACGTGCTGGCCGCGGCCAAAGAAATGGCCAGTCGGCAACGCATGTCGGCGGGACAGCTCATTTCTCGCTTGCTGCGGGAGGCGATGTCGGGCACTCAGCGCGCTGGGCAAGCCGATGGCGGCGAGGGACGTGCCGTGGCGGGATTCCTGCCTTTTGCGTCGCAAGGTGTGTTGATCACCAACGCCCAGATTGACGCGCTGCGCGACGCAGAGGGCGTCTGATGCGCGCTTTGCTGGACGTCAATGTGCTGATTGCGCTGTTTGATGCTGGCCACACCATGCACGCTCGGGCAATGGCTTGGTTAGAAAACCAGGCGGCCGCGGGTTGGGCCTCGTGCCCCATCACCCAAAACGGCGTTGTGCGCATCATGTCCCAACCTGGCTACCCCACTGCCAGACCAGCGGCGCAAGTGGCGCAGCGCCTGGAACTGGCCTGCAAGGCACCCGAACATGCGTTCTGGGCCGCAGATGTCAGCCTGCTGTCGCCCGGCGTGATCAACTGGCGCCACATCTTGGGCCATCGGCAAGTGACAGACGCCTATTTGTTGGCACTGGCAGTACGTAATAAGGGCAAACTGGCCACCTTTGATCAGCGATTGACCACCCAGCTGGTGCTGGGTGCGGAGCAGCAGAACCTGGAGCTGATTGACTGATGGCATGGATCCCCGGCCGGGCCGGGGATGACGGGGGGTGTGAGGCGGAGACGACGGGGGGTAACGAAAACGTCGTCATTCCCGTGACAACGGGAATCCAGGGGCCATGGATCCCCGGTCGAAGCCGGGGATGACGGGGGGTGGGCTTTGGGGATGACGGCAACCTGCCGAATGCCGCAGGCAGTGCCGGCGTCAGCATTTGCAGAGACAATCCAGCCCATGTACTTATTGTTTGAAGAAGCCGGCAAGTTCATGGCCGGGCGGATGTTGTCTGAGGCGGACACATCGGCGCAGGTGGAGCTCGACAGCGGCAAGCGCGTCAAGGTCAAGGGCGCCAACATGCTGCTGAAGTTCGAGAAGCCGGCCCCAGCCGCTTTGCTGGCGCAGGCCCAGGCGCTCAGCCAGGAGATTGAGCTGGAGATGGCCTGGGAGTTTTCGCCTGAGGACGAGTTTGGCTTTGCCGAGCTGGCGCGCGACTATTTTTCAGCTAACGCCACGCTGGAGCAGCAAGTGGCCATGCTGCTGCGACTCTTTGAAGCACCGCATTACTTTCGCCGCGCTGGCAAAGGGCGCTTTCGCAAGGCACCGGCCGAGGTGATTGCCCAAGCACTGGCGGCGATTGAGAAGAAAAAGCAACTGGCCTTACAGATTGAACAATGGGTGCAGCAACTGAGCCAGGGCGAGTGCCCGGCGCCGGTGCGTGAGCAGCTGTACAAAATTCTGTTCAAACCCGACAAAAACGCGCCCGAGTACAAGGCGGTGGTGGAGGCCTCGAGGGCCACCCAGCTCGGTGTCCTGGAACTGCTGCAGCGCGCTGGCGCCATTGATTCACCTTACCAGTTCCACTGGCGGCGCTTTTTGCTGGAGAACTTTCCGCGTGGCACCGGGTTTGCGCCGCTGGCCGCCCCGCCGATCCGCGACGAGCTGCCTCTGGCGGCAGCGCAGGCTTTCTCGATAGACGACTCGGCCACCACCGAGATTGATGACGCGCTGTCGGTGCAGGGGCTGGGCAGCGGCGTGGTCACGGTGGGCATTCACATCGCCGCGCCGGGCCTGGCCGTGCTGCCGGGCAGCGCCATCGACAAGTTGGGGCGCGAGCGGCTGTCCACGGTGTACATGCCGGGCTACAAGGTCACCATGCTGCCGGACGAGGTGGTGCAAAGCTACACCCTGCAAGAGGGGCGTGACTGCCCCGCAGTGTCGCTGTATGTGACGCTGGACGAGGCCACGCTGGCGGTACGCAGCAGCGAGACCCGGCTGGAGCGGGTGCCGATTGTGGCCAATTTGCGGCATGACCAGCTGGACGCTGTGGTCACCGAGGCCTGGCTGCAGGACCCTGGCTTTATGCATGAAATCGAGCCGGAAGCCCTGTCCGATAAGCGTTCTTCGCTATCATTTTTGCACGGGCTGGCCAAACACCTGAAGGCCGGGCGCGAGCAGGTGCGCGGCAAGCCGGAGACCTTCAACCGGCCAGACTACAACTTTCGGCTGCTGGGTAACAACGGCCAGGAGCCTCAGGGCCACGAGCAGGTACAGATCAGCACCCGCATGCGCGGCGCGCCGCTGGACCTGATCGTGGCCGAGGCCATGATCCTGGCCAACAGCACCTGGGGCGGCTGGCTGGCCGAGCTGGGCGTGCCCGGCATTTACCGCAGCCAGGCCTCGCTGTTGCCCGGCGTCAAGGTGCGCATGGGCACCAAGGCGCTGCCGCATGCCGGCATTGGCGTGCCAAGCTATGCCTGGAGCACCTCGCCGCTGCGCCGCTACACC
>JBIKZZ010000363.1:0-3377 GCA_044354435.1 Rhodoferax sp. | reverse complement strand
TCTGCACTGGGCAGCCTGGAGCCGGGTGCCAGCAAAGCGCTGGATGCCAACTTCTTCGCGGGACCTCAGGAAGAAAAAGTGCTGGAGGCCCTGACACCAGGGCTGGAGCTGGTCAAGGACTACGGCTGGCTGACCATTTTGGCCAAGCCGCTGTACTGGTTGCTCGACCGTCTGCAGGGGTTTATCAACAACTGGGGCTGGTCCATCATGGCGCTGGTGCTGCTGCTGAAGATCGCTTTCTACTGGCTCAATGCCAAGGCCTACGCCAGCATGGCCAAAATGAAGGCCGTCAATCCCAAGGTGATGGAAATGCGCGAGCGGCTCAAGGACAAGCCGCAGCAGATGCAGCAGGAGATGATGCGCATCTACCGCGAGGAAAAGGTCAACCCCATGGGCGGCTGCTTCCCGATCATGGTGCAGATCCCGGTGTTCATTGCCCTGTACTGGGTGCTGCTGTCTAGCGTCGAGATGCGCAATGCGCCTTGGGTGATGTGGATCCATGACCTGTCGTCGCCTGACCCCTACTACATCCTGCCGCTGATCATGACGCTGACCACCGTGCTGCAGACTGCCTTGAACCCGGCACCGCCGGACCCGATGCAGGCCAAGTTGATGTGGTTTATGCCGCTGGCGTTCAGCGTGATGTTCTTCTTCTTTCCGTCGGGCCTGGTGCTGTACTGGATCACCAACAACGTTTTGTCGATTGCACAGCAGTGGATCATCAATACCCGCATGGGCGTGCCGCCGCAGTTCAACCTGCCCAAGTTCTGAACCAAGACCCGATCGCCGCTGTGGCCACCGCCCCCGGGCGGGGTGCGGTGGGGATTGTGCGGGTCAGTGGGCGGGGCCTGGCCCCGTTGGTGCTGGCTTTGTGCGGGCGAACCTTAAAGCCGCGCCAGGCCACCTACCTGCCGTTTCTGGACCCAACCGGCCAGCCCATCGACCAGGGCCTGGCTATTTTCTTCCCCGCCCCCCACTCCTTCACCGGCGAAGACGTGCTGGAGTTGCAGGCCCATGGCGGGCCGGTGGTGTTGCAATTGCTGCTGGCGCGCTGCCTGGCCGCCGCCGCAGAGCCGCACCCCGAGCAGCCGGGGCCGCTGCTGCCGCGGTTGCGTCTGGCGCAACCGGGCGAGTTCTCGCAACGCGCTTTTCTGAACGACAAGATCGACCTGGCCCAAGCCGAGGCCATTGCCGACCTGATCGACGCCAGCACCGAGGCCGCCGCCCGAAGCGCCAGCCGTTCGCTCTCCGGCGAGTTCTCGCGGGAGATCGGCACGCTGCTAGAGGCGCTGATCCGTCTGCGCATGCTGGTCGAGGCCACGCTGGATTTCCCCGAAGAAGAGGTCGATTTTTTGCGCCATGCCGATGCCCAGGGCCAACTGGCCAAGCTGCAGGCCAGCGTGCAAACGGTGCTGGCGCGGGCCCGCCAGGGCGCTTTGCTGCGCGAAGGCATCAAGGTGGTGATTGCCGGGCAACCCAACGCGGGCAAGTCGTCGTTGCTCAACGCCCTGGCCGGCGCCGAACTGGCCATCGTCACGCCCATTGCCGGCACCACCCGCGATAAGGTACAGCAAACCATCCAGATCGAAGGCGTGCCGGTGCATGTGGTGGACACCGCCGGCCTGCGCGACAGCGATGACGAGGTAGAGAAAATCGGCATCGCCCGCGCCTGGGACGCCATTGCAGAGGCTGATGCAGTGCTGTTCCTGCACGACCTGACCCGTGTTAATGCTCCTGAATACATAGCAGAAGAGTCAATGGTGACAAGGCGTATAGCCCAAAAAGTGCCTGAAAGTGTGCCAGTTCTGGACGTCTGGAACAAGGCCGATGCAGCGCCCGCTGCGGTACCGGGCGCTGGCTTGGCCCTGTCGGCCAAGACCGGCGCAGGCCTGGATGCGCTGCGCAGCCGCTTGCTGGAACTGGCCGGCTGGCAGGCCGCGCCCGACGGCGTTTACATGGCACGCGAGCGCCACCTGCAAGCGCTGCGCCGGGTGCAAGACCATCTTGAACAGGCCGCTGCCCTGCTGCAGCAACAGGCCCAAGCGCTCGACCTGTTGGCGGAAGAACTGCGCCTGGCCCAGAACGCCCTGGGCGAGATCACCGGCCAGTTCAGTGCCGACGACCTGCTGGGCGTGATTTTTTCGAAGTTTTGTATCGGAAAGTAGATGGATGTGGCGCAGGGCCCAACCCTGGCCAGGTGGCTACCTACTACGCGATTGGATCCTTAAAAACCTGCAATTTGAAAATCAAATCTTCAGATTACAGGTTTTAGGGCTATCATGCCGCCATGATTGAGCGCAATATCGCGCCAGTGCTCAAGCACCTGGCTAGTCAGTATCCGGTCATCACGCTGACTGGCCCTCGCCAAAGCGGCAAGACCACGCTGGCCAAAAGCATTTTTGCCGGCAAGCCATATATCACCCTGGAAGACCCAGACACGCGCCGCTATGCACAAGACGATCCGCGTGGTTTTCTTGGGCAATATGTGCAAGGGGCTGTGCTCGATGAAATTCAGCGTGTGCCGGAGCTTGCCTCTTACTTGCAAGGCATGGTCGATGCCGACCCGCAGCCCGGCAGGTTCATCTTGACGGGCAGTCACCAGTTTGAACTGATGACCCAGGTGTCGCAGTCGCTGGCGGGGCGAACCGCCGTATTACGACTGCTGCCGTTTACGCTGTCCGAAGTGCAGCGGCTCAGAGGTATTGGATCAGCGCCCGATCTCGCCCAAACCCTGTTGACGGGTTTTTACCCGCGCATACATGACCAGGGCCTTAACCCTTCACAAGCATTGGCCGACTACTTCGCCACTTATGTGCAACGCGATTTGCGTCAGCTCGCTGCAGTGCAGGACCTGCAGCGCTTTGAGCGATTTGTACGGCTTTGTGCCGGGCGCACCGGGCAGTTGCTCAATTTGACCAGCTTGGGCAACGACGCCGGTGTGTCGCATGTCACCGCCCGTGCCTGGATTGACCTGCTGCAAAGCAGCTACATCGTCCATTTGCTGCCGCCATGGTTTGGAAACGCCGGCAAGCGCTTGGTCAAATCGCCAAAACTGTATTTTTACGACGTGGGCCTGGCCTGCTGGCTACTGGGTTTACGTATGGCGGACCAGGTGTCGCGTGACCCGCTGTGGGGCAGCCTGTTTGAGAATTTTGTCATCATGGAGGCCATGAAAGACCGGCTTAACGCCGGTGAGACGGCCGAAATGTACTTCTACCGGGATTCTGAAGGCAACGAGGTTGATTTATTACTGCCAGCGGGCGGCAAGCTGCACGCGATCGAAATCAAGGCTGGTGCAACAGTCAACCGGGATTACTTCAAAGGCCTGAAAACTTTTGCTGCCCATCAACCGGCGGTGTACGCGAGTGGTCGTGTCG
>JBIKZZ010000362.1:0-3381 GCA_044354435.1 Rhodoferax sp. | reverse complement strand
CCCCTCATGCAGGGCGCGCCGCACTTCAGAGCTGGAGACCCTCAAGCCGTGCACCTCGTAGCTGTTCATGCGCGCCACGTCAAAACCGCCACCGGTGCCAGCGACATCGAGCAGGGCGTAGTCACCGGCGCGTTTCGCACCAAAGCGGAAATCGTCACCCACCAGCACATAGCGGGCGCCCAGGCCTTGCAGCAACACCTTGTCAATGAAGGCCTGTGGTTCGAGGGCGGCCAAGCCGGCTGAAAAGGGCAGCACCACGGCCTGGTCCACCCCACAGCGCGCCAGGTCCAGCAGCTTGTCGCGCAGGGTGCCAATGCGCGCCGGCGCCAGTTCGGGGTGTCGCCGGCTGGCGGCGAAGTAGTCGCGCGGGTGCGGCTCAAACGTCAGCACACAGCTGGGGACACCACGCTGCTCGGCCTCGCTGCGCAGCAAAGCCAGCATGGCCTGGTGGCCACGGTGCACGCCGTCGAAGTTGCCTATCGTCAGTGCGCATGCCGGGGCAATGCCAGGGTGCCGAAAACCGCGGAAAACCTTCATGGGGTGTTGTCTTTTTGGTAGCGCGGTCGGGTTGCTGAACTGCACAGACCCGGCCGGTGTGTCACGAAAACAGGGTATATTGTCTCGCAGTGGCAGGCGCCGATCACTCGGGCCCTGTCCATGCAGGCGACTGCATCCCGTGTCATCGGTTCATGGATGTTTCCGGAGGGTGTTTTGAAAGTCTTGAAGCTGTCCGCTCAGGGGTTGCCACAGTCCTGGGTTTCGCTGGAACAGGCGGTGATCCATTACGCCGCCAATGAAGTCCGCTGGGAAATGGGGGGCGAGGTGGCGGTGTTCCATGGCGGCCATAACGCCATCACTGGCAAGCAGTCGATCATCACCGTCAACAGCATCATCGGCACCAAGGGCGTGCCCCGCATCAACCCGTTCAACCTCAAACCGGGCCTGACCAACAGCAAGTTGTTTGCGCGCGACCGCAACCTGTGTGCCTACTGCGGCGATCACTTTGACGAGGAGACGCTGACCCGCGAGCACATCATCCCGTTCGCACAGCAGGGCCAGGACGGCTGGATGAATGTGGTCACCGCCTGCCGCCCCTGCAATCACCGCAAAAGCCACCGCACCCCCGAGCAGGCCGGCATGCCTCTGCTGTACGCGCCCTATGTGCCCAGCCTCTGGGAAGACTTCATCCTGCGCAACCGCCGCATCCTGGCCGACCAGATGGAGTTTTTGATGGCGCACGTGCCGCGCTCTTCGCGGCTGTTGGCTTGAGGGATTGGCGCTTGGCCGGTGCTTAGCCGGTACTTAGGACTGCCTTTGCAAAACCGAGAGACATAACGCCTGCACTTGTGCTCAAGACTGAGCTTCAGTGAGGTGGGTGCTCCCGTTTGTTTCGATTACTGCGATGCATGCAAGGGCTGCGGCACACCTTTGTCTGACATGCCGTAGCCGAGCAGCGTCATCGCATTTGCAATGGCCGTGTTGGCAAAATCTGTGCCTTGAAAGAACAGTGGTAGTCCCGTCTCTTTGGCCAGCGCGTAGGTAAACAGGTCGCCCAGGTTGAGCCGGGCTTTGGTGTCCACCCTTTGGCGTCGAACGCGGCCAGCCAAGCCTCGGCCCGTGTGGCTGCGCCAACGTAGAGCCGCGCGGTGTGGGCTGCGCAGTCGTCATTTGGGCAGGCCGGAAGCGTCATACATCACTTCGCCCATGGGCCGCGCATCCAGCACGGGCAGGGCGTGCATGGCTTGCAAGATGCCTGCGATGGACTGGTTATCTCGCGCTGGCTTGCCCACCTTGTCGCGCAGGCTGCGGGCTTCTTCGAGCAGGCGGATCGTTTCCTTGTTCATGGACCGGTGGTTGCGCTGCGCCTCTGCCGCCAGCCAGTCTTTCAGGTCGCGCTTGCCGACGGCAACGGTCAACAACACAAGGGCGTCGTCCTGCACCCGGTAGACCAGACGAAAGCCGGTGCTGCGCAGCTTGATTTTGTAGCAATCAGGCATCGCCGTCAGTGCGGCAGATGGCACCCTGGGTTCATCCAGCCTGCGCAGAAGCACCTTGGCAAATTGGGTCTTGATGCTGCCATCTAGTTTGTCCCACTCCTGCTTGGCTTGAGGCAGAAACTGCAACCGGTAGGCGCCTGATGCAGCGGCCATGGCTCAGACTTGTTCTGCCAGTGGCTTGTTCGATGGGCGGGACCGAGGCGACTTTCGTGCCTTGCCGCTAGCGAGGGCTTCCAATTCAGCGCGCGTGACTTCGACGACCTGATCGGGCTCAGCCAACCATGACGCCACGCGTTCTTGAACAACCGGGATCAATTGCAAATCGTCGAGCACATCCATCAGGGCCTCATAGGTTCGCGCTGGCACAAGATAGGCCGAAGGCTTGTTGTGATGCAAGACGACGATGGTCTCTGTCCCTGCATCTCGAATGACTGCAGAGGGGTTTTTTTTAAGTTCGGTGATGCCAATCGATGTTTCAGCCAACACAGCGTCCATCAGGGTGCTCCAGAGCTTAGGTACTCTGGCATAGTACCAAAAAATGACCAATTAAGTGGTCTTATTTTGGCGATTCTCGCAGGGAGATTGGTGCCGGCTCTCGGGTTCTTCAGCATAATCGATGCAAGGGAGTACAACATGACAAAAGCGTTTCTTAACCGAAGGCTGGCCGTGGGCACGGTGTTGCTGGGGCACTGGCCCTGGAGCGGCACACGGGCCCAGACCCCACCTGCCACCGTCCTGGCGGCACAAGGTTTGCCCCTGGCGCCCATGCTGGGCAAGAACTGGCAGCCTGGGCTGAACCCAACCGATTTTCTGGTCAGCGAAAAACTCGATGGTGTAAGGGCCATTTGGGACGGGCAGTTGCTGCGCTTTCGCAGTGGCCGCCGCATTGCTGCGCCGAACTGGTTTCTGGCCGGCCTGCCGACCACGCCGCTGGATGGCGAGTTGTGGCTGGGGCGGGGCAGTTTTGACCGGCTATCGGGCCTTGTTCGCCGCAGTACGCCAGTGGACGCCGACTGGCAAGCGCTGAGTTATATGATTTTTGACCTGCCCGGCGGCCCCGGGACCTTTGCCGAGCGAGTGCAACAAGCCTCAGCACTCGTCGCCGCTGGTAGCCCGACTTGGCTGCAGGTCATCGCCCAAGACCGGGTGGCCGACGTTGCCAGCTTGGACCAGAAACTGAAAACCCTGACGGAGCAGGGTGCCGAGGGTTTGATGCTGCACCGGGCCGATGCCGTGTGGGCGCCCGGCCGCAGCGATGCGCTGCGCAAGCTCAAAGCCATGCCAGACGATGAAGCCCGGGTGGTGGCCCATGTGCCGGGCAAGGGTCGGCTTGAAGGTAAGTTGGGTGCGCTGCAGGTGGAAATGCCCGGCGGTCAGCGCTTTG
>JBIKZZ010000361.1:0-3383 GCA_044354435.1 Rhodoferax sp. | reverse complement strand
GGCAACCACGCCAGCCACTGCGACGACCTACTCCACTGCGGCAACGACGGTCCCGATCGGCTTCCTGATGGCCGTGATACCGCAGATCAGTGAAGGCCACGAGATCACCCTGAACCTGCGGCCGACCATCACACGAATCACTGGCTTCGTCAATGACCCCAACCCTGATCTGGCCAAAGCCGGTGTCGCCAACCGTGTACCCGAAGTGCAAACCCGCGAAATGGAATCCATGATGCGGGTGCAGTCGGGTGACATCGCCATTTTGGGCGGCTTGATGCAAGACAGTCGCGACAACACCTCGAACGAGATTCCCGGCCTGAACAACCTGCCGTCTATCGGCAACCTGTTCAAGTACCGCAACGAAACGAGTAAAAAATCGGAATTGGTGATCTTTTTACGGCCCACGGTGCTGAGCGATGCCAGCCTGTCCGGCGATTTTCGGGACTATCGGGGGAATTTGCCGACCACCCTCGACGACGGTCGCAGCAGTGGCGGCTTGATCACCTGGCCGCCGGCCAAGATGGCGCCATGAGTCTGCTGCTTGACGCTCTGAACCGCGCTAGCAAGGACAAGACCGCCGCCGAGGCGGCCGCGCAACCCAAGGCGACTGCCGAATGGCCATCCATCATTCTGACGGCACTACCCAATGAGTCCACGCCAAGCGACCCTTCGCTGACACTTGACCAGCCAGATCCAGCAAGCCTGGCGGCAGTGCAGGCGCCATTGCAGTTCCCGACGCTCGGCTTGAGCCTTGAGCCCGTGCTGGCAGACCTGCCCAGCAATGCCTTGCCTGCCACGGCCGACCCAACTGTTTCGGGTCGTCCTATCGAGCCAACGTTGGACGAGGAGCCCTTGCTCGCGGCCTTGGAGCTTGGCCTTGACCCGATGCCGCCAGCAGCGCAATCCGAGCCTGCGCCACCCCAAGCAGCGCCTGAGCCGGCGCCAGAACCCACTGCGCCGCCAACGGCAGAAACAACACCCTCGCCGCCAGTTAAACCGGCGCCAGCCAATAGCTCGGTCCAACCCAGCAAGGTAGCGCAAAGCATCATGCGCGCCAAAGAGGCCACGCAGGCCATCGGCGCGCCACGACCAAGGTTACTGGCACTTGGGGCTGTGGCAAGCCTACTCAGTGTCAGTGCTGTCAGTGTGCTCATGGGTTGGATAAACCCACTGGCGCTTCTAGGTCAGAGGTCAACCATCGACCTAGCAGCTAGGACCACGGCTCCGGCCCTGACTGAGCCTACCTCGGTAGCAGTTGCGACAATGGCCCAACAGGCCGACGGGACGTCTCTGCCTGACAATAACGTTGCCGCAAGCACCCCGCCTCAGAGTCGCGCGCCTGCTGCGACAGCCGCAGCGAAGGCAGGAAAAAAAGAGGCTGCGGGAACGGCCCCCGCCACCGCGACCGTGGCGCCTTTACCATCCCGAGCCAGTCCTGAACCTGCTACTCCTGCTGCCACTCCTGCTGCTGCTTCTACTCCTACACCTACTGCTACTGCGACTGCGACTGCGCCATCTTCTGCTCCCGTGCCGCCTTCTGCCCCTGCCGCTGCGCTTGCTGCTGCTCAAGTTCCGGGGCCCGCCGTCGCTGTCGCTGCCGCGCCCGCTAAACCTACGTCTGGTCCCGCCATCACCCGGCCAACACCCCGCGCTCGTTCGGCGGCATCCCAAGCCAAGCTGTCTGACTTGCCCCAAATGCTGGTCACAGCACCGCCGGGGGCAAGCAAGCTGGAACTGGCCTACGCCGCGCTGACGCAAGGTCGCCTGGCGGATGCTGCATCGGGCTACAAAGAAATACTCAAAGTCAACCCGGAAGAACGCGACGCGCTGCTGGGCTTGGCCTATGTGTCGCACAAAGAAGGGCGGGACGAAGAAGCGCGCGATTACTACAAACGCGTCTTACGCCAAGAGCCAGGCAACCCAACAGCACGAGCCGGGCTGTTAATTCAAAATTTGACTAACGATGCCGAAGACGTGTCAGCCAGTTCCCGCGATGTCGCCGAGCAGCACCCAGGCTCAGCGGCAGCGCAATCCGTACTGGGGCATAGCCTGGTCCGGCAGGGTCGCCTGGCTGATGCCCAAATGGCCTTCCAGCGTGCCCAAGTGCTCGAACCCGGTGTGGCACTCCACGCCTTCAATCTGGCGGTGGCGCTTGACCGGCTGAAAAGCCATGCGATGGCCCGAACCTTCTACGAACGCGCGCTGTCGCTGTCGCGGCAGAGCGGCGGCGAACAAGTCAGTGGGCTGCCGCATGCCGTGGTGCAGCAGCGTATCGATGAACTACGACTGGCTACGTCATCCAATCAGTCCGCAGCCAAGTAACCGTGAAAAAAAGTGACCGAATGAATAGCCCGCACCCTGGTTTGTCCCCACGTCATACGGGTCTGGCCCTGCCATGAGTGCTGTTCCAGCCACCCCTGCTCGACCCACCGCCCCGAACGCGCCACCAGTGCGCTTGGGTGATCAACTCGTCGCACTTGGCTTGATCAGCGGCGATCAGCTCCGCATTGCGCTGATGGAGCAAAAGCAAACTGGGAAGCCACTCGGAGAGGCCCTAATGGCCTTGGGCTTCGCCTCAGCAGAGGTGATGCGCAGTGCCCTGGCGGAAAACCTGGGTGAACAATCTATCAGCCTCAAAGGTATCGTGGCCGATGCAGAAGCTTTGGCACTCATACCGAAGGCCGTGGCCAAACGCCATTCCCTGTTCCCGGTGAGCTTGGTCAAGCCAACCAATGAGCTGATCATCGCCACGGCCAACCCCAATGACATCGTGGCGGCCGATCAGATCAAGGCCATGCTCGGGAGCGGTCCAAGGCCTAGCTGGCGTTTGGGTAATGGTGCGGAAATCCAAAGTGCCATCGAGCAATACTATGGCCACGAGCTGTCTATAGATGGCATTCTCCACGAACTTGAAACCGGCCAGGTAGACAACTTCGGTATCTCGTCAGAATCCGACGGCGGGTACAGCCACCCTGTTGTGCGGCTGGTTGACTCCCTGCTGGCAGACGCCACGCTCCGCGGAGCATCAGATATCCACCTCGAACCCGAGCACCAGTTCCTGCGCATCCGGTACCGCATTGACGGTGTGTTGCGGCAAATCCGCTCGCTGCACATCCGATATTGGTCGGCGATGGTGGTTCGCCTGAAAGTCATGGCTGGGATGAACATTGCCGAGACCAGGGCGCCACAAGACGGTCGTATTTCACTCTCCATCTCGGGCCGGCCTGTTGATTTTCGTTCGGCAGCGCAGCCCACTATCCACGGTGAGAATTTTGTCCTGCGGATTTTGGACCGCAGAAGCGGCATTCTGCCCCTGACAGGCCTCGGGCTGACGGAGGCTAACCTGCAACTGCTGCAACTGATGCTGTCAAGGCCAGAAGGTA
>JBIKZZ010000067.1:0-12432 GCA_044354435.1 Rhodoferax sp. | reverse complement strand
ACACGGCAAACACGACAAGGTCAGCATCTTCAAGATGCGTCGTCGCAAGCACTACCAAAAACGGCAGGGTCATCGTCAACAGTTCACTGAACTGCTGATCGGCGCGATTGCGGCATAAGGGGAACAGGTCATGGCACAGAAAAAAGGCGGCGGCTCTACGCGAAACGGGCGAGATTCCAAGCCCAAGATGCTCGGTGTGAAGGCGTTTGGTGGTGAGTCGGTCAGTGCCGGCGCCATCATTGTGCGTCAACGTGGCACCAAGTTCCACCCGGGCGTGAATGTCGGTATCGGCAAGGACCACACCCTGTTTGCGCTGGTTGACGGCCATGTGTCGTTTGCCATCAAAGGCTCGCTCAACAAGCACACGGTGAGCATCACCTCGGCCTGAGCTGCGGTAAGTTCACCTGATAGACCCTGCGCGCTGCGCGGGGTTTTTCGTTTATAAAGCATGAAATCATGAAGTTCGTTGACGAAGCCTACATTGACATCTCGGCGGGAGATGGCGGGGCCGGTTGCGTCTCGTTCCGGCATGAGAAGTACAAAGAATTTGGCGGCCCCAATGGCGGCGACGGCGGCCGTGGCGGCCACGTCTTTGCGGTGGCCGACCCCAACCTCAACACACTCGTCGATTACCGGTTTTCACGCCGGCACGATGCCAAGCGCGGTGAGCACGGCATGGGCTCAGACATGTTTGGCGCGGCCGGCGACGACATCACGCTCAAAATGCCGGTGGGCACCATCATCTCCGATGCAGAAACCGGCGAGGTGCTGTTCGAGCTGCTCACGCCGGGTGAGGTGATCACCATTGCCAAGGGTGGTGATGGCGGTTTTGGCAATATGCGCTTCAAAAGCGCGATCAACCGAGCGCCGCGCCAAAAAACACCGGGTTGGCCCGGTGACAAGAAAAACCTTAAGCTTGAGCTCAAGGTACTGGCCGACGTTGGCCTTCTGGGCATGCCCAATGCCGGTAAATCGACCCTGATCACGGCCATCTCCAACGCGCGGCCTCGAATCGCCGACTACCCGTTCACCACCTTGCACCCCAACCTCGGCGTGGTGCGCGTCGGGCCGGAACAGAGCTTTGTGGTGGCCGACCTGCCCGGCCTGATTGAGGGTGCCTCTGAGGGTGCCGGCCTGGGTCACCTGTTTCTTCGGCATCTGCAGCGCACCCGATTGCTGCTGCACGTGGTTGATATGGCGCCGTTTGACGAGGGTGTTGACACCGTGGCGCAGGCTAAGGCCATCGTCAATGAGCTCAAAAAATACGACCCCGCGCTGTATCAAAAATCGCGTTGGCTGGTGTTGAACAAGCTCGACATGATTCCGCTGGAGCGGCGGGCCGAGGTGGTGAAAGACTTTGTCAAACGCTTTAAGTTCAAGGGACCGGTGTTCGAGATCTCAGCCCTGACACGTGAGGGCTGCGAGGCCTTGATTAAGACGGTGTACAAGCACATCAAGGCGCAACAGGCGGCTGAGCTGCTGCCTGTGGAGGTCGACCCGCGTTTTGCGGTGGACGGCGCATAACCCAATTGCTATTTATTTTGTAGCTACAACGCCATGATTCACGCGGCTTGGGACTAGAAATGACCACGGACATCGCCTCTACGGTACTGCGCGATGCACGCCGCATTGTGGTCAAAGTTGGCTCTAGTCTGGTCACCAATGACGGGCGCGGCCTGGACGAGGCAGCCATTGGCGAGTGGTGCCGTCAGCTGTCCTTGTTGGTGCGGGGAGGTCGTGAGCTGATCATGGTGTCCAGCGGCGCCATCGCCGAGGGCATGAAACGTCTGGGCTGGCGCACCCGACCGCACGAAATCCATGAACTGCAGGCTGCAGCAGCTGTGGGACAGATGGGACTGGCGCAGATGTATGAGACAAAGCTGCGTGAACACGGTTTGGGCAGCGCCCAGGTGCTGCTGACCCATGCTGACCTGGCGGACCGCGAGCGTTACCTGAACGCCCGCTCGACCCTGCTGACCCTGCTCAGGCTGGGCGTGGTGCCGGTGATCAATGAAAACGACACCGTGGTCACCGACGAAATCAAGTTTGGCGACAACGACACATTGGGCGCACTGGTGGCCAATCTGGTCGAGGCCGATGCCCTCGTGATCCTGACCGATCAGAACGGGCTGTTCACCGCCGACCCACGGCGTGACCCAAAGGCCAGCTTTGTGCATCAGGCCAAGGCCGGTGACCCGGCACTGGAGGCGATGGCCGGTGGCGCTGGCTCCAGCCTGGGGCGGGGCGGCATGATCACCAAGATTTTGGCGGCCAAGCGGGCTGCTGGCTCGGGCGCATCTACCGTCATCGCCTGGGGCCGTGAACCAGACGCGCTGTTGCGTCTGACGCAGGGCGAATCGATCGGTACCCTGTTGATCGCACCCACGCAGAAAAATCAGGCACGCAAGCAATGGATGGCCGATCATTTGCAATTGCGTGGCGCGGTCACGGTGGATGCCGGCGCCGTGCACCAATTGCTCGCCGGTGGCAAAAGCCTGCTGCCGATTGGCATGACGGCGGTGGATGGCGATTTTTCGCGGGGCGATGTGATCGCCGTGCGAGACCCGCAGGGGCTGGAGATCGCCCGTGGCCTGGCCAATTACGCCAGCACAGAAGCCAGGCTAATTTGCCGCAAACCCTCGGGCGAGTTCGAAAAGCTGCTGGGCTACGCCGCTGAGCCAGAAATGGTGCACCGAGACAACATGGTGCTCACGCGCTGAGCAGGCTGACCCGACCGCCTGGCCCGACTGGGCAGTCAAGTCGGTGTAAAACCACCCCCCATCGGGGGATGACTGCCGCCGGGCGGCAGCGCCACGGGGCTGTCGAGCGGTTCGGCTTCGAGGTCGCCAGATTGTTCCAGCCCGCGCCGACCCTGCCGTAAAAAGCGTAAGCGCTGGTCGTTACGCGGCAGGTAGCGCGACAGTTCGGTCAAGGCCATTTCGTAGACGCCGCGTTTGAACTCGACCACGGCCTCCAGCGGCACCCAGTAGTCGTTCCAACGCCAGGCGTCGAACTCGGGGTGTTCGGTGGCGCGCAGGTTCAGATCCCAGTCGTGACCAACCAGTTGCAGCAGGAACCAGATTTGTTTCTGGCCCTTGTAATGGCCGCGTGCGTCGCGGCGGATATAACGGTCTGGCACCTCATAGCGCAACCAGTCGCGGGTGCGGGCCACGATGCGAACATGCTCCCGCTGGAGCCCGACTTCCTCATGCAGTTCACGGATCATGGCTTGTTCAGGGGTTTCCCCCCGGTCAATGCCACCCTGCGGAAACTGCCAAGAGTGCGTTCGTATTCGCTTGCCCCAGAACACCTGGTTCTTCTGGTTGAGCAGGATGATGCCGACATTGGGGCGAAAGCCGTCCCGGTCAAGCATAATCAAACCTCAAATTTTTAACTGTCGCCATTATGCACAGCACGCGCTGCGCAGCAAGAGGAACAGCCCTTAGACGATTGCGATTACCCTGCCATGAAAGCCTCCGGATTTTTTATCTCCACCCAGAAGGAAGCGCCGACCGACGCCGAGGTGGTCAGCCACAAACTGATGATGCGCGCCGGCATGATCAAAAAGCTGGGCGCCGGCATTTACAGCCTGATGCCTCTGGGCTTGCGCGTGGTGCGCAAGGTGGAGGCCATCGTGCGTGAGGAAATGAACCGCGCCGGCGCGGTTGAGCTGGCAATGCCGGTGGTGCAACCGGCCGAGCTTTGGCAGGAGACTGACCGCTTTGCCAAGATGGGTCCGGAGTTGCTGCGCATCAAGGACCGGCATGACCGTGACTTTGTGGTGCAACCCACCAGCGAAGAGGTGGTGACAGACATCGCGCGCCAGGAAATCCGCAGCTACAAGCAGCTGCCGCGCAATTTTTACCAGATTCAGACCAAGTTCCGCGACGAGCGCAGACCCCGCTTCGGCCTGATGCGCGGCCGCGAGTTCATCATGAAGGATGCTTACAGCTTTGACCGCGACCAGGCCAGCGCCAAGACCAGCTACCAGGTGATGGCCCAAGCCTATAGGCGCATTTTTGACCGTTTTGGCTTGACTTACCGAGCCGTGGCAGCAGACAGCGGTGCCATTGGCGGTGACCTGAGCGAAGAATTTCAGGTGATTGCCGCCACGGGTGAGGACGCTATCGTGTTTTGCCCTGACAGTGACTACGCCGCCAACATGGAAAAAGCCGAGGCCTTGGCTCCCCAATTCCCTCGCCCGGCGCCAAGCCAGGCCATGACCAAAACGGCGACGCCGGGTAAGAGCACCTGTGCTGACGTGGCAGAGTACCTGCAGGTCCCGTTGCAGCAAACCGTCAAGTCGCTGGTGCTCACCACCGAGGACAAAAACGAGGCGGGCGAGATTGTCAAACGCCAAGTCTGGCTGCTGATGCTGCGTGGTGACCACGACATGAACGAGGTCAAGGCCAACAAGTTACCCGGCATGGAAGGTGGCTTCCGCTTTGCCACGCTGGATGAAATCGACGAGCACTTTGGCTGCAAGCCTGGCTACCTGGGATTGATCAACCTGAAAAAACCGGTGCGGGTGGTGGTTGACCGTGAAGTCGCGGTCATGAGCGACTGGATCTGCGGCGCCAATGAGGTCGATTTCCATATCACGGGCGTCAATTGGGGCCGCGACCTGCCAGAACCCGACCTTGTGGCAGATTTGCGCAACGTGGTGGCGGGCGACCCGTCGCCTGACGGCAAAGGGCTGCTGGCGATCGAGCGCGGTATCGAGATCGGCCACGTGTTTTACCTGGGCACCAAGTACAGCCAGGCTATGAATGCCACTTTTCTTGATGTGAACGGCAAACCGCAATTCATGGAGATGGGCTGCTATGGCATTGGCATCACCCGGCTGCCGGCGGCGGCGATCGAACAGAACCATGATGCTCGCGGCATCATCTGGCCTGATGCCCTGGCGCCGTTCACCGTGGTGCTGTGCCCGATCAGTCCAGACCGTTTCCCCGACGTCAAGGCCGCGGCCGATGGGCTCTATGCCCAGTTGATGGCCATGGGTATAGATGTGATCTTGGATGACCGCGGCGAGCGCCCGGGCGCCATGTTCGCTGATTGGGAGCTGATCGGCGTGCCGCACCGCGTGACCCTGGGCGACCGTAGCCTGAAGGCAGGTGAGGTCGAGTACCAGCACCGGCGTGACGCCGCAGCGACGGCGGTGCCACTGGCTGACATTGCGGCCCTGCTCAGCGCGCGTCTGGCAGTCTGACGCTGGTCGTGGCCAGCCTGCGAGTTTCAAGGCGTTTTGGCCTCTTGGCCTTGATTTCAGGGCTTGGAATGCTCTCAATTTCAAAGCAAGCCTGTGCTGGCGGACAGCTTGAAGAGCCCCTGGCGGACGCGGTCCGAACCGCCTTGAGTTCGGCGGTTGCGAATGCCGCGCCACCAGTGCCAGATTTCGCGGACAGCGCCGACCGGCTCAATTACCTGCGCTGGCTGGGCGCCATGAGTGAGCGCCTTAAAAAGCAGAAGCCCGACTTTGATGCACGCAAGGAATTTTTACAGACACTTTGGTACGAGAGCCGGCGCGCCGGGTTAGAGCCTGCACTGGTCTTGGGCTTGGTTCAAGTCGAAAGCAATTTTCGCAAGCACGCCGTATCAAGCGCTGGCGCGCGGGGCTATATGCAAGTCATGCCCTTCTGGATGCGGGTTTTGGGTAACGGCGATATTGGAAGGTTGTTTCACTTGCAGACCAATTTGCGTTTTGGCTGTGTGATCCTGCGCCATTACCTCGACCTTGAGCGGGGCGACCTGTTTATGGCGCTAGGACGCTACAACGGCTCGCGTGGCCAAGCGCCCTACCCGGGCGCGGTGCTGGCGGCCAAAAGCCGCTGGTTGTCTTGAACTGGCCCGCGGTGCATGGCGGGCCGGGACTTCAGGCGGCTTTGCCAGTCAGCACCTGCTGCAGTTCGCCGCTTTCATACATCTCCGTCATGATGTCGGAGCCGCCAATGAACTCGCCTTTGACGTAGAGCTGCGGGATGGTAGGCCAGTTGCTGTAGTCTTTGATGCCGGCACGAATGGCGGGGTCTTCCAGAACGTTGACGGTCGTGACGGCCTTGGCATCAACCCCGCAGGCCTTCAGGATCTGGATCGCCCGGCCCGAGAAGCCACACTGCGGGAAATTGGCGTTGCCTTTCATGAACAGCAGCACTTCGCTGGATTTGACGAGTTGGTCAATACGTTGTTGGGTGTCACTCATGCTGGGGCTCCAAAAATATCAATACCCCTATTATTTCACCTTGGGGCCCGATGTGCTGCTGGTGACCCTATGGTTTGAAGGGATGCACGTGCTTGGGGGTGTGGTTCAAGCGACTGTTGTCCGCCGCTGCAGCGCTCGATGCCTGCCAGATCACGCCGCGACACGACCTCACGAAAGCCTGCTGCGGCCAGCAACGCGCGAACGGCCACTGCCTGGTTGTGCCCGTGCTCCAGAAGCAAACTCCCGCCAGGGCACAAGTGGCCGGGTGCGCTGGCGATGATGGTGCGTAAATCTTGCAAGCCGTCCGGCCCGGCGGTAAGCGCCTGCAGCGGCTCATGCGCTAGCGCTGACAAGTGAGGGTCGGCGTCAGCCAAATAGGGTGGGTTGGCGACGATCAGGTGGTAGTGCTGGTGGTTGCCTTCCAGCCAGTTGCCTTGGGCAAATGTGATGTCTAGGCTCAAGCGTGCCGCATTGCGTCGTGCTACGGCCAGCGCGGC
This sequence comes from Rhodoferax sp., assembly GCA_044354435.1. Lineage (GTDB taxonomy): Bacteria > Pseudomonadota > Gammaproteobacteria > Burkholderiales > Burkholderiaceae_C > Rhodoferax. The sequence continues at coordinate 5,733 of JBIKZZ010000067.1, read as the reverse complement.
TTCGCTGCGGTCAACGGCCTGCACCTGGGCGTAGGGCCGCTGGGCCGTGAGCGCCAGCGCAATTGCGCCGCTGCCAGTGCCCAGGTCCAGCACTCGCAGGGGCTGGTCAGTCGCTATGGGCAAATATTCAAGTGCCCATTCGACCAAGGTTTCCGTGTCTGGTCGGGGGATCAGTACATGGGGATTAACGTCTAGGTCAAGCCCAAAAAACTCACGCCGGCCGATGATGTACGCCAGGGGCTCGCCAGCCGCCCGGCGTACCAACAGAGGCGCCAGGCGGCCCTCGGCGGCGACAGGCAAAGCGTCTGAGTCATGTGCCAGTAGCCAGGCTCTGTCGTGCGCATCCTGGCCCAGCGCGTGCAGCAGCAAGAGCTGGGCGTCCAGCCGGTCCAGGCCCTGTGCCTGGGCTCGGCGCAGGGCTGTGCCCACAGTCGTCATGCCCTGCTCACCCCGCCAGCCCTACTTCAAGTTCGGCCAGCTGCTGTGCTGCCTCATAAGCCTGCAGCGCCTGCACCACGTCGTCCAGATCACCCTCCATGATGGTCAGCAATTTGTACAGCGTGAGGTTGATGCGGTGGTCGGTCAACCGGCCCTGCGGGAAGTTGTAGGTGCGGATGCGGTCGCTGCGGTCACCGCTGCCGATCAGGCTTTTGCGCTGGGCGGCGTCGCGTGCAGCGCGCTCAGAGCGGTCTTTTTCCTGGATGCGGGCCGACAGCACTTGCAGTGCTTTGGCTTTGTTGCGGTGCTGGCTGCGGTCATCCTGGCATTCGGCCACGATGCCGGTGGGGATGTGGGTGATGCGCACTGCTGAGTCGGTCTTGTTGATGTGCTGGCCGCCGGCGCCGCTGGCGCGGTAGGTGCTCGGGCAGCACGGCCACGGTGCAGGCGCTGGTGTGGATGCGGCCCTGGGTTTCTGTGGCAGGCACGCGCTGCACCCGGTGGCCGCCTGATTCAAACTTGAGCGCGCCGTACACCTGAGTTCCTTCGACCCGCAGCACCAGTTCCTTAAAACCGCCCAGCTCGCTCAGCGATTCGCTGATGACCTCGGTTTTCCAGCCCTGCTTGTCGCAGTAGCGGGTGTACATGCGGGCCAGGTCGCCGGCAAACAGGGCTGACTCGTCGCCACCGGTGCCGGCGCGGATCTCGACAAAGGCGTTGCGCGCATCGTCCGGGTCCTTGGGCAGCAGCATGCGTTGCAGCTCGTCGTCCAGCACCTGCAGCTCCGCCTGAGCGGCCTCAAGTTCTTCTTGCGCCATGCCGGCCATCTCGGGGTCGTCGGCCGAACCGCTCAGCAACTCCTGTGCGCTGGCCAGATCGGCTTCGCGCTGGCCGTAGCGGGCCCAACGGCCAGCCACCGCCGCTACTTCGGTGTGCTCGCGCGACAGCACCAGGAACTGAGCCATGTCTTTCATGATGTCTTCGCGCGAGAGCAAAAACTCCAACTCCCCCAGGCGGTCGGCGTAGCGGGCGAGTTGTTGTCGGAAAAATGGTTTCACGGTTGGTCGGGGCGGTGATGGCTTCGGGGGCGGCTGCAAAGTGCAACCGGGGTCCAGGGCATTGCCCCGGCGTTAGCCGCCAGGGGCGGCGCGCAGCGCCGCTAACGTTCGCGGCGCAAAAAGAAATGCTGGATCGCCGAGCTGGCACGTTCGCGGGCCAGGGTGTCCCCGGCATGCAGCTCGGCCAGTGCCCCGTGCAGCATTTTTTGTGTCAGGCCCCGGGACAGCGCCTCCAGCACCGCCTCCACGTTTTCACCTTTGGCCAGCAGCTTCCGCGCCCGGGCAATTTCAGCAGCGCGCCACTCGTCGGCCTGGGCATTGAGCTGCTGGATCAGTGGCACGGCGTTGCGCTGGTCCACCCAGTGCATGAAACTCTGCACGCCGGCATCTACGATGGCCTCGGCCTGCGCCACTGCAGCTTGCCGGCTGGCTTGCGCCGTCTGAACTACGCCAGCCAGGTCGTCCACCGTGTACAGGTAGACGTCACCCAAGGCCTTGACTTCGGGCTCGATGTCGCGCGGCACTGCCAAGTCAACCATGAACATGGGGCGGCGCCGGCGTTGTTTGAGGGCTCGCTCTACGGCACCCAGGCCAATGATGGGCAGCGTGCTGGCGGTACAGCTGACAACCGCGTCAAATTCATGCAGGCGTGCGGGCACTTCAGCCAGGTGCATCACTTCCCCGCCGAACCGGCTGGCCAGCTTTTCGCCGCGCTCAAGCGTGCGGTTGGCAATCACCATGCGTTTGGGGCTTTTGGCGGCGAAGTGGGTGGCGCACAGTTCGATCATCTCGCCCGCGCCCACAAACAGGATATTGACCTTGCCCAAGTCTTCAAACAACTGGCCTGAGAGGCGCACCGCCGCTGCTGCCATGCTGATGGAGTGGGCACCGATCTCGGTAGAGCTGCGCACTTCTTTGGCGACTGCAAAAGAGCGCTGGAACATTTGGCTCAGGGTACTGCCCAGGGTCCCTGCGGCCTCAGCGGCACGCACCGCGTCTTTGAACTGACCCAATATTTGCGGCTCGCCCAACACCATTGAGTCGAGCCCGCTGGCCACCCGAAAGGCGTGGCGCGCAGCCAGTCCGTCTTGCAGGGTGTAGGCGTGGGAGCGAAGTGTGGCAGGCGACACCCCGCCCGACTCGGCCAGCCAGTCCAGGGTGCGCTCCAGCTCGGGTTGCTCGCCAGCGCAGTAAATCTCGGTGCGGTTGCAGGTGGAGATGAGCGCCGCCTCGGGAGGGCGCGACAAGGAGCGGCGCAGGGCCAGCAGGGTAGGCTCAATCTGCTCGATCGCAAAGGCGAAACGGCCACGCAAATCAAGCGGCGCGGTGGTGTGGTTTAGCCCAAGGGCCCAGACTGACATAACCGGATTATAAAATCAGGCGGTGACGCATCCACCACTTATACAAAGGTTTCATGGCTGATGGGCCCCATTGCCGTTTTGACCCATCTGTCGAACTTTGCCGCACCGGCAATAAGCCTTGCGCTGCTGGTCACGCTAGGTGCACATTTCTTTATGAAAAAAAGGCCGCTAGCCCTTGCCCCATATACACAATTAGCTATTAATATCATAGCGAGTGTTGTGGTGCTGGCACTGGGCTTTTGGTTGATGGGCCGGGACGGCAAGATGGTCAGTTATGCCGCTATGGCTGTGGCATGTGCCACCAGCCAGTGGCTGATGGCACGGGGTTGGAAAGCGTAGCCCTTATTTGCCAGCCTTGAAGCTGGTGAAGGTGCGTGTTTGTACCCGGCGCGTGTCTTGTGGCAGCGCGTCTGGGGCAACCATGGTCTTGGTGGCAGCGGCGTCCAAGAAGATGGACTTGTTCTCGGCCACGTCTTTTTTCACGAACTTCAGCGAGGCTGCGTTCGGGTTGGCATAAAACACCTTGTTGGTCAGCGAGGCATGCACTTCGGGGCGCAAGATGTAGTTGATGAACAGGTGAGCATTCTCCACATTCTTGGCGTCTTTCGGGATGGCCATGGTGTCAAAGAACAGGGTGGCGCCGGTTTTGGGCACCAGCGCCTCGATCACCACCGGCTCTTTGGGCTTGCCCTTGGTTTTGGTCTTGGTGTCGGTCGCTGTGGCGGCTTCAGCGGCACGGCTGCGCGCGATGTTGATGTCGCCCGAGAAACCCATGACCAGACATGTTGCGCCGCCCACCATATCCTCGATGTAGCCCGATGAGGAAAACTTGGTCACAAAGGGCCTGATGCTCTTGAGCAGCTTGGCAGCTTCAGCGTAGTCGGCGGAATCTCGGCTGTAGGGTGCCTTGCCCAGGAAGAGCAGGGCAGCCGGCAGCACCTCAGAAGCGGAGTCCAGCACACTCACACCGCAGCTCTTGAGCTTGCTGGCGTACTTGGGGTCAAACAGCAGGCTCCAGGCGTTCTCTGGCATGGGCATGTCGCCCAGTGCGGCCTTGACTTTGTTGACGTTGATACCCACCGTGACATAGCCCCAGAGCCAGTCCACCAGGTAGGCATTGCCCGGGTCCAGCTTGGCCAGTTGATCCAGCAGGCCCTTGTCGAGGTTGCCCCAGTTGCTGAGCTTGCTGCGGTCCAGCTTCTGCAGAAGGCCGCCTTCGATCTGGGTTTTTGCAAAGTGCGAGCCCGGCACCACGATGTCGTAGCCGGTTTTGCCGGCCACCAGCTTGGCATGCAAAATTTCGTTGTTGTCATAGGTGTCGTAGCGCACCTTGATGCCGGTTTCTTTCTCAAAATTTTTGATTGTGTCTTCGGCGATGTAGTCTGACCAGTTGTAAATATTGAGCACCTTGGGGTCAGCCGCTTGGGCCGAACCGGCCAGCAGCAGAGCGCCTGCGGCCAGGGCCAGGCCGAGTTGTTTGAATTTAAAGGTCATTTTGGGCATCCTTCCAGCAAATGAAGGAAATGATATCAAAGGCGCGCGGCTTCAAGTTGGCGGAAACAAATCCACCCGGTCGGTGATGATGGCGTCGGTGCCCAGGTCAAGCAGGCGCTGCGCCGCCCATTCGTCGTTGACGGTATAGCTCAGGGTTCGAAACCCCGCGCTCTTGGCTTGCCTGACGCTTGAGGCGTCCCACAGCGCGTGGTTACATACGATGGCCACGCAGTCCAGAGTAAGGGCGGTTTCCAGCCAGCCGGTCCACAGGGTGTCGAGCAACAGGCCACGCGGCAGTTCGGGCTGGGTGTCGCGCGCGCCGGCCAGCGCCTCGGGCTCGAATGATGTCAACAGCGGCGGAACATCGGTGCCGGCCCAGAGTTGGGCGGCCTGCCGGGCCACCACCTCGCCGGTGCGGCGCGCCAGCCCCGGCGTAGGCTTGATCTCAATGTTGAGAAAAAAACCGTTGGCCAAACAATAGTGGGCGATGTTGGTCAGCGTCGGCAGCGGTTCACCCGCATAGGCGCGCGAATGCCAACCGCCAGCGTCAAGTTGGGCTAGCCTGCTCCAGGGGTGGTCGCCACCTACGGCGCTGGCTCCCGCGCCCAGTTGTTGCCGGGCGTTTGTGGTGCGGCCCAGTGTGGCGTCGTGCATCAAAAAAGACACCTCGTCGGCGCTGAGCTTGACGTCGCACTCAAACATGCGGTAGCCATGCGCTGCGCCCAGCCGAAAGCTGACCAGGGTGTTTTCAGGAGCGAGTTTGCCGGCGCCGCGGTGCGCCACCCAGCGGGGGTAGGGCCAATGGTCGGTGCTGACAGGGTTCATGGGGTGTCCTTTCGTTGGCCGCTTGCGGCGTCAAACCAGTGAATTTTGCCGGGGCGGGGCTGAACGTGGATGGTATGACCCAGGCCGGGCACGGCGTGCGACTCGTCGGTACGCAGTACCACCACCTCGTCGCCGCCGTGCTGCCAGCGGCCATACACCAGGCGCTCGGCGCCCAGCAGTTCTACCGCTTCGACCTTGAGCGCCCAGCCGGTCGGTCCGATGTCCAGGTGCTCTGGCCGAACGCCGGTGATGGTGCCGGACCGGGCGTCGGGTGCCTGTTTGAGCAGGTTCATCGGCGGCGAGCCGATGAAGCTGGCCACAAAGGTAGTGGCCGGCCGGTTGTACACCTCCTCGGGCGTGCCAAACTGCTCCATTACCCCATTGTTCATGACCATCATGCGCTGCGCCAGCGTCATGGCTTCCACTTGGTCATGGGTGACAAACAGCGAGGTGATGCCCAACTCGCGGTGCAGTTTCTGGATCTCCAGCCGGGTCTGGGCGCGCAGCTTGGCGTCCAGGTTGGAGAGGGGCTCGTCAAACAAAAACACCTGAGGCTG
>JBIKZZ010000066.1:0-12470 GCA_044354435.1 Rhodoferax sp. | reverse complement strand
TGTCTGTCGCGTCAGGTCAACCCGGCGCTGGCTGCTAAGGCGAAAGCGGCGTCCTGTACCCTGGAGCAGTGGCCCTGCGACCTGAGCCAGGGCGTGGCCGCTGCAGCGTCTCTCAGTGACTGGCTGGGGCGGCTGGATGCCGCAACCCTGGCCAGCGCCACCTTGATCAACAACGCCGGCGTCATTCCAGCCATCGTCCCCCTGAGCGCGTCTGATCCAGACGATCTGGCACAGGCACTGAGAGTCGGGCTGGAGGCGCCCATGCTGCTCACCGCTGCCTTCTTGCGGGCTACCGAGTCCTGGGTCCAGCCACGCAAGGTCTTGAATATTTCATCCGGCCTGGGGCGCCGTGCCATGGCCTCCCAGGGAGCCTACTGTGCCGCCAAAGCTGGCATGGACCATTTCACACGTTGCCTGGCGCTGGACGAAGCGCGTAAGGCCAACGGAGCCCGCACCTGCTCACTGGCGCCAGGCGTCATCGACACCGACATGCAGGTGACGCTACGCAGCGCCGCGCCCGGTGCGTTTCCCGACCAGAACAATTTCATCAGCCTGAAGGCGCAAGGCATGCTCAGCAGCCCGGCTGACGCTGCAAGCCGGGTGTTGGGGTGGCTGGCACGGCCAGACTTTGGCACCAACCCAGTCGCAGATGTGCGGGACTGAACTGCCGCCGGCATTGTCGGCTTGCTGTCAGCCTGGTTGAGTAGCATCGGCCTGACTGATTAGTATCGGGCGTTTGCGGCGATCCAGCCGCATGCCCAAACCCAACCATTAACAGGAACTTACCCATGTCCCGTGAAGTCGTGATCGTCAGCGGTGTACGCACCGCCATTGGCACCTATGGCGGCAGCCTGAAGGATATTTCCCCCACCGAGCTGGCCACCCAAGCGGTGCGCGAGTCGCTTGCACGGGCCGCGGTGGACGGCAAAGACGTCGGCCATGTGGTGTTTGGCCATGTCGTCAATACCGAGCCTAAGGACATGTACTTGTCGCGCGTGGCGGCCATTAACGGCGGCTGCGCCGAGGGCACCCCGGCGTTCAACGTGAACCGGCTGTGTGGCTCCGGCCTGCAGGCCGTCATTTCAGCCAGCCAGTCCATCCTGCTGGGCGATGCTGACATCGCCATCGGTGGCGGCGCCGAAAACATGAGCCGCGGCCCCTATGCCAGCCTGAGCGCCCGTTGGGGCGCCCGCATGGGCGACACCAAAATGGTCGACATGGTGGTCGGCGCTTTGCACGACCCGTTCCAGACCATTCATATGGGCGTGACCGCAGAAAACATTGCAGCCAAGTGGGGCATTAGCCGTGAAGACCAGGACAAGCTGGCCGTGGAGAGCCACAACCGAGCCCAGCGCGCCACCGAAGCCGGCTATTTCACCAGCCAGATCACGCCGGTCATCCTCAAAAGCAAGAAGGGTGATGTGGCTTATGTCACAGATGAGCATTTCCGCCCTAACTGCTCGGCCGCTGACCTGGCCAAACTCAAGCCAGTGTTCATCAAGGAAAACGGCACGGTGACCGCCGGCAACGCCTCGGGTATCAATGACGCGGCAGCGGCACTGGTGCTGATGGAAGCCGGCACGGCCAGGGCGCGTGGCCTCAAGCCGATGGCCCGCTTGGTGGCTTACGCCCACGCTGGTGTCGACCCAAAATACATGGGCATTGGCCCGGTACCTGCTACCCAGAAAGTCTTGAAGAAAGCGGGCCTGACGGTCAATGACCTGGATGTGATTGAGGCCAACGAGGCCTTCGCCGCCCAAGCCTGCGCCGTCACGCGCGACCTGGGGCTAGACCCCGCCAAGGTCAACCCCAATGGCTCGGGCATCTCGCTGGGGCATCCGATTGGCGCCACAGGCGCCTTGATCACCGTCAAAGCACTCTATGAATTGGAGCGCATTGGCGGTCGCTACGCGCTGGTCACCATGTGCATTGGCGGCGGCCAGGGCATCGCGGCTATTTTCGAGCGTACCGCCTGACGGCTCAGTTCAGTCGCGTACCACCAGCACGGAACGCTTGGTGTGCGACAGAACGGCCTGGGTCACACTGCCCAGCACCAGCTTTTCCAGGCCCTTGCGGCCGTGGGAGCCCATCACGATCAGGTCGGCGCCAGACGACTCTGCGGCCTCCACCACACCGCGCCAAGCGCTGTGCGACTCAACCACCGATAACTCGACCGCAATGCCAGCAGCCTCGAACCGGGCTTTGGCCGCCTTGATGGCGGTATTGGCCTCCGCCGTGGCGGCGCTCAGGTACTCGGCCTGCCCGTAGGCGAAATCGGTACCCACGCCCGTGAACGGGTAGGGGTCGACGACAAAAATAGCCGTGACCCGGCTGCCATGGGCTTTAGCGAGACCGATCGCGGTGTCAACGGCCTGTAATGCGGTGGCTGAGCCGTCAACGGGCACGAGAATATGCTTGAACATGCGGGATCCTTCGGTTGAACTAACAGCGGTCAGTGTGACCCCAAGCCCTGGCCCACGACTTGACGCCGATCAAGCAACCCCTGCGTCGCCCTCACCCGGAAAGCCGCCACGGCGCAAGGTCACCACCAGCGTGTCGCGGTAGGCGGCGTGACTGTCAGCCTGCAAGGGCTGGATCGGCGTGGACTCGTGAATCACCCGGGCATCGTCCAGTAACAGCAATGACCAAGGCTGGGTGAGCGTGAATCGCTGGCCCGCTGGCCCGTCAGCGTCAAACACCCGGGTCTCGCCACCCTTGACGCCTTGCCGCCCCACCAGGAACACCGCCACCAAGTCGACACCATCCCGGTGGGCACCTTCGGGCGTGGGCCGTCCGATACCGTCCGTGGTGTCAATCCGAAACGGATGCGCCTCGACAAACCAAGTTTGTGGGCCTCGCAGTGCCGAGGCCACCTGCCCCAGCCATAGCAGCAACTGATGCCAGACCGGTGTTGCCAACATCTCGGGCGCCACCGGCTCAAACAGGCGATGCATGCCACCGTGCAAGGCGTTGTACGCCAGCGGCTGCCAGTGGGCCCGATGTGGCACCTGCGTAAGCGTTTCACCGCTCACCAAAAAGCAGGAATGTCGGCGGCGCCGGTAGCGCCCGCCATCCTTCAGATGCAAATCAGGGGGCAAGTCAGCCCAGAAGGGCGCCAAGGCCAGCAAATCAGGCAGCTGGCAACCGCTCAGGGCGCTAACGCCAGCCGCATCCAACACCGCAAAACCTTGGGCATGCAGGGTTGGTAACGTGGCGTCGGGCGACACCAGTGCGGGCGGGGCAATTAAGTTCGTCATAAGTCGCTGAGCTTACCCTGCCCGAAGATTGGCACTGCACCTAGCCACTGGCAACCCTGCGTTTTTGACGACCTTCTGACCCCGGTCAACATCTGACCGACAGACTGGCCTTAGCCTAGCACCCAACTACCGGGAACATGATGTCTTCTACACTTTTGTGGTCTGACTCGCTGGCGCTGGGTCTCGATGTGATGGACGAGACCCATCGTGAATTCATTGTTTTGCTGTCACTGGTTGACCAAGCCGGCGACACCGACCTGTTGCCGGCTTGGCGGCAGGTGGTTGAGCACACGCAGGACCATTTTGACCGCGAAGACCAGTGGATGCGGAGTACCCGCTTTTCATCCTCCAATTGCCACAGCATGCAGCACAAGGTGGTGCTGCAAACGATGCGTGAAGTCGCCAGCCGAGTGCAGCTCAGCGGCGATCTGGCGATGCTGCGCGACATGAGCCAGCAACTGGGCCAATGGTTTTTGCACCATGCCCAAAGCATGGATGCCGCCTTGGCCCTGCACCTGCGCAATGCCGGGTTCGACCCCTTGACCGGCCTGGTCAGCATGCCCGATGCCCTGCCCGCTGACGTGATTCACGGCTGCGGCGGTAGCAGCTGTAGCAGCCCGGCCAGGGCTGTCGCCGGGGCTACTGCCTAGGCAGACACCATGGGCTAGCATCGCCGGAATTAAATTGCCGGAAGCGACCCATGACCTTTGATCACCTGACCAACCACCAAATCCGCCTGGCCAGCCGCCCGGTTGGCCTCCCGACCGCTGCCAACTGGCAAGCCACTACTGAGCTGGTGTCCGGCCCGGCGCCGGGCGGTGTGCTCCTCAAGACATTGGCGCTGTCGCTCGACCCGGCCATGCGCGGCTGGATGAACGAAGGCAAGAGCTACATCCCGCCCGTGGGCTTGGGGGAAGTGATGCGCGCCGGAGGTGTGGGCCGCGTCGTAGCGTCTGACAATCCTGGCTTTGCCGTCGGCGACGCGGTGAGTGCGGGCTTTGGCGTGCAGCAGTACCTGAGCCTGGCGCCAGCCGACTTCAAGCGGGCCGGCCTGGTCAAGATCGACCTCAGCATGGGGACCCTGACGCAGTGGCTCAATGTGCTGGGCATGCCGGGCATGACCGGCTATTTCGGCCTGATGGATGTGGGCCAACCCAAAGCCGGCGAGACACTGGTGGTGTCGGGCGCGGCGGGTGCGGTGGGCCAGACCGTGGGGCAAGTGGCCAAAATCCGGGGCTGCCGCGTGGTGGGGATTGCCGGCGGCCAGGCCAAGTGCGACTGGGTGGTGAAAGAACTGGGCTTTGACGCCTGCATCGACTACAAGGCCGGCCCGAGCGCGGTGCGCGATGGCCTCAAGGCCCACTGCCCGGCCGGTGTCGACATTTACTTTGACAATGTCGGCGGCGATATCCTGGATACGGTGCTGACCCGCATCAACCGGGGTGCCCGCATTGTCATCTGCGGCGCCATCAGCCAGTACAACAACACCACGCCAGTGCAGGGCCCCAAGAATTACCTGAGCCTGCTGGTGAACCGCGCGCGCATGGAGGGCATCGTGGTGTTTGACTACGCCGACCGCTACCACCTGGCCGTGGCCGAGATGGCGGGCTACCTGAAAGCGGGCCGCATGACGAGCCGCGAAGATGTGGTGAGCGGCCTGGAGAACTTTCCCACCGCGCTGACCCGGCTCTTCACAGGCGAGAACTTTGGCAAGCTGGTGTTGCAGGTAGCGACTGACTGAGCTTCAGTCGTCCAAGGCCGCGTACACCAGGTTACGAAACAACAGGCGGTAGTACTCGCGTTGGTTGGGCGCCTGAAGCATCAGAATCGCAAACAGGTCTTCGGCCGGATCGACAAAAAAAGTGGTGCCGGCCATGCCGCCCCAGTGGTAGCTGCCGGGCGAGCCCGGTATGCTGGCCACGCCCAGCGTCTTGCGCACCGCGAAGCCCAGGCCAAAACCATGACCGGGCAGCAACAAGGCGCGCGAGGCCGGGCCAAACACCGGGATGTCGCCCAGATGGTCGGCCGTCATGAAATTGACAGTGCGCGACCCCAACAGACGCACGCCACCGAGCTGGCCCCGGTTCAGCATGAACTGCAAAAAGCGGGCGTAGTCCATCGCGGTGGACGCCAGCCCGCCGCCGCCCGACTCCAGCGCCACCGGCTGGCGCACATCAATCACCCGCATTTGCACGCCACCTTCGGGGTCGCGCGCAAAGGGCTCGGCAATGCGCGAATGGTGTTCTGGCGGCACAAAAAAACCGGTCTCCGTCATGCCCAGCGGCGCAAAGATGCGGCTGTTTAAGAAATCGCCCAAGGTCTGGCCGCTGATCACCTCGACCACCCGGCCGAGCACGTCTGTGGCGCGGCCGTATTCCCAGTGGGTGCCCGGCTCAAACATCAAGGGCAGAGCCGCCAACTCGTGGGAAAAGGCGGCGTTACTGCGCTCCCGGGACCCAATGCGGGCCTGGGCATACTGCCGCTGCACCGGGGCGCTGCCCATGAACTCATAGGTCAAACCGGCGGTATGGCGCAGCAGATCCTGCACCGTGGCGGGCTGGCGCACCGGCTGCAGTTGCCCGGCGCCGTCCACCAGGTTGGCCACCTGCTGCTTGCCGTATTCCGGCAGGTAGCGCGCCACCGGGTCGCTCAGCAGCAGCTCGCCCTGCTCCATCAACATCAGGGCCGCCACCGACACCACGGGCTTGGTCATGGAATAGATGCGAAAGATCGCATCCGGCGGCATGGGCGTCCCGGCGGCCGGATCCAGCGTGCCCACAGCCTCGTACAGGGCCAACTGGCCGCGCCGGGCAATCACCGCCACCGCACCAGGCAGGCGTTGCCGCGCCACTTCGCTGCGCAACACAGTCAGCAATCGCTCGGCACGCTGTGGACACAGGCCAGCCTCCTGCGGTGTCACCCGTGGCAGGATCATGCCGGGGTAGCCGCAGCGCCGTAGCGTTGGCGCGCCAGCGCGGCGCCGGCTGTCAGGGCTTGCAGTTTGCGCAGGGCTATATCGCGATGCATCGGCGCGAGGCCGCAGTTGGTGCAGGGAAACAGACGCTGGCTCGGCACAAACTGCAGAGCCCGCCCAATGGTGTCGGCCACCTGTTCGGGTGTCTCCACCTCGTCACTGGCCACGTCAATCACACCCACCATCACGTCTTTGCCGGCCAGCAGCGCCATCAAATCGGGCGGCACGTGCGAGTGGTAGCACTCCAGGCTGACCTGCTGGATGCTGCTGCGCGCCAAGGCCGGGAAAATGGCCTCGTACTGACGCCACTCTTGGCCCAGGGTCTGCTTCCAGTCCAGGTTGGCCTTGATGCCGTAGCCGTAGCAGATGTGCACGGCAGTGGTGCAGGTCAGGCCGCGCGCCGCACGCTCGAGCGCCCGCACGCCCCAATCAGCAGCGTCCTGCATGTACACATTGAAGGCGGGCTCATCAAACTGGATGATGTCCACCCCATCCGCCTGCAAGGCCAATGCCTCCTGGTTGAGCAACTCGGCAAAGGCAAAGGCCATCTCTACCTTGCTGCCATAGTGACGGTCAGCCACGGTGTCCACAATAGTCATCGGGCCGGGCAGCGTGAACTTGAGTTTTTTGCGGGTGTGAGCTCTGGCCAATTGCGCCTCAAAGGCGTGGACCCGTCCCTTAAGCTTGAGCGGCGCCACCACCTGCGGCACCTGCGCGTCATAGCGGCCATTGCGGATGCCCATGGTCACCTTGTGCTCAAAGTCAATGCCGTCTACCTGCTCCAAAAAGCCGTGCACAAAATGCTGGCGCGACTGCTCGCCGTCGCCCACGATGTCCAGCCCGGCGTCCTCCTGCGCCTTGATCCAGAGCAAGGTGGCGTCGGCCTTGGCCTGCTGTAGCTCAGCGCCCTGCGCCTTCCACTGCGGCCAGAGTTTTTCTGTTTCCGACAACCAGGCCGGTTTAGGCAGGCTGCCTGCGATTGAGGTTGGAAACATGGAAGCTCCGTCAAAGTCAGTGGCGATGGGACACACTGTAGCGGATGCGGATCAGGCGCCCTCGGCTTCTTGCAATGCCCGCCACATCACCTTGCCGCTGCCGCTTTTGGGCAAGGCATCAACAAATTGCACCACACGGGGCACCTTATAAACGGCCATGTTCGCGCGGCACCAACCGATGATGTCCGCCTCGCTGACCGTCTCCCGGTGTGTCGCGCGCAACACCACCACCGCCTTGACCGACTCGCCCCGGTAGCTGTCACGCGTAGCGATGATGCAGGCCTCCTGGATGCCGGGGTGCCGGAACATCAAGGCCTCCACTTCAGCCGGCCAGACCTTAAAGCCCGAGGCATTGATCATGCGTTTTAGCCGATCGGTCAGGAAAAAGTAGCCGTCCTGATCCACATAACCCAAATCGCCCGAGCGGAAGAAGCGCTTGCCCTCCAGGGTGATGAAGGCTGCCGCCGTGGCGTCCGGGCGCTTCCAGTAGCCCTGAAACACCTCCGGCCCGTGCATGATGATTTCGCCCTGCTCGCCCACAGGCACCTCCAGCAGCGTGTCGGGATCGATGACACGGGCATCAGTACCCATAAAGGGAATGCCCAGGCATTGCTGCTTGGGCGCATCCGGCGGGTTGCTGTGGGAAGGTGCGGCCGTTTCAGTCAGGCCGTAGCCCTCGATATAGCGCAGGCCGAACTGCTCAAACAGCCGCTGCGCCACGGCCTGTGGCATCGCCGCGCCACCGCCGCCGATGTAGACCATGCTCGACAGGTCAAATTTTGCGAAGTTAGGGCTGCCCATGAGGTCGATGACCATGGTTGGGATATTGGTCCAGTGCGTCACGCGCCTAGCCGAAATCAAGCGGCCAGCCAGTTCGCGGTCCCATCGCGGCATCAGGATCAGCGTGGCACCACTGCGTATGCTGCTGTGCATCATGCTGACCATGCCGGTGATGTGGAACATAGGCACCACCGCCAAAACAACGTTTTCTGCCGACCCATTGCCCCACAGGCCGCTGGCCACCGCGTTGTGCATGATGCTGGCATGGGTGTGCATGCAACCCTTGGGCAGCCCGGTGGTGCCGCTGGTGTAGGGCAGGACGGCCAGGTCGCTCGCGCCAACCGTCAGTGGCCCTAGCGGTAGCTCATTGGCCAGCGCACCGGCCCAATCGTGCACCTGGCCATCCACCAACACAGGTGCCGGGTGACGGGTCAGCAACCAGTTTGCCCAGGCCGCGGGCGGTGCGTCTTCACCGGCCACATCGGCGTCGAACGCATCGGTGAAATGGCTGACCAGCAAGTGGGCCAGTTGCAGCGTTGGCGCCAGCGCATTGCTAGCGCCCGCCAGCTCGGCCGCCAGGTCCGCGGTGGTGATGGCCACCCGGGCATCGGGGTCGGTGATGTAATGCTTGAGTTCCTCAGTGCGGTTCATGGGGTTGACCGGCACCACCACCGCATTGGCCCGCAGGATCGCAAAATGCGCGATGACCCATTGCGGGCAATTCTGCATGTTCAGCACCACCCGATCGCCCGAATTCACGCCTAAGCTTTGCAAACAGGCCGCCAGTCGCTCTGCTTTTTGTAGCAGTTGGGCATAGCTGAGGACTCGGCCAAAGAACACCAGGGCTGCTTTGTCGGGGTAGCGGCGCGCGCTGGTCTCCAGGTTGTCCCACAACGAAGTGGCCGGTGGCGTGATGGCATGTGGCAAACGACGTGGCCAGAATCGATGGTGGGCACGCAGGCTGCTTGGCGTGGGCATTGCGGGCTGTGTCGGATCCAGATCCATGGTGCGGGACTCTCCTATTCAGGCGGTCGAAACAAGCGCTGGCTTACACAATCGCGAGAATACGGGACTCCGGTCTGCACAAGCCCAACGGGTGTCGCAGTCGGGACCGGCTTGGAGATGGAAAATTGGCACTGATATTGCATGTTTGACCCAAAGGTTTTTGTGACCTGCGTCAGCTTATGTATTTTTTGCATGACCTTCAAGCGTAAACCCGAATGCTTTCGTAAATCGGTGCTGCTAAAGTCGGCAGCCAGGACGTCTTTGCAGTCACCTGCCCAGGTCCCCCTGTTGGTTCAATTATTTACACTGGAGTTTTTCAATGAAACTGAGCAAATTAAGCACCCTTGCAGCCGCTGCGGCTGCCGTGGTCACATTGACAGCCACGCCAGCCCATGCGGGCAAGACCATTGACGCCATCAAGGCACGCGGCCAGGTCATCTGTGGCGTCAACCCAAGCCTGCCGGGCTTCGCGGCTGCCGACAGCCAAGGCAACTGGACCGGCTTTGACGTCGATATCTGCAAAGCTGTCTCGGCCACCGTTCTGAGCGACGCCACCAAAGTCAAATGGACCCCCCTGAACGCATCGCAACGTTTCGCTGCTCTGCAGTCTGGTGAAATCGATGTGCTCTCGCGCAACACCACCTGGACCCTGACCCGCGACGCTTCACTGGGCCTGAACTTCACCGGCGTCACTTACTATGACGGCCAGGGCTTTATGGTCACCAAAAAATCCAAGATCACCAGCGCCAAGCAGCTCAAGGGCGCCACGGTCTGCGTGCAATCGGGCACCACCACTGAGAAAAACCTGGCCGACTACTCCAAGGCCATGAAGCTCAACATGAAGCCCGTGGTGTTCGAGACCCAGGAAGCCACCAACAAGGCGTATTTCACAGGACGCTGCCAGGTGTACACGACCGACGCCTCGGGTCTGGCATCGGTGCGTAACAAAGAAGCTACCAATCCCGCTGACCACCTGATCCTGCCGGACCTGATCTCCAAAGAGCCCCTTGGCCCGTCGGTTCGCCGTGGTGATGACGAATGGTTTGCCATCGTGAAATGGGTCGTGTTTGCGCTGATCGAAGCAGAAGAATATGGCATCACCCAAGCCAATGTGGATCAGATGAAATCCTCCAGCACTGACCCGGTCGTGCAACGTATTTTGGGCACCTCGGAAGACACCGGCAAGCTGTTGGGTCTGGACAAGGATTGGGCGTATCGCGCGATCAAGGCCGTGGGCAACTACGGCGAAATGTTTGAGCGTAACCTCGGGCCGAATTCGACTCTGAAGCTGCCGCGTGGCGCCAATAACCTCTGGAGCAAGGGCGGACTGATCTACGCCCCGCCAGTGCGTTGAACCCAACGGGCATGAAGCCCGCCCGACCAGCCCCGCCTAAAAAGCGGGACTGGTCTTGGCGAAGCCAGGCACTTCGCAGTGTGCTGTATCAGGTGGTGGCGCTGGCGCTGGTCTTCAGCGCCGGCTACTACCTGCTGGGCAACACGCTTGACAACATGCGTTTGCGCGGGATCAAGAGTGGCTTTGACTTCATCACGCAGCCGGCCGGTTTCGGCATCGGCGAAAGCATTATTCCGTTTGACTCCGCAGAAAGCTATGGCAAGGCATTTGCTGTTGGGCTGTCCAACACCCTTCGCGTCGCTGTGGTGGGCATTGTGCTCGCCACTCTGCTTGGCACCCTGATTGGCATTGGCCGACTGTCGCGCAACGTCCTTTTGCGCTCGCTCTGTGGCGCCTATGTCGAATTCTTCAGAAATGTGCCGCTGTTGTTGCAGTTGTTCATCTGGTATTTCATTCTGACCGAGACCCTGCCCACAATTGAAGAGGCACTTCGGCCACTGCCCGGCGTCTTTTTCAGTAAAAACGGCTTGCAGTTCCCCATCCCGGTCTGGGCGGACAGCCATGTCTTCACGCTGGCCGGCTTTGGCCTCGGCCTGCTCAGTGCCTGGTGGTGGGGTCGTCAGACCCGCCAGCATTTTGAAGCCACCGGCCGTTCACGTCCTGTCTGGCTGCCTGGCCTGTTGCTGATCATTGGGATGGGGCTCTTGGGTTGGCTGGCTGGCGGAAGCCCAGCCGCACTGGACATCCCCGAAAAATCCGAGCTCAATGTCGTGGGTGGTGGCTCCGTCACGCCCGAGTACATGACGGTGCTGGTTGGGCTGACCATCTACACCGCCGCCTACATTGCCGAGATTGTGCGTGGTGGCATCCAGGCCGTGCCCTTTGGCCAACACGAGGCCAGCGCGGCGCTCGGTCTGTCGCGGGGCAAGGAAGTGCGGCTGGTGCTGCTGCCACAGGCACTGAGGGTGATCATCCCGCCGGTGACCAGCCAGTACCTCAACCTGACCAAAAACTCATCCTTGGCGGTGGCCGTTGGCTATCCCGATCTGGTGTCGATCTCCACCACGTCCCTGAACCAAACCGGCCGCGCCATCGAGTGCATCGCCCTCATCATGGCCTGCTACCTGACGCTGTCCTTGCTGACCTCCTGGTTCATGAACGCGTACAACCGTCGCTCACTGCTCAAAGAGCGCTGAAGTCTCGCCATGTCCCGACAGCCTTATGTCTTTCAAACGGTCGCCAGCCGGCCGCCACCGCGCCCGGTGGGTGGCTTGCTGCCCTGGATACAGCGCAACCTGCTCGACGGCTGGACCAATGTTCTGATCACCCTGCTGCTGCTCGTGCTGCTGGTGCTGGCGCTGCCGCCTGTTGTGCAATGGGGTGTACTGAACGCCGTGTTCGGCCCGGACAACGCCGCCTGCCGCGCCGCCGCCGCAGCCTCACCCCAAGGCGCCTGCTGGGGCGTGGTGGCCGAGAAATACCGGCTGATTTTTTTCGGCCGCTACCCGTACGAGCAACAGTGGCGGCCGATGGTGGCCTGCGCCCTGATGATCGCCGCCATTGTTGCCAGCTGCTACCGGCCCTTCTGGCGCGGCTGGCTAATCGGCCTGTGGGCCCTGGTTCTTGGTGCGTTTTTCGTGCTGATGATGGGCGGACGCTTTGGCTTGGTGCCGGTGGAGACCTCGCGTTGGGGTGGCTTCCCACTGACCGTGATGCTGTCCACGATCAGCCTGCTGATCGCCTTCCCGCTCGCCATTCTGGTGGCCTTGGGACGTCAGTCCAAAATGGCCGGCATACGCACTATTTGCGTGCTGTACGTGGAACTGATTCGGGGTGTGCCGCTCATCTCGGTACTGTTTATGGCCTCTTTCATGCTGCCGCTGTTCATGCCTCAAGGCACCACCATCGATGTGCTGGTGCGGGTGCTGATCGGCATGACGCTGTTTACCGCCGCTTACCTGGCCGAGGTGGTGCGGGGCGGCCTGCAGGCCTTGCCCAAGGGCCAGGTCGAAGCCGCGCAGTCGCTCGGGCTTGGTTACTGGCAAACCACCTTCAAGGTGGTGCTGCCTCAGGCCTTGCGCCTGGTGGTGCCCGCCACCATGAAC
>JBIKZZ010000359.1:0-3408 GCA_044354435.1 Rhodoferax sp. | reverse complement strand
GCAGACATTCACCCAGGTGTTTGGCCAGTGGCTGTGCGACATGGCGCTGAATGACCCGCGCCTGGTGGGCATCACACCGGCCATGCGAGAGGGCTCCGGCATGGTGGAGTTTGAGCGCCGCTTTCCTGAGCGCTATTTTGATGTCGGCATTGCCGAGCAACATGCCGTCACTTTCGCCGCTGGGCTGGCCTGCGAGGGGCTCAAACCAGTGGTGGCGATTTACTCCACCTTCTTGCAGCGGGCCTACGACCAGCTGATTCATGACGTGGCTATCCAGAACCTGCCCGTGGTGTTTGCTCTGGACCGGGCCGGCCTGGTGGGGGCCGATGGCGCCACCCACGCCGGTGCGTACGATATTCCCTACCTGCGTTGCATTCCCAATGTCAGCCTGGCCTGCCCGGCTGATGAAAACGAGTGCCGGCAGCTGCTCAGCACGGCATTTGCGCAGGAGCATCCTGTGGCCGTGCGCTACCCGCGCGGCGCCGGCGCCGGGGTCGTGGTCCAGCCAGGATTGGAAACCCTGCCATTTGGCAAAGGCGAAATTCGCCGTGCCGGAACCGGTGTGGCGATTCTGGCTTTTGGCAGCCTGTTGTACCCGGCACTGCAGGCGGCGCAGGCGTTGAATGCCACGGTCGTCAACATGCGCTGGGCCAAGCCGCTGGATCTGGACTTGCTGCTGGAAGTGGCGCGCGACCATGAGGCGTTGGTGACGGTGGAAGAGGGCGCCATCATGGGAGGGGCCGGCAGCGCCGTCGCCGAAGCGCTGCAGGCGGCCGGCCTTGCCAAACCCTTGCTGCACCTGGGTTTGCCTGACGAGTTCATCGCCCATGGCGATCCGGCCCGCCTGCTGTCGATGATTGGGCTGGACGCCCCTGGCATTCAGGCCTCGGTCGCGCAGCGGTTCGGCGCACAGTTGAACCTTGGCCCGCCTGTGCTCAAAGCCGTGGCCTGAAGGCTGGCGCAAGGGTTAAGGCGCAAGGGTTAACCCCCACCTTTTTGCGTCGCGCAGATTCCTACAATTGAGGTTGACGCTGATTGGTCTGCGATGTGTCAGTCCCAGCAGTTTCTTTTTCTATCAACATCTACAGGAGATATTTCCATGGATCGTCGTTCCGTCATCAAACACGCCGGTATTGCTGGTGTGCTGACCGCTGGCGCTGCGCCGGCAGTGCATGCGCAGGCCGCTACCATTCGCTGGCGCCTGGCTTCTAGCTTCCCCAAGTCGCTGGACACCATTTTTGGTGCGGCTGACACCTTCGCCAAGAAGGTCAACGAGATGAGTGGCGGCAAGTTCACGATCTCCACCCACGCCGCCGGCGAGCTGATGCCGGCTTTCGGTGTGGTCGACGGTGTTCAAAACGGCACTGTGGAATGCGCGCACACGGCACCCTACTATTTCTTTGGCAAGGATGAAACCTTTGCCTTGGGCTGCGCCATCCCCTTCGGCCTCAACAGCCGCCAGATGACCGCCTGGATGTATGAGGGCAACGGCGGCAAGTTGATGCGCGAGTTTTACGCCAAGTACAACATCGTCAACTTCCCAGCGGGTAACACGGGCTGCCAGATGGGCGGCTGGTACCGCAAGGAAATCAAGAGCGCCAAAGACATCAAGGGCCTGAAGTTCCGCGTTGGCGGCTTTGCCGGCAAGGTGATCGAGCGCATGGGTGGAGTGCCGCAGAACATCCCAGGCGGTGAAATTTACCAGGCCCTGGAAAAAGGCACTATTGACGCGGCCGAGTGGGTGGGCCCGTATGACGACCAGAAGCTGGGCTTCAACAAAGTGGCGCCTTTCTACTACTACCCCGGTTGGTGGGAGGGTGGCCCGCAGCTGGATGTGTTCATCAACAAAACGGCGTACGAGGCCCTGTCATCTGAGAACAAGGCCATTGTCGAGTCTGCCGCCGCTTTCTCCCACGTCGAGATGCAGGCCAAATACGACGCCAAAAACCCAACCGCGCTCAAGCAACTGGTGGGTAACAAGACCAAGGTCCTGCCTTTCCCCAAAGACGTGCTGGATCTGGCCTTCAAGGAGTCGATGAAGCTGTACGCCGAGATCAGCGAAAAGAATCCGCAGTGGAAAAAGGTCTACGAGGACATGGCGGCCTTCCGCAAAGACCAGAACCTGTGGTTCCGCTTTACTGAAGCGCGCTTTGACAGCTTCATGCAGGCGCAAAAACTGTAACAGTGTGCGCTGCACCTCGGCCCTCGGGCTGGGGGTCACTCGAGACGGGCCCTGCAGGGGCCCGTTTTCTTGCGCCAAGTCAATAACAGTCCGATATCCGACCTGCGGATCCGAGTCGGTTTCGGGTCAGGTCGACCCTGGCGCCAATGAGCCCAGGGTCGCGTGATATAAACCCCGGCAGACATGGATATTGTTGAGGTGCTACTTGAATAAACGGGCTTGGATCAACCGCATGATGGGCAGCGCCACGGCATGCTGGCTTTGAGGGATTTGGCTTGCACACGCAGTGGCCGCCGCTTGTTCAGCGGTGTCAGTTGTACTGTTCCTGCTGGTCAATTGCTGCGGGTTCAGGGCGCCAATGGGGCCGGCAAGACCAGCCTGTTGCGCATCATCTGCGGCCTGCTCGAGCCGACCTCTGGCGAGGCGCTGTGGCACGGCCAGGGCGTGACTGGGCTGCGTGAGGAGTTCGGGCGCGAGTTGATCTATCTGGGTCACGCTGCAGCGCTGAAAGACGATTTGTCTCCCCTTGAGAATCTGCAAGCAGCCAGTACTTTGGGCGGGCAATGGCTAGACACCACTCAGGCCAGGGCGGCGCTGGCTGCCGCGGGCCTGGCGGGCTATGACAACACGCCAGTACGCCGGCTGTCGCAGGGCCAGCGCCGGCGCAGTGCCTTGGCGCGCCTTGTGCACGGTGATGACGCTGCACTGTGGGTGCTGGACGAGCCCTTCACGGCTCTGGATGCGGTTGCGACGAACTGGCTGGCCGACCTGATTAGACGCCGCGTGAAGGCGGGTGGCATTGTGGTGTTGACCAGCCATCAAGATGTGGCGATTGACGGTGCGCGTCAACAGGTGCTTGGCCTTTGAGCACCGCGGTGCCTCAGGTCAGTTTATTGGCGGCGGTGCGCTGCATTTTTGTCCGTGATTTGAGGCTGGCCTTGCGCCGCCGGGCCGACACTCTGGCCGCCATGATTTTTTTTGTGATGGTGGTCAGCCTGTTTCCGCTGGGCATTGGGCCGGAGTCGGCCCTGCTGCGCACCATGGCGCCGGGCGTGGTCTGGGTGGCAGCCCTGCTGTCGTCCATGCTGTCCTTGACACGGCTGTTTGCTGACGACCACCAGGACGGTACATTGGAGCAATTGCTGTTGAGCGCCCACCCGCTGGCCTTTTTGGCCTTGGGCAAAATTGCCGCGCACTGGATGAGTTCTGGGTTGCTCTTGGTTTTG
>JBIKZZ010000065.1:0-12579 GCA_044354435.1 Rhodoferax sp. | reverse complement strand
GTCAACGTGTCGGTCGAGTCGCCACATTGCTCCTGGCCCAGCTACAGGCGAGTTCAACGGCCCTGGCACCAATTGCATCCGAGCGGCTACACCGAAAGCTGGTTTGGGCTGCGACTTTGCATGAAATTGGCAGCCATATTTCGCACAGCGACTACCACAAGCACGGCGCCTATATCCTGGACCAATCTGACGCCTTGGGGTTTACGCAGTCAGAGTTACATAAGCTCAGCCTACTTGTGCTGGGCCATCGTGGCAAACTACGTAAACTGGAAGCTGATTTCACTGACATTTCGTTTGTCCAGCAATTATTGGCGCTGCGGCTGGCCGTGATCCTTTGTCACGCGCGCAGCGATCCCATCACAGAAGGCCTCGCCCTATCTGCCCCGCGCAAGGCAAGCAAATCTTTTGAACTGCAGTACGCACAGGGCTGGGATAGGGCTTTTCCTCAGTCAGCGCATCTCCTGCGGGAGGAGATCTTGGCCTGGCAAAAAACCCCGTGGGCGTTTGAGCTGAGGGAGCAGTCCACTGCAACGTGATCAATAAGCACCCAAAATTGCGGGTTTGACAAAAGTGAAATTAACGGTATAAACTGTATATATCGTTTATTTAATGGAGACATTTGATGGTCACCCGCACCCAAGCCACTATCCCCACCCGCAAATTACGGCAGTCCAGTACGAAAACCAAGGTTGTAAGCAGCACACCAATGGAGGGGGCCTTAACACCCAAAACGGTTCGACCCACCCCAAAAGCATTGTTGGTCATCCCCCATGTCGACGTCCCAAAACTGAAAAAAACCGCTGCCACTGCCTTGCAAGCGCCTACTGCAGCAAGTGGTTTGAAGGCCACAAAACCAAAGAAAGCAAAAATGGTGCGTGACAGCTTCACCATTCCCAAAACCGAGTACACGGTGCTTGGTGAACTCAAGCAACGCGCCATGGCACTAAGCCATCCGGCGAAAAAGGGGGAGTTGATACGCGCCGGCATCAAGGCCTTGGCCGCGATGTCGGATGCCGGATTTCTCTCTGCCATGGCAGCAGTACCTGCCATCAAGACTGGTCGTCCGGCAAAGGCTTTGATTGCGTGAAAAGTGAGATGCTGTCTTAACAAGGCCATCTGCTGCAAGCACAGCGTTTGGCTTGACTTAGACAATTTCCGGGGCCTGAACCGTCACCACAACGGTTTGAGTCATGGACTCACGCTCCCGGTTGCGTAACCACCAAACCGCCCCTTTCTTGACAGCACAATCGTTAGCATTCAGGCCCAGTAACTGGGCTATAACTTGACCGAGAACGGGTTGATGACCAACAATCAGGACGGTACCTTTTCCGTCCGGCCATTGCGCAATTGAAAGTAATTGGGCCGCAGTACCGTCACTGTCCAGTTCGGATTTTGTTTTGTACTTTCGGCCGAGCGCCGTGACAGTTTGCTCCGTCCTGAGCGCCGGGCTGACGAACACTCGAGCCCCGTCTGGCAACTGACGATCCAGCCAAGCTGCCATTCTGGCCGCCTGCTTGACCCCACGAGGCGTCAGAACTCTTTGCCTGTCATCGCAGCCCGGCACCCAGTCCTCGGCTTCGGCATGCCGCCATAAAACCAGATCCATATCACGGGCCTTTAAAGCCGCCGTATCGGGCCATCAGGGCCGCTTGCGCACCGCGGGCCCGGCGGCGCCCCTGAGGCTGCAGCCGCGTGTAGGTTCCGTCAGGAGACATATCCCAGGCGTCAATGTCATCCTGCAGATAGGCCACAAGTGACTCGTCGACGACACGCTGCCTTTGCAGCGGGTCCGTCACTTGCCAAGCCAATTCCACCCGCCGCATCATGTTGCGATTCATCCAGTCGGCGCTGGACAAGTACAGGGCCTCTGAATCGCCATTGCGGAAATAAAACACACGGGAATGCTCGAGGAAGCGGCCAATCACAGACCGTACCCGAATATTGTCAGTCTGGCCGACCACTTGGGCAGGCAACATGCAAGCACCGCGAACGATGAGGTCGATCTTGACCCCTTTTTGGCCGGCCCGGATCAGCGCATGAATCAACACCTCGTCGGTAAGGGCATTCATTTTGGCGACGATGCGAGTAGGCTTCCCTGCAAGGGCAGCCACACCCAGCGCATTGATACTTGCGACCAATTTGCGGTGCAGGTGAAATGGTGCCAACCATAACCGGTTCATGCGGGGGAGACGGCTGTGACTAGCAAGGTGAACAAACACATGCTCAATATCGGCCGTCAATGCCGCATCTGCGGTCAGGTGACTCCAATCCGTATAAAGCCGAGCAGTGCGCGGGTTGTAGTTTCCCGTGGACAAGTGCGCATAACGTTTCAGTTGTCGTCCTTCCCGACGGGTGATCAGCATCATCTTGGCGTGCGTCTTAAGACCAACCACCCCATAAAGCACCTGCGCCCCAATAGATTCGAGCGCTTCAGCCCAATTGATGTTGGCCTCTTCATCAAATCGCGCCTTGAGTTCAACCACCACAGTGACCTCCTTACCACTGCGAACTGCCTCGCGCAGCAAGTCCATCAGCGCCGCGTCGCTGCCCGTGCGGTAGATGGTCTGCTTGATCGCCAAAACCTGCGGGTCATGGACAGCTTCACGCAAAAAATCCAGCACACCGCCGAAACTCTCAAATGGCTGGTGAATGAGCACGTCGCCCTGCTTGAGTCGGTCAAAGAATGACATCCCAGGTGTCAACTGGGTCGGGTGACAAGGGTTGTAGACCGGAAAGCACAGTTCAGGCGCTCGCACCAAGTCAACCAATTGAGCCAAGCGGACTAGATTGACAGGGCCGGGCACTCGATATAGAGCCAGCCTCGGCAGCTCAAATTGTTTGAGCAAAAAGTCGGCCAAGTAATCCGAACAGCCCGCCGAGACTTCCAGGCGGACGGCTTGGCCAAAATGTCGGTGTTGCAAACCTTGTCGTAAGGCCTTACGCAAGTTCTTGACGTCGTCCTCATCAACCGCAAGATCGGAATGTCGGGTCACTCGGAATTGAGAAAATTGGCCGACCTGACGACCTGGGAACAAATCTGCTAGGTGAGCGCGAATGACGCTGGACAACGATACGAATGAGTGAGGGCCGCCGGCCACTTTAGCCGGCATCTGAATCATGCGTGGCAGCACGCGTGGCACCTTGACAATCGCAATCTCATTCGCTCGGCCAAATGCGTCGGGGCCACTTAGCCTAACGATGAAATTCAGCGACTTGTTGGCAACCTGTGGGAATGGATGCGAGGGATCCAGACCAACGGGAATCAGCAAGGGCTGGACCTCTCGATGGAAATATTGCTTGACCCACTGCCGCTGCCCATCAAGCCGGTCGCCGTGTGAAATGATCCGAATTCCTTTTTGTTCAAGCGCGGGTATCAGGCCATCGTTAAACAATTCGTATTGACGCGCCACCAAGGTGTGTGCTGCTTGCGCCAAACGCTCAAACGAGGCGACGCTATACACGCCCTTATCATCCTGCCGCTGATTGGCCACCAGATGTGACTCAGCGCGCACCTCAAAGAATTCATCCAGATTGGACGACACAATACACAGGTACCGGAGCCGCTCCAACAAAGGAACATCAGTGCGGTAAGCCCAGTCGAGCACCCGCTCGTTGAACGCAAGAATACTGCGATCACGGTCGAGCAAGGTCAATACATGCTGCGAATGCCCCGGCGGCGGGACGGGATCGGGGTTGTGATCGGGTGCAGCCATCAATTTCAACCCTGCCTCTGGTCTTGTTACTCCAGACCCTATTCTTTGACCTATATGTGTCATTATGATGACAAAATGGAATAGCTTAGCTGGTCCAAGACTGCCGAATGCAGCGCAAGCGCCGAACGTAACCCGGGTTTCAGTGATCGCCTACCTGAGCCACTTCTGGAAAAAGTGGGCTTGTCCCATGGCTGGGTCTAGTTGGTAGCGGCTGAAGCCGACACGCTCATAGAGCTTGACGGCGGCCCGGTTACCTTGCAGCACCTCGAGCGTAAGTTTGCATGCGCCGCGTTTTTGGGCGATTTCGGTCACGAGATCCAGCATGCTTTCCGCGACCCGACGACCGCGATAAGCAGGCAGAACGACCACGTCATGCACGTTGACGAGGGTTTGGCAGGCAAAGGTTGAGAACCCTTCGAAGCAGTTGACAAGGCCGATGGGTTGCTGCGGCTGATCACCTGGGCCGCCGTCAAAAGCCAACACACTGAACGCCTGGGGTCGTGCTGCTAAGGCTGTCACCAAATTTAAACGGGCGAAATCAGTGAGCGGTTCCCCGCCGCCCATCGGATCGCAGGCGTAAGTATCTAGCAGAGACACCAGGGCGGCGGCATGCTCGGAATTGGCGTAATCAGCCTGTTCGACGCGTGATAACAGTGCAGTGGCCAGTGTCATAAAGTCAACCGCGAGGCAATGCGCTCAGCACAAGCTTGGGCCTGGCCGGCATCGCGTGCCTCGACCATGACACGCACCATTGGCTCGGTGCCACTGGCCCGGATAAGGACACGGCCGTGATTCACCAATTCGGCTTCCACGGCACGGATGGCATCCGCCAAGCCAGGGGCAGCCTCCCAATCCTGGCCTGGCCTGAGTCGGACATTAATAAGAGTCTGAGGAAACAGCCGGACCGCGGCCAAGAGCTCAGCCATCGATTTGCCGCTTCGGACACAGGCCTGCAGTACTTGCAAAGCGGACACTAGCCCATCACCAGTGGAGTGCTTGTCCAAAGCGAGCAAATGGCCGGACCCTTCGCCCCCCATGACCCATTGTTGGGCCTCCAAGGCTTCGAGCACATAGCGGTCGCCCACCTTGGCGCGTACGACCTGCACACCGCGGGCCTCCAGCGCCAGTTGCACGGCCATATTGGTCATTAGTGTACCTACCACCCCTGGCACCACCTCGCCGCGATTCAAACGGTCGTCCACCATCAGGTAAAGCAATTCATCGCCGTTGTACAAACGGCCTTGTGCGTCCACCAATTGAAGCCGGTCGGCATCGCCATCTAAAGCAACACCGTAGTGCGCTTGGTGTGCCCGAACAGCCTGAACCAAGGCTTGCGGATGGGTGGCACCGACCTCATGGTTGATGTTCAGGCCATCGGGCTGACAGCCAATGGCAATGACCTCGGCACCCAACTCATGGAACACCTCAGGCGCAATGTTGTAAGCGGCACCATGCGCGGCATCAACCACAATTTTCAGACCTTTCAGCGTAAGGTCATTGGCGAAAGTGCCCTTGCAAAATTCAATATAGCGTCCTGCGGCGTCGTCAAGGCGGCGGGTCTTGCCAAGGTTGGCTGAATCCGCCCATACCGGCGGTTGATCAAGAGCCGCCTCGACATCACGTTCCCAGGCGTCAGACAGCTTGGTGCCCTTAGCACTGAAAAATTTGATCCCATTGTCGAAAAATGGATTGTGGCTGGCGCTGATCACGACGCCCAAGGTCGCGCGCTGGGTCCGCGTCAGGTAAGCCACACCAGGCGTTGGTAAGGGACCCAACAGCACGACGTCAACGCCAGCCGAATTGAAACCACTCTCCAGCGCACTCTCCAGCATGTAACCAGAAATACGGGTGTCCTTGCCAATCAACACGGTAGGACGTGTCTCGTGCTGCTTCAACACTCGGCCCACGGCATGGGCCAGACGCAGGATAAAGTCGGGCGTGATGGGCGCTTGCCCCACCATGCCGCGGATACCATCGGTACCGAAGTATTTTCGAGTCATAACTACCTCAATCCCTTACCATTATTGAATATATAGCTATCTATTTTATAGCATTCAGTACTTTGAGCGCCTGGACGGTCTCCCGCACGTCGTGCACTCGGACCACATTGGCGCCGCGTTCGACCGCCAGGAGAGCGGCAGCCACACTGACCATCAACCGAGGGTGCAAGCCACCGACGGAAATAGCCGGCTCAACCGAACCCAACGCGGCTGCCAGGGATGATTTTCGTGACCAGCCGGCCAGCACTGGGAAACCGCTTGTTGTCAGGGCCTGTTGCTGGGCCAATAGCGAAAAATTCTGGACAACGGTCTTTCCAAAGCCGATGCCTGGGTCAAGCACGATGCGTTGCCTTGCCACGCCTAAGGCCTCCAATTCGCGCGCAGAGCGGCTAAGGAATTCGAGCACCTGTGGCACCACATCGCCGACCATGGGCGTCACTTGCATGGTTTGTGGCTCGCGGTGCATATGCATCAGGCAGACCCCACAGTCTGGATGAGCTGCCACCACCTGTTGGCCACTCGCAGCGGGATGCCCAAAGCCTGGATCGCTCCAACGGAGCGCCCAGACGTCATTGATGATGTCGGCTCCCAGATCCAGTGCCGCCTGCATGACCTGAGGCTTGTATGTGTCGACAGAAATGGGTACGCCTAGCTTGACCGCCGCCTGCAGCACTGGCAGCAGCCGGCTCAGCTCTTCATCAACAGGCAGAGGCTGGGCGCCTGGGCGGGTCGATTCAGCGCCCAAATCTAGCAAGTCAGCCCCATCATGGAGCAGTTGGTCACAGTGGCGCAATGCGGCATCAACACCAAGGTAGTTGCCGCCATCTGTGAATGAATCAGGCGTGATATTGACAATGCCCATCACCTTGGGCGAAGCCAAGTCAATTAGAAAACGGCTGGTTTGCCAAAACATCAGTGGGCGGTGTAAAAACGACGATCTGCCCGGCTCGGCACACCCTTCAGCTCAATCACGGTGTGCCAGCTGGAGCCAAGCCCCTGCTGGGTCAGAGCATCTCAGGCAGCTGTCGGCGCGGCATCAGGCTTGACAGCCGGCGCACTGCCGCCACTATCACTGCCCGACGAAGGGGTGCGGGGCGTCCAGTCTTTAGGGGGCCGGGGCTCCTTGCCAGCCATGATGTCGTCGAGCTGCTCGCTGTCGATGGTTTCCCACTCCAACAAGGCCTTGGCCATGGCATGCATCTTGTCGCGGTTGTCCTCAATGAGCTTACGCGCCAAGCTGTACTGCTGGTCGATGATGCGACGCACTTCTCCATCGACCTTTTGCATCGTCTGCTCGCTCATGTTGGTAGTCTTGGTCACCGATCGACCCAGAAAAACTTCACCCTCATTTTCAGCGTAAACCATGGGCCCTAGCGCGTCAGTCATGCCATAGCGGGTGACCATATCCCGGGCAATGTGCGTGGCACGCTCAAAATCATTGCTTGCACCGGTGGTCATTTGGTTCATGAACACTTCTTCAGCAATACGCCCGCCAAATAACATGCTGATTTGATGAAGCATGTATTCGCTGTCGTAGCTGTAGCGGTCTTGCGCCGGCAAACTCATGGTTACGCCCAAGGCGCGGCCGCGAGGGATGATGGTCACTTTATGGACCGGGTCACATTTAGCCAGCAGCTTGCCTATCAAGGCGTGGCCGGACTCGTGATAGGCCGTATTCCTGCGCTCACTCTCAGGCATCACCATGCTCTTGCGCTCAGGTCCCATCAAAATTTTGTCTTTGGCCTTTTCGAAGTCCTGCATCTCCACGGTGCGCGCGTTGCGCCGTGCAGCCATCAGTGCGGCCTCGTTGCAAAGATTGGCCAGGTCCGCTCCAGACATGCCCGGTGTGCCGCGGGCAATCACGCCTGCGTTGACATCCTGTCCCAGTGGCACCTTGCGCATGTGCACGTTAAGAATTTGCTCACGGCCACGAATATCGGGAAGCGTCACGTACACCTGTCGGTCAAAGCGACCTGGGCGCAATAGCGCTGCGTCCAAAATATCTGGGCGATTGGTGGCAGCAACCACAATCACACCAACGTTGGTCTCAAAGCCATCCATCTCGACCAGCATCTGATTCAGGGTCTGCTCACGCTCGTCGTTGCCACCACCAAGGCCGGCGCCACGTTGACGACCCACGGCGTCTATTTCGTCGATGAAAATGATACAAGGCGCATTTTTCTTGGCGTTGTCAAACATGTCCCGAACGCGCGCCGCGCCCACGCCGACAAACATTTCAACGAAATCGGAGCCGGAAATGGAGAAGAACGGAACCTTCGCCTCACCCGCAATCCCCTTGGCCAACAGGGTTTTACCGGTACCCGGAGGCCCGACCAGCAGCAACCCACGGGGAATACGCCCCCCTAGTTTTTGAAATTTCTGAGGGTCCTTGAGGAAGTCGACCACTTCTTTCACTTCTTCTTTGGCCTCATCGCAGCCAGCCACGTCGGCGAAAGTCACCTGATTGGTGTTTTCGTCCATCATACGGGCCTTACTTTTACCGAAACTGAAGGCGCCACCTTTGCCACCGCCCTGCATCTGACGCATGAAGTACACCCAGACCCCAATCAACAGCAGCATCGGGCCCCAGCTGACCAGCAATGTCATCAGCAGGGAGCCTTCTTCGCGGGCTTTGACGTCAAATTTGACGCCATTGGCAATCAGGTCACCGACCAAGCCACGGTCAAGGTAGGTAGCGGTGGTTTTGATCTTGCGGTCGTCATTGGTCACTGCAATGATCTCGGTGCCACCCTGCCCCTCCTGGATCACCGCGCTTTTGATGCGCTTTCCGCGAACCTCTTCCAGGAAATCGGAATAACCAAGGTAACCGGCACCGGATGCGCCACGGGTGTCGAACTGCTTGAACACAGTAAACAACACGAGGGCAATCACAAGCCATACGGCACTTTTCGAAAACCACTGATTATTCAAGCGAAGCTCCAGTTAGGGCGCTGATGTCAAGACTCGACATATTTTGGTCTTATTTTAGTGTTTTCAAGGAGGCGTCAGCTTAGCCCTACAGTTTGCCGACTTTGTCCCTGTACTGACCTTAGGTGGGCTTCAACCTCAGCCCGACCAAAAAGGTCTCCGACGAGCGGTCACGCGAGGCCTTTGGCTTGATCGGTTTGACCAGTTCAAAGGTTTCCCGGAAACGTTTGACGAGTTGGTCGTAGCCGCCGCCATGAAACACCTTGGCCACCAACGCCCCCTGCGGCTTGAGGTGCATGACTGAAAATTCAATGGCCAGTTCGACCAAATGCTCTATTCGGGCAGAGTCTGCCGATTCGATGCCGGACAAATTAGGCGCCATGTCAGACACAATCAGGTCGGCCTTGGTGCCCTGCAGTTCCAGCGTCAGCCTCTGCAAGACCTCGTCCTCTCGGAAATCCCCTTGCAAAAACAGGACTCCTTCGACCGGCTCCATGGGAAGGATGTCGAGCGCGATGATCCTTCCATTTAGGGCGCCGACAGCAGCCCCGCCACCGGTCGCGGTCTTGGGTGACATGCGACGGCGTGCGTATTGGCTCCACGCCCCAGGCGTCGAGCCCAAGTCAACAACCAGGTCACCCGGCTTGATCAGCCGAAATGTCTCGTCGATCTCCTGCAATTTATAGGCTGCCCTGGCTCTATAGCCTTCTTTTTTTGCCAATTTCACATAGGTGTCATTGACGTGGTCGTTCAGCCAGGCACGGTTGACTTTGCTGCTTTTATTGCTGACTTTCATATTTACCTTCGTCACCGATAATAACG
Source organism: Rhodoferax sp. (assembly GCA_044354435.1). Classification (GTDB taxonomy): domain Bacteria; phylum Pseudomonadota; class Gammaproteobacteria; order Burkholderiales; family Burkholderiaceae_C; genus Rhodoferax. The sequence goes on along the minus strand of JBIKZZ010000065.1, from coordinate 3,116 downwards.
GCATGCCTTCAATTCAACTGACCCCCGCCCAGCGCAAAGTTCATCGCTCAGAAGCCCATCACCTGGATCCGGTGGTGATGGTTGGCGGCGACGGGCTGACCGATGCCGTCAAAAAAGAAGCTGATGCGGCCCTTAATGCCCACGGACTGATCAAGATACGGGTATTCTCGGACGACCGCGCCGCGCGTGAGGCCATGCTGCTGACCCTAACCTCTGAGCTCAGCGCTGCACCGATCCAACACATTGGGAAGTTGCTGGTGCTTTGGCGGCCCATGCCGATCCGAGACAAGGCCATCAACGAAGACCGGATGGCCGGACCGCGCGATGTCAAGGTGCTCAAATACAGCAAGCAGTCTGGCCAACGGCCCGAGGTAAAGACCTTGCGCGTTCTGGGCAACCAACGCCTGACCGCTGGCGGCCAAGTCAAACGCGCCAAGCCACGCAAACAGATCAGCGTCAAAAAGCGCAGTCAGACCTGAGAGTCGGCCCGCGGATTGCTCAAAACCCAAACTGTGCCGGTAGCGCACAGCCACTGCAGCAAAAGCATGCCGCTGCCCAGGCTGTGCCATAGGCGTAAGTTCTCCCTTAGCGCAATGAGAGGCGCCACTGCAAATTCGACCAGCACCGCCAGCAACATGCCTGACACTATCAAAATAGTAGCAGGATATATAGGCGCGACAAGGTCTAGAGCCTGATTTGGTCTAAGAAACAGCAGCAGGCACAGACCACAGACCAAGGCGGTCCAAGTCTGCGCTGTGAAGAGCTTGGCTGCCATACCGCCGGCGAGAGCCGGCGTCGGTAGGTGGACGAACAGCAGGGGTACGACCCATGTCCCCAGCGCTGTGAGACTACCCCACCACAAAGCGGCCGCCAAGAAGGGCAGACGCTGGCGCATGTCAGACGTAGCTAACCGCCACCACCTCGTAGTGGCGGATGCCGCCCGGCGCCTGGACCTCGGCGGTATCGCCCTCGACCTTACCGATAAGGGCTCGCGCAATCGGGCTGCCGATGTTGATAAAGCCGAGCTTTATATCAGCCTCGTCCTCGCCGACGATCTGGTAAGTGACCCGGTCACCCGAGTCCTCATCTTCCAGTTGCACAGTAGCGCCAAACACCACCTTGCCGCCAGCGTCCAAATCAGCGGGATCAATGATCTGGGCCGCAGACAATTTGCCGTCGATCTCCTGAATTCGGCCTTCGATGAAGCCTTGTCGATCCTTGGCTGCATCATATTCGGCGTTTTCACTGAGGTCACCCTGGGCGCGGGCTTCAGCAATGGCGTTGATAACCCAGGGGCGGTCAACGGTCTTGAGCCTGTGCAACTCAGCCTTGAGCTTTTCAGCGCCGCGCTTGGTGATGGGAATGGTGGCCACGTTGTGCTCCCTGGGGAGAATGAAGTTGATACATAAAACGAAACCGCCGAGCGTTGCCGGTCGGCGGTGTACTTACGCGTCAATTATGCCGTGGCTGGCGGCGCCAGATCAAGCTGCTGCCAATTGAGCGTGCATTTCCTGAACTGAAATCACACCCAATTGATCCAAATAAGGCATACCTTGCACTGCTGCTTCGGCACCGGCAATGGTGGTGAAGGTGGTGACGCGCGCGAGCAGTGCAGAGGTGCGAATCTGGCGTGAATCGGCGATCGCATTGCGCCGCTCTTCGACCGTGTTGATGACCAGTGCAATTTCATTGTTTTTGATCATGTCCACGATGTGCGGCCGGCCCTCGGTCACCTTGTTCACTACCCCACATGGCACACCAGCGGCACTGATGGCAGCAGCCGTTCCCTTGGTGGCAAGCAACCCGAAGCCCATCGCGGACAGGGACCGCGCCACTTCGATGGCGCGCGGCTTGTCGTTGTTCTTGACCGAGATGAACACCTTGCCGGAAGGTTCGCCCTTGGCCGTCAAGGGCCGGGGCAACTTGGTGCCCGCACCCAACTGCGACTTGACAAAGGCCTCACCAAAGGTCTTGCCCACCCCCATGACCTCACCGGTGGACTTCATCTCCGGCCCGAGGATGGTGTCCACGCCGGGAAACTTGACGAAGGGGAATACCGCCTCTTTGACACTGAAGTACGGCGGCGTCACCTCGTCCTTGAGTCCCTGCGAGGCCAGCGACTGTCCAACCATGCAGCGCGCCGCCACCTTGGCCAGCTGAATGCCAGTGGCCTTGGAGACAAAGGGCACGGTGCGAGAAGCACGCGGGTTGACTTCAAGCACATAGATGACATCCTGGCCATCGATGTTCTGAATGGCAAACTGCACATTCATCAACCCCACCACGTTCAACGCCTGCGCCATGGCCGCCGTCTGGCGCTTGATCTCGGCAATGGTGGTAGCACTCAGGCTGTAGGGCGGCAAGGAACAAGCCGAGTCGCCACTGTGCACGCCGGCCTGTTCGATATGTTCCATCACGCCACCAATAAAGGTGCGGCCTGGCTCGCCATCGGTGCCGGCATCGCGCAGGCAATCAACGTCACACTCGATCGCGTCATTGAGGAAGCGGTCCAGCAAGACCGGAGAATCATGACTGACCTTGACCGCTTCGCGCATGTAGCGCTCCAGATCGCGCTGCTCGTGCACGATCTCCATGGCGCGTCCACCCAGCACGTAGCTGGGACGCACCACCAGCGGGTAACCCAACGCCGCCGCCTTTTCCAGCGCCTCGGGCTCGGTGCGGGCGGTGGCATTGGGTGGCTGGCGCAACTTGAGTTCGTGCAGGAGTTTCTGGAAGCGCTCCCGGTCCTCCGCCGCGTCGATCATGTCGGGCGAGGTGCCGATGATGGGCACACCGTTGGCCTCCAGGTCCAGCGCCAACTTGAGCGGGGTCTGGCCACCGTACTGCACGATCACGCCAAACGGCTTTTCCTTATCGACGATTTCCAGCACGTCCTCCAGGGTCAAGGGCTCAAAGTAGAGGCGGTCCGAGGTATCAAAATCGGTCGAGACGGTTTCCGGGTTGCAGTTGACCATGATGGTCTCGTAACCGTCTTCGCGCAGGGCCAGCGCGGCGTGGACGCAGCAATAGTCAAATTCAATGCCCTGCCCGATCCGGTTCGGGCCGCCGCCCAGCACCATGATCTTCTTGCGGGTGGTGGGCTCGGCCTCGCATTC
>JBIKZZ010000103.1:0-9879 GCA_044354435.1 Rhodoferax sp. | reverse complement strand
GGTTTGGAAAGCTAATCAAGTGTCTATCGCGGTATTCTTCACCGCCGAGGCGGTCGTTTGAACAACTTGGACTCAACTTTTTTGGTGGCCTTGGGGCCGGTTGACAACGATAAGTAGTAGCCGACAGCAGTGGGTTCATCAAAAACAAGGCATGAGCAACTGTTCGCATCCCTTTTCACAAAATTTATGTATACCCCCGGGGTCAACAATTCCAATGTGATGGGGGTGGGTTGAGCAGATTAGAGCGTAAAGCCATGCCGGAGTCTCACTGACTAAACCGGGGGGTGGGGGTACGGTGGGGTCAGTCCGGATCGGATTTTCAGTTGCAGAATGGCCTGATGCAGTTCGTGCTCCTTATTTTGTCCCTGATGTTGACCACCACCTACGCAAAAGCACTCACCAAGCGCAGCCAGAGCGCGAAGGTTACGTTCAAGCATCAGCACCCCAGCTACCGGTTCACCCAAAGGACGCTGCAAGGGCTACGTGATCGACCATATCGTTCCGATTGCCTTGGTGCTGATGAACCGAGCAACATGCAGTGGCAGACCGTTGCCGACGCCAAGGCGAAGGACAAGTGGGAGCGCAAGGGCTGCGGGAAAGAGCGACGCCTCAAGCCCAGCCACCCGTTCAATGATGGGTAAATTGGCGGATAGAAAAAGCCTTGATGGGCGAATTTTTACTTGGTATCTGGCGCAGAGGATGCGATTGGGCCAGATCGGGCTTTTCTAAGCCAGCAGGTCATCAGAGCGCATCACTGACAGGACCAGCACAATGCCTCAAAACTTGGGGGCATCAGCAAAAATTCTGGCAATATTCTGGCAACGGACTGATCATGAAAAAAGCCTGCTATCTTTTTAATAGCAGGCTTTCCATATGCCGCAAGGCTTATTTGGTGGGATGTGCGGGGGTCGAACCCACGACAAACGGATTAAAAGTCCGCTGCTCTACCAACTGAGCTAACATCCCGAGAGTCTTCGCACCACCGTTTACACTGCAGCGCGAAGCCCCAAATTATAGGGTGAATCAGGCAATCAATCAGGGGGCTTGACGAGATATTTTATCGAGCACCCAACCGGCAGCGCATTGGCCAAAGGTGGCGGTCACGCTCACCACAGAGCCGTAGCCGTGGCAGTTCAGACCGGTGTCCTGCTGCGGCGCACAGGACGCATCTGGTGGCGCAATGGGCTCACGGCTAAAGACCACCGACACACCAATTTTTTTACCCGCACGCGCCGCGCCATGTTGCTTGCGCAGCCTGTAGCGCAGCTGGGCCAGCAGGGGGTCATGGGTAGTCTGAGCCAAGTCATCGATATCAACCAAATGGGCCAGCCGTTTGCCACCCGCTGCACCCACTGAGATGAAAATTGTTCGGGTCCGCAGGGCCCAGTCAGCCATGCTGGTCTTGGCACTCACCTGATCACAGGCATCGACAACGGCGTTCACGCCTGCGGGCAACAACTGGGGCCAATTGTCGTGCCCGACAAATTCCTCAACGGCATGAACTTGGCAGTTTGGGTTGAATGTATGAATGCGGTCTCGCATGGCGAGAACTTTGGCTTGGCCAATGGTGGCGTCTTCGGCTTGTATTTGCCGGTTGATGTTGGATTCGCTAACGTGGTCCAAGTCAATGAGTGTCAACTGGCCAACGCCACTGCGCGCCAGTGCCTCGGCCGCCCAGGACCCCACGCCACCGATACCGACCACAGCCACATGGGCGCGGCGGATACGGTCCGCGCCAGCTTGGCCGTACAAGCGAGCCAAGCCGCCAAAGCGGCGGTCTTCGCTCAAGCCAATCGATCCACGCGCCAGACCTGGTAGCGCAGCGCTGCCACCGCACCGGCGAGGATGCCGGCCACCGCCAAAACACTGGTGGCACTCAAGGTAGACAGGCCGCTAAGCCCCTGCCCCACCGTGCATCCCATGGCAGTGACCCCGCCCACCCCCATCAAGACAGCCCCGACCAGATGGTTGGCCAGGTCCTCGGTGCCGGCAAAGCCCTCCCACCTGAAACTGCCACTTGCTAAGGCCATGCACCATGAGCCCAGCACCACGCCCAGGGTGGACGTGATGCCCATCGTCAGCACCTTACTTTTGTCACTGAAAAACAGCAGCCAGTCCAGAAAGTAGGCCACTGGTGCGACAAAGCTCAACGCCTCTGCTCGGCCAGAGTTGGTGGCTAAAAACGTCTCTTGCAGCGTCTCAGGGTGCTCGGTCAGATGGCCGAGATGACCGGATACCCACCACATCCCAATCACCAGTCCTCCCATGCCTACGCCCGCGAGCAGATTACCGGGTGTGATGAAACTGCGACCAGCCATTGCCCAGAGCATCAGGCTACCACCAAGGGCAAGGCCCAGAAACAGTGATGTGGATACGGGAGGCAGGCCCCAGACCGCAGCGGCCCACTGCGAAAGGCTGGTGCCAGCGGATATGTCCAGTACGACCCGGTCCACCGTAGCCACTCGCAGTACCGCAGTGATACCCTTGAGCGTGGCAAAGGCGGAGACACCCAAGACCAAAAACACCACCAGAGATTTCAAACTGCCGCCACCAATGCGAACCAGAGTTTTGCTGCCGCAACCCGACGCCAGCACCATGCCAAAGCCAAAAAGGCCACCCCCCACGATCGCGGACAACCAAATCCAACGGTTTGAGGCGTACAGCACTTGAGCGGGATCGACGCGTCCGGTGTAAACCAGTATTCCAAAACCGGCCATGGCAAAACCAGCAGCCAGTGCCCATTGACGCATACGGGTCCAGTCGCCCATATTGACGAGGTCACTCACAGCACCCATCGTGCAGAAGTGAGTGCGCTGGGCAATCGCGCCAAAGCCTATGCCGATGCACAAGGCCAACCACAGCAATTGAAAGTTAAGTGTCGCGAGTTCTGGTGCTTGCATGGCAATAAGTTATGAGCCGGCGGCGGCCAGGCGCACTATTTCAGCAAGGCCAGGCGTTCTCTCGCTGCGACAGCAGCCTCTGACTTCGGGTAGGCACTGACCAGATCTTGCAGTGTTTTTCGAGCGCCACGTGTATCCTTCAGCTCCAGCTGACAATTGGCCACCGACAGGACCGCCTCTGGTGTGCGCTGGTGATCCGGCGCATTGGTAATGAGCGCCCGAAAATTAACCATTGCCGCTGTGTAGTCGCGCGTCGCGTACTGGGCGTTACCTAGCCAGAACAGCGCCGAAGGCAGGTACCCACTGCGGCTATACCGACTCAAGAAGTCAAAAAACGCTGTCTTTGCTCCGGAAAATTCCGCTTTGCGAAAAAGCGCCAGCGCAGCTTCAAAATCGCGTTTCTCGGCCTGCTCCGCCATAAATTCACGGCCATCCAGCGTCACCTTGACGGGCTCGACCGTTCGAAACCGTTCGTCAAGCCCTTGCGCCGTGGCACTCAGGCGTGCTTCTAGTCCCTGAACCTTTGCATCCAGGCCCTGCACAGCGGTGCGAAGCGTATCATCCTGCCCCTTCGTCACAGCGAGCAAACGATCATCAAACCCCTTTACCGTGCTATGAAACTTTTCAAACTTTTCATCCTGCCCCTTCGTCGCAGCGAGGAGACGTTCATCCAGTGCCTTCATAGTGCTTTGCGACTTTTCGAACTTTTCAGCCTGGATTTTGGTCGCAGCAAGCAAGCGCTCTTCCAGACGTTGTGTCGCGGCTAGAAGCCGTTTATCCAGGTCCTGAGCCATGTCCTTCTGGCGAACCTGCCCTTCAGCCATGTCCTTCTGGCGAATCTGTCCTTCGGAGAGTTCGCGCTTCAACTGCTCATTCGCGCCACGCATCCGCACCGCCTCTGACCGAAGCTCCTCAATCTGGTTATTCAACGCGAGGATGCCACCCTTCAGGATCGTGACATCTTCCCGCAGATCTTCCCGCAGTTTAGTGACTTCGTCCGTCGCGCGGCCTGCGCCCTGCTTGAAATCTGCGCGGTCGCTTTCTGCCCGGATGCGCAGGGCTTCTATCGCCTGGTATACCGCGCCCATTCTCTGCTGCTGTGACTCAACTGCCTGACGCAGGGTCTCGACCCTCTGATTCATCGTCTCGACGGACAGTCGTATGCCCTCAACCTGCTGACGCAATTCAATAATGGCTTTGCGTGCCGTGTCATCTCCAAATAGGTCCACTGCGCTGGCCATGGCCGAGGCCAACGCCAACCCAAGGCCGAACACACACGAACGAGCCGATGGCAGAAAGATTGACGCAGGCTTCATGCGCTCAGTCAACGGTTATTGATCTCAACGCGGCGGTTTTTGGCAAATGAAGCTTCGTCAGAACCCTGGGCCGCCGGCTTTTCCATACCAAAGCTGACCGCCTCCATCTGGCTGTCTGGCACGCCGAGCAGGCTCATGGCACTGCGGACGGCCTCGGCGCGCTTTTGGCCAAGCGCCAGGTTGTACTCTCGCCCGCCACGTTCGTCGGTATGCCCTTCCAGGGCCACGCGACGTGATTTGTCGGCACGTAACAGGCGCGCATGTCCATCCACCACAGCCTGAAATTCAGGCTTGATGGCACTGCTGTCATAGTCAAAATAGATCACTTTCGAGCTGATTGTGAAGTCCGGCTCGGCGGGTTTTTTAGTTGTGACGACCTGTGCTACTGCGCTATTCGCGCTATTCGCGCCAGCGCCACCGGCGCCACCAGCTCCAGCAACACCACCGGCGCCACCAGCTCCAGCAACACCACCAGCGCCACCAGCGCCAGCAGCACCACCAGCTCCAGCTCCAGCACCACCAGCTCCAGCAGCACCACCAGGAGCACCGCCAGCCGCAAGACTGGTTCTTCCCGCATCGGCGCCTTTGCCGACCAGGCTTCCCGACTTATCCTCAACTGGCGCCGAGTCGAGCTTTACAGAACTGCAAGCTGTTAAAAAAACCACCAATAAACTTGCGACCAATACAGGTTTCATAAAATTACTCCGTGTCAAAACTGTTGTTTCTGGAAAGGGCCCCAATGGGGCTCGCGAATATCACCGCTCTGCCCATTGAGCTTTGTCTTGATTCGGCCGTCAAGTGTGACGGTCATCAGGGCTTCTCGGCCATCAAGTTGGGTTGCATAAATGATGAGCCGACCATTCGGCGAAAAGCTGGGGCTTTCGTCGGACGTGGTTTCAGTGAGGACTGTCGTTGAGCCACTGGCCAAATCCATCACACTAACCCGGAAAGCACCGTTAGCGCGGGCAACATAGGCCAGCGTTCGTCCATCAGGACTTATGGCTGGCGAGATGTTGTAGCTGCCAGAAAAGGTTACTCGGTCAGCCGGACCGCCCGTAGTCGCCATTTTGTAAATTTGGGGCCCACCTCCACGGTCACTGACAAAATAAATGAGCTTGCCGTCGGGAGAGTAGGCTGGCTCGGTGTCAATGCTGCCCGACAAGCCAGGCTCGCCCAGGCGTCTCGGTTCCCCGCCTGCGACACTCAGGGCAAACAATTGCGAGCTACCGTCACGGCTCAGAGTCATAGCCAGAGTCTGGCCGTCTGCTGACCAAGCCGGCGCGCTGTTGGAGCCGCGAAAATTGGCGAGCAGGCGCCGCTTGCCAGAACGCACATCATGTGTATAGACCACCGGTTTAAGCGATTCAAAGGACACGTAGGCCAGTTGCGCGCCATCCGGAGACCAGGCCGGCGAAATAATGGGCTCGACACTGCTTAAGGCTGATTGCGCGTTTTCGCCATCGGCATCAGCCACCCACAGTTGGTAGCGCGTACCACTGCGAGTAACGTAGGCAATTCGGGTTGAAAAAATGCCTTTTTCCCCGGTTAACTTCTCGTAGACGAAGTCAGAAATTCGATGCGACACCAAGCGCAAGTCTGACTGGTTCACCGCGTACTTTTCCCCACCCAGATCTTGGCCTCGTACCGCGTCCCACAAACGAAAGCGCACATCGAAGCGGCCATCAATCAGCCTTTCGACACTGCCCGTCAACAGCGAATCTGCACCTTTTTGTCGCCAGTTTGTGAAATCCGGACGCGACAACTCGTTGAGGATCACACCACTCGCTTGAAGTCCAACGAATTGACCACTGCGCTCCAGATCGGCCTGCACAATGCTCCCCAATTTTTGAGGAGAACTTTCTTCACCTTGAAACGGGACGACTGCGATGGGCAACTGACGCATGCCGACACCGGTGACGTCAACCCTGAACTGAGCGTGAACCGCCCCAGCAACGACGAGCATCAGCCCCGTCAAGATGAAACGTAACAGTCTGTAATGGTCAAGGATTCGTCGGAGCAGCATGGTCCTGATTCAAGCAATAGAGTGCGAAGTATTTCCCGAAAGCCGCTTGCGCCTGCATGGTACACACGGCGAAGCCCATGGCGCCGTCTAGAAAACCTAATCGAAAGAAATAACTTCGGGCGAATGTTACCACCCCCGCCAACGCAGCCCGGCTCATGGACGTGGTCTGGCCCATGGCATACCGTTGCCGTGCCCAGGCTTGGCTGTAGTGCTCAAGTTTTCGCCAATAGTGAGCCGGCGTCGGGTAGCTGAAATGAAGCAGTGGCGCCTTCAAGCATTCGATTTTGCCTTGGCTGAGCACAAGGCGCTCATGCACCATGTCGTCACTGAATCGAGCCGTGCCCCGTTTGAACAGACGCAGCACATGGTCAGGCGTCCAGCCACAATGGTGAATCCAACGCCCGCAAAACTGAGTCAGGCGCGGCAGCTTGTAGGCCAGCCCACCCCCACCGGCCATAGCCTTCTGAATTTGCGCTGCAAGTTCGGGCGTGACCCGCTCGTCGGCATCCAGCGACAACACCCAGTCACCGCCTGCGAGCGCTAAGGCCCGATTTTTCTGTGGGCCAAACCCTGGCCAGTTAGGGCTGATGTGCACGATGGCGCCTGCTGCGCGGGCCAACTCAACGGTCTGGTCGTTGCTGCCTGAATCTAAAACCACGATTTCATCGGCAAATGAGACGCCCGCCAAACAGTCGGCAATATTGCCAGCCTCGTTGTGGGTGATGATGATGACGCTGAGTGACACGGGCAAAGTAGCTGGGACGTTGAACTTGTCCAAGCATAGCCGACTCACGCCCAGGCACGATAATCCCGGCGTGACTAAGCTGACCATGAAGCCATGAACAAGGCGCTCGACCCCAACGCGAGAGCCTTGTTGTCGCGCCTGGCGCGCGTGGGGCGCCATTTCGCGCGTCCCAGGTCCGCGTGGCTGGTTGCCGTGCTGGCGACCATCACCATGTCCATGACCGAACCGCTGATTCCAGCACTGCTACAGCCCCTGCTTGACCGGGGGTTCCAGCAGCGCAGCCTGGACGTCTGGATGGTACCGGTTGCTTTGATTCTTTTATTTGGCGTTCGTGGCTTGGCCGGCTTCATTGCGCAAATCGCCCTGGCCAAATTAACCACGCAGGGCCTGCTGGTGCTGAGAGTTGCCATGTTCGAACGCCTCCAACGGGCGCAGATGGCCCTGTTCTCCCAACAGTCTTCCAGCACATTAGCCAATACCATCGTGTACGAGGTGCAGACCGGCTCAACCCTGCTGGTCAGTGCGCTGATGACACTGACCAGGGACAGCGTCACCTTGATGGCGCTGCTGGCTTACCTCATGATTCTGAACTGGAAGCTGACCCTGATCGTGGTTGTACTGTTTCCAGCTGTGGCGGTGGTGATGCGCACGCTGTCTAAGCGTCTGTACCGCTTGACCAAGAGCAGCCAGGCGGCGACCGATGAACTGGCCTATGTGGTCGAAGAGAATGTATTGGCTCACCGCGATGTGCGGGTACAGGGAGCGCAGCGGGCCCAGGCGGATCGCTTTTTCCTACTGGCAGACGGGCTACGCCGACTGTCCATGAAATCAACGGCGGCCGGCTCGGCCATGACACCGCTAACCCAAATGCTGGCCGCTGTCGCGCTGTCGTCGGTAATCAGCGTCGCGCTGCTGCAGAGCTCCGAACAGACCACCTCAGTGGGCAGCTTTGTGGCTTTTGTCACCGCCATGCTGATGCTGGTCGCCCCGCTCAAACATTTGTCCGAGCTGGCGAGCCCGATCACACGCGGACTGGTGGCCATCGAGCGCGGCCTCGATTTGCTTGAAACCATCCCGGTGGAGTCTGGCGGCAGCTTTGCCCCGGCGCGAGCACAAGGGCAGATCCGCTTTGACGATGTTTCGGTCCGCTTCAATGACGAAGGGCTGCCCGCCCTGACCCAGCTTAACCTGACGATACGGCCCGGCGAAACCGTGGCGCTGGTAGGCGCCTCTGGCGCCGGCAAGACCACCCTGGTCAACCTGCTACCCCGGTTCGTCGAACTGAGCAGCGGCGCGGTCGAAATCGACGGCAAAAATGTGCGGGAGTGGGAGATCGAGTCGCTACGCCGTCAGTTCGCGTTGGTCAGTCAGCATGTGGTCATGCTCAGTGGGAGTATTGCCGACAACGTGGTCCTGGGACAGGTGATGGACAGAGCCAGGGTGATAGATTGCCTGGCGGCTGCCAACCTCGCGGGCTTTGTAGCCGCCCTTCCAGCAGGCATTGACACAGAGGTTGGACACAACGCGATGCAGTTGTCGGGCGGACAACGCCAACGCCTGGCGATCGCTCGTGCGCTTTACAAGAATGCCCCAATCCTGATTCTTGACGAGGCCACCTCGGCGCTGGATGCCGAGTCCGAACGGGCTGTGCAGGAAGCCCTGGAGCGCCTGATGCAGCACCGGACCACGCTGGTCATTGCACACCGCTTGTCGACGGTTCAACACGCCCACCGCATCGTGGTAATGGAGGCTGGCCAGGTTGTGGAGATGGGCAACCACCACGAACTGCTCCAACAAGATGGGCACTACGCGCGGCTGTTCCGGGCGGGGTCCCAGGAACTAACCAGGCCGACAGACCAAGGTTGATCCGGCACCTTAGCCATCAGTGAAAACATCGAACCACTGCCCGCTTAAACTGCACTGCCCATGAAAACCGAACTGGCCATACTGACACGCAATTTTTCCAAAATTGGCGGGGGCGCCGAAAGTTTGGCTGTGTCCCTGGCAACAGCCATGCTTGGCGAATGCAATATCACCGTCATCTCTCAAGATTTTGACCAATCACCGACTGCATTCAAGCATATTCGCGTCCCCAAATTGGCTGTGCGCAGTCGCTGGCTCAACCAGCTTTGGTTTAGCTGGTACACCAAGCGTGTAACCCGGCAAGGCTTCGACGTTGTTCACTCTTATGAAAACGTCACACATGGCGATGTTCAGACAGTGAGCGTGAAGACGGTGCACGCCAGCCTGAAGCAAAAAGGCATGAGTTCATGGCGCATCGCCTTGAGCCCAAGATTGCTGGCCTACCTGTGGTTAGAAAAGAAAAGGTTGTGTACCGCCGGTCACCACAGCGTTTTTGTTTCACAATTTGTTCATGATGAAACTTTGGGTGTCATGCCTGCTTTGCCGGCAAGCAGCGTGATACCGCCCGGGGTCGACATACCTGAACGCCAGTTCACCTTAACGGAGAAAAGGGCTGCACGGGAGACGTTGGGATTGAATCCTTCCATCATGACTGTCGGATTTGTCGGTCATGATTTTAAAAAAAAAGGGCTGGGCACATTGCTTAAAGCCGCAACCCAACTCCCCTTTGACATACAAATCATGGTGATTGGCAACCCGGCGCAGGCCAGCCACTACGCCGATCTAGTGACGCAATTTGGGCCAGGTAAAACATGCCGCTTCATGGGCTTCGTCAGCGATATGCCAAATGCTTATGCAGCCATGGATTGTTTGGCGCATCCGACGACACAAGATGTTTTTCCGATGGTTGTTCTGGAAGCTATGGCAAAACATGTACCCGTCATCACCACCATGGAACCTTACAACAACATGGGCAGTTTGCTGGCGCATCATGGTGATGCAATTTTGTTGCCGACGCCCGACGATGTTCAA
>JBIKZZ010000430.1:0-2740 GCA_044354435.1 Rhodoferax sp. | reverse complement strand
ACGGATTTCTGTTCGCCAAGAAATACAGCTGGGATGTTGCTAAGTCTAAATATTATGAGATTTATCGAAGCATTCAAAAGAAATAAATGCATCCCGGCGCTGGCTAGTTACTTTTAGCCGAACACCGATACGGTGTTGACTCAGCTCGATGCATGCCTTGAAGCCGGTAATAGGTTTTCGCGCTGTAAGGACAACTCGTCGGCGAAGTTCTCATGGATATAGTCTTCAACGCGAACAAAATTCCCAGTCCAGTATTGACCAAGCCTCGTCGTATCGGCACGAGAATACTCAGCCTCCTGAGTGAGCCCCTGTTTAATGGCGAGCCCTGGAAACCTCAGGGCAACCATTTCAACAAGTTTGGATATTTTTGTGGCAACACCGGTTCCGATATTCATGTGCGTATATTTGATGCCGACCGTCGACAAATTGAGCACGATAGCAGCAACATCTCGAACGTGAATGAAGTCCCGCTGCATTCGCCCTTCGTTGTTGAGTGTGAAGACAGACCCATTTGTCAAAGCATTTTTGAGTTTACTGAAAATGGAGAACCTGTCTCTCCCTCCATAGGTATTGAACACCCTCAGGATCTGGTATTCGATGCCATTGGACTCGCAAAATTGAGCGACAAGTTTTTCGTTCAAATGCTTGGTTATCCCATTGATCGTGATCGGACAACATAGGCTGTCCTCCCCAGTGCGCATATCTTCGCCATAAACCGCACAGCTACTCATGAATACGAGGCGTTTGACGCGGTGACGGCGAGCAGATTCCAGCAAGGTGGCAGTTGACATCACATTCGAGTCAAGAAGGCGAAAAGGCTCCAAATTGGCAGAAGTGCGAAGGTCACTGGCGGCATGGACAACAACCTCTACGGATGCCATTTTTTCATCGATATCGCCCCAATCGCCACGCCCCACAGTCGTCACGCTACCAACGTTTTTGTCCAAAGCCTGTCTGCAAAATTCAGAACCAAAGTTGCCCTCGGCGCCTGTCAGCAATATGTTCATGATTGGCTTACCGGTTGAGAAAATCTGTTTAGACAGAACCTAAAGGCACTGGCGAGCTAGAGCCGCGAAACCCTTGCGCCCCGCCTGTCCTCATAACCCGTCAGGCACTTGAGCAGGAGGTGCAGGCAAGTAGTCGTACGGCTGACCAGCACCCTTGGCAGGGTCAGCAGATCGCCATCATTGCCGTGTACCCGGCCGCGCACCGTGGTGGTGGCCGTGTCATAGCCAGCCTCACGCGCGCAGCGGACTGCGCCCTCGTCCAAGCCGCCGTAGGGGTAGCAGAAATTCGTCACGCCACCGGGCTGGCGCACCAAGGCCTCCAGCAACGGACGGGCGTCAGCAATCTCGTGGCGCTGCTCGGCAAAGCCCAGCGTCGGTAGGTCACGGTGCGTCAGGGTGTGCGAGCCAATCTCTTGGCCGGCGTCGACCCAGGTCTGCATTTGCGCTGCCGTCATCAGGGGCACCTGCGGCACGCCACGCTCTCGGTCCCAGTCGTTGCACTGGCCCACCCGCTCTGCCACCACGTAGCAGGTGGACGAGAAACCAAAACGCTGGAGCACCGGTAAGGCGCAGCGCAGGTTGTTTTCGTAGCCATCGTCAAAGGTGATGCCAAAGACACGGCCTTTTTTTTGTCCGGTCAGGTAAGGCAGCAAATGTTGCATCGACAGCCCGGTAAAGCCCAGGGCTCTCAGCATGGCCATCTGCCGGGCAAATGCGGCGGGCGACACCACCAGCCCACGCATGGGCGTGCCTTTGGGCGGCGGCGCATCCACCTGGTGGTACATCAAAATCGGAATAATGGCTGTCATGACCAAGGCCGCATCTTTCAAATCAGCACGATATCGTATTGTTCCTGACCCATGGCGGTCTCGCTCTGCAAGGAAACAGGCTTGCCAATGAACTCGCTAAGTCCTGCCAGATGCTGGCTTTCCTCATCCAGAAACAACTCGATGACTTTGGGTGACGCTACCACTCGAAACTCGCGCGGGTTGAACTGACGGGCTTCGCGCAGGATCTCTCGAAGGATGTCGTAGGCCACGCTTCGCGCGGTCTTGACGCTGCCCTTGCCCTGGCAACTGGCGCAGGGCTCACACAGCATGTGAGCCAACGACTCGCGGGTGCGCTTGCGGGTCATTTCCACCAAGCCCAGCTGAGAAAAGCCGGCCGCCATGGTTTTGACGCGGTCGCGCGTGAGTTGCTTGCGAAATTCGGCCAGAACAGCGTCACGATGGTCCTCCCGCACCATGTCGATGAAGTCCACGATGATGATGCCACCCAGGTTTCGCAGACGCAGTTGCCGGGCAATCGCCATGGCAGCCTCTAGGTTGGTCTTGAAAATGGTGTCGTCAAAATTACGCGCACCGACAAAACCGCCTGTATTGACGTCCACCGTGGTCAAGGCCTCGGTCTGGTCCACGATCAGGTAGCCCCCTGATTTGAGCTCGACCCGACGTCCGAGTGCGCGGGCAATTTCCTCGTCGATCGAATACAGATCAAAAATGGGTCGCTCGCCACGGTAGTGCTGCAACTTGGCTGCGGCCGCCGGCATGAACTCCAGGCCAAAGCCTTGCAGTGCTTCGAATTGTTCACGCGAATCAACGCGAATTGTCTGGGTGCCCTCACCGACCAGGTCCCGTAACACCCGCTGCAAAAGATTCAAATCCTGGTGCAGAAGAGAGCTTGGCGGCAGCCGAAGCGAGGTCTCCTTAATTCGGGCCCACGATTTGCGCAGA
>JBIKZZ010000357.1:0-3450 GCA_044354435.1 Rhodoferax sp. | reverse complement strand
CACCTTTGCCTCCATCAATGACAAGGGTCAGGTTGTGACCGGCAAGGTCAAGACCGTGGACGCCCGTGGTGCTGAGATCGATCTGGGCGAAGACATCATCGGCTACCTGCGCGCCAGCGAAATCTCGCGCGACCGCGTCGAAGATGCCCGCAATGTACTCAAAGAAGGCGACGAAATCACCGCTGTGGTGGTCAACGTGGATCGCAAGACCCGCAACATCCAGCTGTCGATCAAGGCTAAGGACGCCGCTGACCAGAGCGAGGCTATGGCTACCCTGAGCCAGGCCTCTGCGCGTGAAAACGCCGGCACCACAAGCCTGGGTGCCTTGCTGCGCGCCAAGCTCGACAACAACTAAGTCGAGACCATTGGGCCAGGAACCGAGCAGCCGTGTGCTTTGCGCGCGACTTGCTCGGTTCGGCGCTTCACCATGACCCGCTCTGACCTTGTTGAAGAACTCGCGGCCCGCTTTGGTCAGTTGACCCAGCGTGACGCGGAATTTGCCGTCAAGGCCATTCTTGATGCCATGAACGATGCCCTGGTGCGTGGTCACCGCATCGAGATTCGTGGTTTTGGCAGTTTCGCCATCAACCGCCGCCCACCCCGCATGGGCCGCAACCCGCGCAGCGGCGAGAGCGTGGCCATACCGGAAAAAAAGGTCCCGCATTTCAAGCCTGGCAAGGCCCTGCGGGAAGCGGTAGACGCACGCACTGCCCTGCTTGAAGGCCAACACAAGGCCTGATGGCTTCACCATGAAGCAACTTCTGGGCTTGCTCAAATGGGTGCTCAAGGCAGCCATTTTTTTTACACTGCTCGCCTTTGCGCTGAACAACCAGCATGACGCCACAGTGCATTTTTTCTTTGGTACCCAATGGCGTGCGCCGCAGGTGCTGGTGGTGTTGGCCGCCTTTGGCGCTGGCTTGGCCGTCGGCGCCCTGGGCATGGTGCCGCGCTGGTGGCGCCAGCGCGTAGCCCAACAGCGCACGACTCCCGCTTCAACCGACCCGACTGCAGGTCAAATGCCCCCTGGCCAGCCGGACGTCACCCCGCATGGACTTTGACCTGACCTGGACCTTGCTAGGGCTGCCTCTGGCATTCGTGCTGGGCTGGCTGGCGTCGCGGTTTGATTTGCGGCAGCTGCGCCTGGACAACCGACAGGCACCCAAGGCCTATTTCAAGGGACTGAATTTTTTGCTCAACGAGCAGCAGGACCAAGCTATCGACGCCTTCATCGAGGCGGTGCAGAGTGACCCGGACACGTCTGAGTTGCATTTTGCGCTTGGCAACCTGTTTCGTCGGCGCGGCGAGTACGAACGCGCTGTGCGGGTCCATGAACACCTGCTGTCCCGTGGCGACCTGAGCCAGTTGGACCGCCAGCGCGCCCAACATGCGCTCGCGCTGGACTACCTCAAGGCGGGCCTGCTCGACCGCGCCCAAACAGCCCTGGAAAAACTTGAAAACACCCCGTTTGAAGCCCAAGCCCGGCTGGCCTTACTGGCGAACCACGAGCGAAGCCGTGACTGGGCCGAGGCCGCGCTGACAGCGAAAAAACTGGCGCAATCGCAGCAGGGCAACTTTGATGGCCGGCTCGCGCACTACCTGTGTGAGCAGGCCGCCACCCTGCTGGCAGCGCAGCGCCCCGCAGAGGCCAAGGCGCTCTTGCTGCAGGCGATCGACACAGCACCAGCAGCAGCGCGGCCGCGCTTGGAGCTGGCGCGCCTGGCGGCCAGCGAAGGCGCGGCGGATGAGGCCTGCGACATTTTGCGGGCCTGCATCGAAGCAGCACCCACAGCGCTGCCACTGATCGCCGATCCGCTGGCCGTCTTTGCCATGGCGTGCGGCCAGTCTGAACCGGTGCTGGAGCAGCTGAAGAGCCTTTATGCGCAAACCCACGCACTCGATGTGCTGGACGCCATCGTGCTGCTGGAGAGCAGCCTGCCCCAGCCCAGCCCGAGCGCGCGCGACTGGTATGTGCGGCACCTGGAACGGGAGCCTTCGCTGGTTGCCGCGGCCAAGTGGATTGCCGGCGAAAAATTGGAGCATGAGCAATTTCACCCGCAGGTGCAGCGCGCGCTGGACCATGCCGTCAAGCCCCTGACGCGTTACCGCTGTGCCGCCTGCGGTTTTGAGGCACGACAACATTTTTGGCAATGCCCGGGCTGCCAGGCCTGGGACAGCTACCCGGCGCGACGGATCGAAGAACTATGACTTTAAACTTGCGCGCATCATGGTGACACGAGAACAACTCAAAGGCGCCCGCGTTTTGGTGGTGGGCGACGTGATGCTGGACCGCTACTGGTACGGCAGTGTTGATCGCATTTCGCCAGAAGCCCCGGTGCCGGTGGTGCGTATTACACGCGAAGAAGAGCGCAATGGCGGCGCGGCCAATGTGGCCTACAACGTCGTGTCGCTCGGCGCAATGGCCTCTTTGCTGACTGTCGTGGGTGACGACGAGGCCAGTCGCAAGCTGGAGGCCCTGGTGGCCGGCACCGGCATTCGCACCCATTTTGGCCGGGACCCGGCCCTCAAGACCACGGTCAAACTGCGCGTGATCGGACGCCAGCAGCAGCTGATTCGCCTTGATTTTGAGAACACCCCAAAGACCGAAGTACTGGCCTCACAGACCGCGACCTTCCAGCATTTGCTGGCTGAGCATGATGTGGTGCTGTTCTCGGACTACGGCAAAGGCGGTCTGGCCCATGTGAGTGACATGATTGCCTGCGCCCGTGCTGCCGGCAAGCCAGTTTTGATTGACCCCAAGGGAAGTGATTACTCCCGCTACCGCGATGCCACTGTGATCACGCCAAACCTGACTGAGCTGCGTCAGGTTGTCGGCCCCTGGGCGGACGAGGCCGAGTTGCAGACCAAAAGCCAGGCCCTGCGCCAGCAACTGGGGCTGGACGCATTGCTGTTGACCCGCAGCGAGGAAGGCATGACCCTGTTTGACGCTCACGGCGCGGCACATGTCAGCGCTCAGGCGCGTGAGGTGTTCGATGTCACCGGCGCAGGCGACACCGTGATCGCCACCATGGCGGTGCTGGTGGCTGCTGGACTTGGCCTGCGTGAGGCCCTGCCGCTGGCCAACCGGGCCGGTGGCCTGGTGGTGGGCAAATTCGGCACGGCCAGCGTGTCCTATGAGGAGTTGTTCGCATGACCCGCATCGTTGTCACCGGCGCCGCCGGCTTTGTTGGCAGCAACATCATCCGTGGCCTGAACGCCCGCGGCATTGATGATGTGATCGCTGTCGATGACTTGACCCTGGGCGACAAGTTCCGCAACTTGGCCGACCTGCAGGTCGCCGACTATGTGGATGCTGGGGCTTTTTATGAGGATTTTGCCCATGGCAGCTACGGCCAGGTTGAGGCTGTGTTCCATGAGGGCGCCTGCAGTGACACGATGGAGAGCAACGGCAAGTACATGATGGACAACAACTACAGCCTGTCCTGCAGCCTG
>JBIKZZ010000356.1:0-3457 GCA_044354435.1 Rhodoferax sp. | reverse complement strand
AAGACATCGCCATCCTGACCGGTGGCAAGGTCATCGCTGAAGAAGTCGGCCTGACGCTTGAAAAAGTGACCCTGGCTGACCTCGGTTCCGCCAAGCGCGTCGAAGTGGGCAAAGAAAACACCATCATCATCGACGGTGCCGGTGCCGCAGCTGACATTGAAGCCCGCGTCAAGCAAGTGCGCGTTCAGATCGAAGAAGCCACCAGCGACTACGACCGTGAAAAACTGCAAGAGCGCGTGGCCAAGCTGGCCGGCGGTGTTGCCGTGATCAAGGTTGGCGCTGCCACCGAAGTCGAAATGAAAGAAAAGAAAGCCCGTGTCGAAGACGCCCTGCACGCCACGCGCGCTGCTGTGGAAGAAGGCATTGTGGCTGGCGGCGGCGTGGCATTTTTGCGCGCCAAGCAAGCTGCTGGCATCGTCAAGGGCGACAACGCCGACCAAGACGCTGGCATCAAGCTGGTAATGCGCGCCATTGAGGCTCCCCTGCGCGAGATCGTGTACAACGCCGGCGGCGAAGCCTCGGTGGTGGTCAATGCGGTGCTGGCAGGTAAGGGTAACTACGGCTTCAACGCCGCCAACGACACCTATGGCGACATGATCGAAATGGGTATCCTGGACCCCACCAAAGTGACCCGCACCGCACTGCAAAATGCAGCGTCGGTCTCGTCTTTGATGCTGACCACCGAGTGCATGGTGGCTGAGGCACCGAAGGACGAACCAGCCGGCGGCGGCATGGGTGGCGGTATGGGCGGCGGCATGGGTGGCATGGGCGGCATGGGCGACATGGGCATGTAATCTGCCTCACCCCCAAAAAAGCCCTGCAGGCGTCAAGTCTGCAGGGCTTTTTTTATGCTGCTATTTGGCGATGCCCAGAAACACCGCCAGGCTGCGCTCGACCTCGAGCATCGCGGCGACACCGGCCACGCCAAAGACAGGGCCAAGTCGTTCGCGTTTAACGGTCATGGCCTTGTCCACCATCACCTGCGATGGCTTTTTGAGGCCATTGCCTTCGTCGGGTGCAACACTGACCCGAATCAGGGGTGCCTCAATCAAAAGACTCGACACCAGCAAAACCGTCACCGTGCCATGCGCTGGAAACAAATCAGACTGAATCACCAAGGCGGGCCTCGGCTTGCCAAAATCGCCCGGCATCGCCACGGTTACGAAGTCGCCTCTGTTCATGCAGTCCAGCCCGCAACCTCTGCGAGGGCCTCGTCCAGGTCCTGCATGAGGTCCGCATCGGCGAGGTCGGCTTCAGACACCAGCCCGGACTGACGTTGGCACTCTGCCGCAAAATGCGGTAAGCGGGTATCGGGCACCCAGATTTGAACCGGCCGTAAGCCGGCCGCCCTCAAAGCCTTGCGCCGCTTGGCGGCTCTTTCGTTGATCGTTGCCACCATGACAGCCCCCTTGAAGTTGTGACATGTCACTTTAGCAGCAAAGTTCGTGACATGCAACGCCTTACTTCATGGCCTTGATGCCCTCCTCCGCCTAGTCAGGCTACCCCTGCTCGGTGGTGCTCACATATCGTCGTGTGTATGGTCAGTCACCGCTGGCAGATCACGTAGCCCGCAGCCGGCGCAGCAGGCCGGCGGTAGAGCCGTCCAAGCCAACAGCATCGCCCGAGGCCAAGCGCGCCTCAATATCGCGCGCCAGCACCTTGCCCAGCTCCACCCCCCACTGGTCAAAGCTGTTGATGCCCCACAGGCTGCCGCTGACAAAAACCCGGTGCTCCTGCAACGCAATCAGCGCGCCCAGGCTGGCTGGGGTCAGTTCGTCAAGCAGCAAGAAAGTGCTGGGCCGGTTGCCGGTGAAGTGTTTGTGGCCACCCGCATCGGTCTTGCCGAGCATCAGGGCCTGCGCCTGTGCCACCGCATTGGCCAGCAGCAGCGGCTGGTGGCCGGGCAGGCTGTGCCGCGCTCGCTTGACCGCTACAAACTCGACAGGCACCACGTCGGTACCCTGGTGCAGCATCTGAAAATAAGCGTGCTGGCCGTTGGTGCCGGGCTCACCCCACAGCACAGGCGAGGTGGCATAGGGCAGCGCCTGGCCCTCAATGTCCACCCGCTTGCCGTTGCTCTCCATCTCCAGCTGCTGCAAATAGGCCGGCAGCCGGCGCAGGGCGCTGTGGTAGGGCGCAATGCTACGGCTACCAAAACCATGGAAATTGCGGTACCAGACGTCGATCAGGGCCAGGCGCACCGGCAGGTTGTGCTCGAGTTGCGCTTCGCGGAAATGCTGGTCCATGGCGTGGGCACCGGCCAGAAAGTCCCTAAAGCCCGATGCCCCAATGGCAATTGCCACTGGCAAGCCAATGGCTGACCACAGCGAGTAACGCCCACCCACCCAGTCCCAAAAGCCAAAGGTGGTGGCAATGCCAAAAGCCCGCGCGGCCGCCACGTTGGTGGTCAGCGCTGCGAAGTGGCGCGCAATGTCGGTGCCACCCTGGGCCTCGAACCACGCCTTGGCAGAGGCGGCGTTGGTCATGGTCTCGATGGTGGTGAAGGTCTTGCTGGCTATCAGGAACAGCGTGCACTCAGGCCGCAGCTGCTTCAACACGGCGTCTAGTTCATGGCCATCCACGTTCGACACAAAGTGGAAGCGTCGGCCCGGGGCGGCAAAGGCAGCCAGCGCCAGCACCGCCATCTGAGGCCCCAGGTCCGAGCCGCCGATGCCGATGTTGACCACATCGGTGATGCCCGGGTCAGCACGCACAGCCTCCGCGTAGGCCAGCATCGCATCCAGCGTGGCATGCACTTGAGCCAGTTCATCTGCTACATTTTCAGGAGCTACAACCCCATATATAGCAAGGGCTGGAGCCGGATTTCTCAATAAAGTGTGGCGTACCTGACGCTGCTCGGTCGAATTGATGGCCTGGCCTGCAAACATGGCGTCACGGTGCGCCGCTACGCCACATTGGCGCGCCAGGTCCAGCAGCATGGCCTGGCTACGGTCATCGATCAGGTTTTTGGACAGGTCAGCAAACACATGGGGTGCGCTCAGGCTGAAACGTTCAAAGCGGGTTGCATCAGCGGCAAAGGCGGTGCGCAGATCCAGAGCACGGCCACGGGCCAAGAATTCGGTCTGAAGTGCCGCCCACGCGGGCGTGCGATCACAACGTGTTCGGTTCATCAAGAGGGCTCCAAAGGCCAGCGATTCAGACCGCCTGCAAGAGTTGGTCCAGGCGCGCCGCGTCGGCGCAAAAAGCGCGAATGCCTTCGGCCAGTTTCTCGGTGGCCATAGCGTCCTCGTTCAAGGCCAGCCGAAAGCCAGCCTCGTCGTAGTGAACCGCCGCCAGGTCCAGCGCCTGTGCGGCTCCAGCATCCAGCGCCCTCACCAGCGGCGCGTCGTTGGCCGCCAGACCCGCCAGCAACTCGGGGCTGATGGTCAGCAGGTCACAACCGGCCAGCGCCGTGATCTGGCCCAGGTTGCGAAAACTCGCGCCCATCACCTCGGTG
>JBIKZZ010000355.1:0-3467 GCA_044354435.1 Rhodoferax sp. | reverse complement strand
CGCTCCGGGTGGGCGCGGTTATGCGCGGCCAGGGCCTCTGTAATTTCGATCAGCCACTCTTCCAACTGCTCGGCCGGGCGGGCGTTGAGCGCTGGCATGGAGCCAACCACGCCGGCAATGCACTGGGCAATGACCAGTTTGGGGTTGCTGATGATAAAAAGCGGCGAACCGATCACCGGGAAAGGCAGGTGGCTCAGGACCGCAGGCAGCTTGGACATACCGTCTCCAGACAAATTATTTAGATAAAAAATGGCCCTAGCCCTCGTGGCTATTGGGGTTATAGCTATCAAATCGATAGTAAATCAGAAGGATTCGAGCGCCAGGCCAGTCACCGAGTCGGCGCCGTCCAGGATGGCATCTCGCAGACCGGGAGCCCGGGTCAACAGGTGGTCGGCATAAAAACGCGCAGTGACAAGCTTGGCCCGCATGAAGGCCTCGTCCACGCCCTGCGCGAGTTGCTCTTGGGCCACCAGCAGCGCGCGCGCCAGTTGCCAGCCCGCCATCAGGTTGCCAGCCAGCATCAGGTAGGGCACGCTGCCGGCAAACACCGCATTCGGGCTGGCGCGGGTCTGGTCGGCCACAAAGGCCACCACCTCCAGAAACGCCAGGCGCGCCGACTGCAGGCGCCGGGCCACCGCCAACGCATCGGCGCTGCCATTGGTGTTCAGGTCTGCCTCGGTGTCCTCAATCTGGGCAGCTATGGCGCGGGCAGTCTGGCCGCCGTCGCGCGACGTCTTGCGCCCAACCAGGTCATTGGCCTGGATGGCCGTGGTGCCCTCGTAAATGGTCAGGATCTTGGCGTCGCGGTAGTACTGGGCCACGCCGGTTTCTTCGATGAAGCCCATGCCGCCATGCACCTGCACCGCGGCAGAGGTGACTTCCAGGCTCATCTCGGTGCTGTAGCCCTTGACCAGAGGCACCATGAATTCATAAAAGGCTTGGTTCTGGCGCCTCACCTCGGCATCCGGGTGGTGGTGGCCAGCGTCAAACGCGGCCGCCGCTACTGTAGCCATGGCACGGCAACCCTCGGTCAGGGCCCGCATGGTCATCAGCATACGCCGCACGTCGGGGTGGTGGATGATGGGCGCCGCCTTGGGCAATGAGCCATCCACGGGACGGCTCTGCACGCGTTCGCGGGCAAAGCTCACGGCCTTCTGGTAGGCGCGCTCGGCAATCGCAATGCCCTGCACACCCACGCCAAAGCGGGCAGCGTTCATCATGATGAACATGTACTCCAGGCCACGGTTTTCCTGACCGACCAGGTATCCCACGCCACCGCCGTGGTCGCCGTACTGCAGCACCGCGGTCGGGCTGGCTTTGATCCCCAGCTTGTGTTCGATGCTGACGCAGTGCACGTCGTTGCGCGCGCCCAGAGAACCATCGGCGTTGACCAGAAATTTGGGCACAACAAACAGACTGATGCCCTTGACGCCTTCGGGCGCGCCAGTGACGCGTGCCAGCACCAGATGGACGATGTTCTCGGCCATGTCGTGCTCACCCCAGGTGATATAGATCTTGGTGCCAAACACCTTGTAGCTGCCGTCGGGCTGCGGCTCGGCACGAGTCCTTACCGCCGCCAGGTCCGAGCCGGCCTGCGGCTCGGTCAGGTTCATGGTGCCGGTCCACTGGCCGCTGACCAGTTTTTCCAGGTAAGTGGCTTTGAGATCGTCTGAGCCGGCAGTCAGCAAGGCCTCAATGGCGCCGTCGGTCAGCAGCGGGCACAGGGCAAAACTCATGTTGGCTGAGTTCTGCATTTCCCCGCAGGATGCCCCAATGGTCTTGGGCAAACCTTGTCCGCCAAAAGCCACCGGGTGCTGCAAGCCCTGCCAGCCCGCCTCGGCGAACTGGGCAAAAGCCTGTTTAAAGCCCGGCGTGGCGGTGACCGTGCCCTGTTGCCAACTGGAAGGGTTCCGATCGCCCTCCCAATTCAGGGGCGACAGCACACCCTCATTGAACTTGGCGGCCTCTTCGAGCACCGCCTGCGCCGTGTCAAAGCCGGCGTCTTCAAACCCAGGAATGGCCGCGATCTGTTCAATATTGGCCAGGTGGCGGATATTGAACAGCATGTCCTGCAGGGGGGCTCGGTAAGTCATGTGCAAAGCTCTCTCGGGTACAGCCCCTCAGATCGGGGAACGGTCAAAGTGCGGCAGTGAGGGCCGGCACCGCGTCAAACAAGTCTGCTTCCAGGCCGTAGTCAGCGACCGAGAAGATCGGTGCCTCGGCGTCTTTGTTGATGGCCACGATGACTTTGGAGTCCTTCATGCCGGCCAGATGCTGGATAGCGCCGCTGATGCCACAAGCCACGTACAACTGGGGCGCCACGATCTTGCCTGTCTGGCCAACCTGCCAGTCATTCGGAGCGTAGCCGGCATCCACCGCCGCGCGCGAGGCACCCATGGCGGCGCCCAGCTTGTCGGCCAATGGCGTCATGACCTCTATGAACTTCTCGTTCGAGCCCAGCGCCCGGCCGCCCGAGACGATGATCTTGGCTGAGGTCAGCTCCGGACGGTCGTTCTTGGCAATTTCAGACCGCAAAAAGTTGACCTTGTCGCTGGCCGGAACCGCGCTGAGCACTTCGATGGCAGCGCTGCCACCCGAGGCAGCCGCCGGGTCAAAGCCAGTGGTGCGCACCGTGATGACCTTGGTGGCGTCCAGACTTTGCACCGTGGCAATGGCATTGCCAGCGTAAATCGGGCGCTCAAACGTGTCGGGGGATTCGACCCGGGTCACGTCGGACACCTGCCCAACGTCCAGCCGGGCGGCCACACGCGGCGCAATGTTTTTGCCAAAGGCGGTGGCGGCAAACAGGATGTGGCTGTAGCTGCCAGCCAGCGCCAGCACCTGGGCGGCGACGTTTTCTGCCAAACCCTGGGCAAAACCCTCGCCTTCGGCGTGCAGCACCTTGGCCACGCCAGCCACCTGGGCTGCAGCGGCTACGGCGGCGGCGGCGTTCAGGCCGGCCACCAGCACATGAACCTCACCACCGCATTGAACTGCGGCGGTAATGGCGTTGAGGGTCGCTGCGCGAAGCGAGGCGTTGTCGTGTTCAGCAATGACGAGTGATGTCATATCGGTCTTTCGTTGTTTAGTCAGATGACTTTGGCTTCGTTCTTGAGTTTGTCCACCAGCGCGGCGACATCGGCCACCTTGACGCCGGCGCTGCGCTTGGGCGGCTCCACCACTTTGAGCGTCTTGATGCGGGGCGACACATCCACGCCCAGGTCTTCGGGTTTGAAGATATCCATCTGCTTTTTCTTGGCCTTCATGATGTTAGGCAGCGTGACATAACGCGGCTCGTTCAGGCGAAGGTCGGTGGTGATGATGGCTGGCAGACTCAGGGAGAGCACTTCCAGGCCGCCATCGACCTCGCGTGTGACCGAAGCCTTGCCGTCGACCACTTCGACCTTGCTGGCAAAAGTAGCCTGTGGTAGGTCAGCCAGCGCTGCGAGCATCTGACCAGTCTGGTT
>JBIKZZ010000064.1:0-12720 GCA_044354435.1 Rhodoferax sp. | reverse complement strand
CGCCAGTGCTGCTTCACGCACAGCACCAGACTGAGCAATTTTCTTGCGGCGTGGAAAGTCTGGACGCATGGCTCAAGCGGCGAGCGCTCAAAAATCAAATTCAGGGGGCCTCACGAACCTACGTGGCATGTCAAGGCGATCGGGTCTTAGCCTATTACGCGATCGCTTCTGGCGCCGTCACGTGCAACGAAGCCACTGGCCGCTTGCGCCGCAATATCCCTGACCCTATTCCAGTCGTGGTTCTAGGCCGACTGGGGATTGACAGCAGTCTCCATGGGCAGGATTTGGGCCGATCGTTAGTGCGCGATGCCGCGCTGCGCATCCTCCAGGCCGCTGACGTGATCGGGATTCGAGGTATGACACTGCAAGCCTTGTCCGATGATGCCAGGGTCTTTTACGAACACATGGGCTTTGAGCCATCCCCTTTGGACCCTAATCTGCTGATGATTACCCTGGCAGACCTCAAAATGTGCTGATCAGGTCACTCGCCAATGTCAGCAGATGGCCTAAAGTGTGAGGCGAAAGCAGCCCTTGGGTGCAACTGTGAGTTTGCCACCGCCGTGTTCTAAGCTGCTGCCACCATGAAAATCGAATCCTGCACCACATCCAAGTACCGCGACCTATTGCAGCCGGGTGATGACGTCTTGGTGGTGCTGCCACAGTGCCTCTATGCGGTGTTTGACGGCGCCACCGACACGGCCGGTGTGTCGGTGCAGGGCGAATCGCCCGGCCGCCTGGCGGCGCGGCAGGCGGCCCTGGCCATGGTGCGCTATGCGAGCGCGCCCGGCCATGTGCAGGCTTCGGCCCACGAACTGATGCAGGCCATGAACCAGTCGATCGCAAGCGGCCTGGCGGCGGCGGGTGCCGGGTCGGTGCGGGCCGGTACCACGGCGGCCATCGTGGAAGATGCGGGCGCCTGCTTGCATTTTCTGATCGTGGGTGACTCCGGCATTCGCATCAACGGTACCGAGCTGCTGCGGTTCAACAAGGACATCGACTTGATCTATACCGCGGGCCGTGTCGCCGTGTTCCGCCTGCTAAAAGCGCGCGGCTGGGCTGGAGATGCGCTGGAGCAGCAGACCCGGCAGCTGGTGTTCAAGGGCCTGGCGCGAGCCGATCCGGCCTTGCTGTCGGCGCCAGACGTGGCGCAACTGCTGGCGCTGGCGCAGGCCGCTTGTGCGCCACGCCTGCAGCCCGATGCCATCGCCGAGGTGCCGCAGCTCTTGCTGGCCGGCATAGCCGGCGGGCAGTATGGCTACTGCAACCGCGCCGGCCACTCCCTGGGCTATGCGGTGCTAGACGGCACGCACACCCAAGGCCCGGATGTGCTGAGCCTGTCACGGCCCAAAAGCGAGGTGCGCAGCATCGAGTTGTTCACCGATGGGTATATGTCCTGCCCGGCCGGCACCAGCGTCCGCGACTGGGAAGATGAGTTTTTTCGGGTCGAGGCCCAAGACTTTCACAAGTGCGGCGCCTTTGCCGGCGTCAAGGGATCCACGTCAACGCAGTTCAGCGATGACCGGACTGTGCTGACGGTGCAATTTCAATGAGTGGTGAATCTGGCGTACGTTGACGTTCAGCCGTGCGTGGCGCCTGAGCGTGTCCGGTGGAGCGGTAAGTTCGAAGCAGACGCCTCAAGACGCTCAGCCAGCCACACTTTGATAACAGATTGCCTTGTAACCCCTAGCTTGCTGGCCTCACGATCCAGTGAGTCAATCATCCAGGTTGGAAAATCCACATTCACCCGTTTCTGCTCTTGCAGCACGCGCTTGGCTTTGGTCAAGTCCAACGAAGCCGTGATGTCGACGCCCTCTTCAAACTGTTGCTCGAACTTTTTAGCTTTCATAAAGCGCCACCTCTTCTGTGCGTGCCCGAAGCACGGATATCAATCGAATATGGGACCCACGATAGGTAATGACCGCAGACCAATGCTTTCCGTCAATTTGTCCAACTGCCAGAAACCGTGGCTCATCTTCAGTCTTTGCAGGAATCTCAAGCAGCATCGGATCGCTCCAAAGGCTTTGGGCCTCAATGAAATTAATGCCATGTTTCGCGCGGTTGGACTCGCTCTTTGCGGCGTCGAATTCAAAGAGAACCATGGTATAGAAACTATACCTTAATTGGTGTCACGCTGCGTGTCAGGCCAGCAACGACTCCGCCGGCACATGGGCATAGCCCAGCGCCTGCGCCACCGCCTCGTGCGTGACCTGGCCCAGCGCCACGTTCAGCCCGGCTTTGAGGTGTGGGTTGTCGCGGATGGCCTGCTGCCAGCCCTTGTCGGCCACGCAGCAGTGCACCACGCCGTCCACTACAAAAGTGGGGTCGGCATGGGCGGTGGCGTGCGAGGTCTCAAAGCAGCCACTCTGGTCAATCGCCACGTCCACCACCACCGCGCCGGCTTTCATGCGGGCAAGCATCTGGCGCGTCGCCAGCTTGGGCGTTGCCGCGCTGGGGATCAGCACGCCCATGCCGCCCTTGGATTTTTCCAGGTGGGCAGCGCCGGCTTGCACCGCCATGCGCCCGGCCACCTCGCTCATGGGCGCCAACAGCGGCGGGCCGCCGCCGGGGCCGGTGATGGTCTCGTAGGCGATGCAGACCGCGCCGGATTTGATCAGGGCCTGGGTTTGTTCCGGGTCTGGTGCCAGGTGCAGGTAGGTGTACAGAATCTGGCCCGGGCGCAGCATGGCGCACTCCTGCTGTGACCATGGGCGCACAGCTCGCGCACACTGGCGGGCGTCAGGCCGACGCGGTACTCGTGGTTCTTGATTTCCTTGGGGAGTCACGGGAATGACGGCCCTATCTCCTTTGTCACGATGGCGCCGCTCCAGCGCTGGCGTTTTGGTGCTTAGGCTGGGCTGCCCAGTGTTTCCCAGCGCTCCAGCGCAGTCAGCAGCTCATCGTCGATCTTCGCGCTGCGCGCCGCCAGGCCAAGTGCGCGGGCGTTGTCGCTGGCGTACAGCGTGCCGTCTGCCAGCAGCGTGGCGATGTCTCGTTGCTCGGTTTCCAGGGCTGCAATCCGTTCGGGCAGGCCATCTAGCTCGCGCTGCTCCTTGAAGCTGAGCTTGCGGGCTTTGACGGCTGGGGCAGCAACCTGCATGTTGCTTGGCAGCGAAGGCTTAGATTGCTCCTGTTTTAATAGCTGCTCACGCCCGTAATTAAAGGGCTGGGCGCCTTTTTGCCCCTTGCTTTTGGCCAGCTCTGTGGCGCGTTTACTTTGCGTCAGCCAGTCGGTGACGCCACCCTCGTATTCGCGCCAGCGGCCCTCTCCCTCAAAGGCGATGGTGCTGGTGACCACGTTGTCAAGGAACGTACGGTCGTGGCTGACCAGAAACACGGTGCCGTCGTAGCTTTGCAGCAGGTCTTCCAGCAGCTCCAGGGTGTCGATGTCCAGGTCGTTGGTGGGTTCGTCCAACACCAGCACATTGGCTGGCCGAGCGAACAGGCGCGCCAGCAGCAGGCGGTTGCGCTCGCCGCCGCTGAGCGAGCGCACCGGCGAGTTGGCCCGCGCCGGCGAGAACAAAAAGTCGCCCAGGTAGCTCTTGACGTGTTTGCGCTCACGGCCGATCTCGATCCATTCGCTGCCCGGGCTGATGAAGTCTTCCAGCGTGGCGTCCAGGTCCAGCGCATTGCGCATCTGGTCAAAGTACGCAACCTGCACATTGGCGCCTTGGCGCACTGTGCCCCAGCGGCTATGGCCGGGCTCGGGTGCCGGTGCGTTGGCGGGTGCCGGATCGGGCGCGAGTTCACCCAAAATCAGTTTGAGTAGCGTGGTTTTGCCGGCGCCGTTGGGCCCGAGCAGGCCGACCTTGTCGCCGCGCAGTATGGTGGCGTTGAAGTCGCGCACGATGACCCGTTCGCCAAACGACTTGGAGATATGGGTCAGTTCAGCCACCAGTTTGCCGCTGGCCGCGCCGCTGGCCACGTCCATGTTGACGCTGCCCAGAGTCTCACGGCGGGCTTCGCGGCTGGCGCGCAGCCGGTCCAGGCGGGTGATGCGGCCCTGAGCGCGGGTGCGCCGGGCTTCCACGCCTTTGCGGATCCACACTTCCTCTTGCGCCAGCAATTTGTCGAAACGCGCGTTGATAACAGCTTCTTGCGCCAACTGCTCTTCTTTTTGCGTCAAGTAGGCCGCAAAATTACCCGGGTACGACAAGAGCCGGCCACGGTCCAGTTCCACAATGCGGGTGGCCACCCGGTCGAGAAAGGCGCGGTCGTGGGTGATGGTGATGATGCTGCCCTTGAACTCGACCAGCAGGCCCTCAAGCCACTCAATCGAGTCCAGGTCCAGGTGGTTGGTGGGTTCGTCGAGCAGCAGCACGTCGGGCTGCGCCACCAGCGCCTGCGCCAGCGCCACACGCTTTTTGGTGCCGCCAGACAGGGTGCGCACGGTGGCCTCGGGGTCAAGGTGCAGCCGGTGCAGGGTTTCGGTCACCCGCTGCTCCCAGTTCCAGCCGTCCAGCGCCTCGATCTCACTTTGCATCGCGTCCAGGTCACCGTGGCCCTGCGAATATTCATCAATTAAGGCCACAACCCTTGCCAGGCCTGCACTTACAGCTACAAAAACAGTAGCATCGGCATTCAGCACAGGCTCCTGAGCTACGTAGGCAATACGGGTGTTGCCCTGTACCTGCACGGTGCCGTCGTCCGGTCTTTCCATGCCGGCCAAAATTTTGAGTAGCGACGACTTGCCGGCGCCGTTGCGGCCAATCAGGCCAACGCGTTCCTGCGATTCAAGAGAAAAATCAGCGTGATCGAGCAGGGCAACGTGCCCAAAAGCCATCTGGGCGTCAAGGAGGGTGATAAGTGCCATGTGGCCGGCATTATCCCCTGAGGATATTAGGCGGCGCCGTGACCCTTGATGTAGGTTTCCAGGAACATGATCTGGTCGCCCTGCAGGCTCATGATGTCTTTGACGATGTCGCCAATCGACACCATGCCAAGCACACGGCCCTTGTCCAGCACCGGTAGGTGGCGGAAATTGCGCGTGGTCATGATGGCCATGCATTGCTGCAGCGTCTCGTTCATGGTGACAGTCAGCAGCGAGCGGGTCATGATCTCCGAAACAAGCGTCTGCGTGGCGCTCAGGCCGGGCAATAACACCTTGATGGCGCAGTCGCCCTGCGTCACGATGCCGGCCAGTGCGCCGTCATCGATCACCATCACCGAACGGATGCGGTTGTTGCGCATTAACTCCAAGGCCTGCTGCACGGAGGCAGTGGACGGCAGCGAAAAAACAACACCGGACTTTTTTTCAATACAAGACTTCACCGAGGACATGGACAGGTACTTTCAGGCAAAAAAGGGAATTTCTGGGGTAAACCGGTCACAGGTCTTCATCATCTGCTGAAGCCGGCTGCGGTGGGCGCTGTAATTTGATCAGATTCCAGCGGATGACCAGTGCGGCTATCGCCAGCAGCAGCACGGCACCGCTTTCATAAATGATGTTGATGGCATTGACTTCTTTGCCCTGGAGGATGATCAAGCGGCACAGCGCGGTGATCGCGATGAAGATAGGAATCGTGATGGGAATGCGTCGGTTCTTGTAGAAACCGGCCACCATTCCCAAGACCTCGGCGTAGATGAACAGCAGCAGCAGGTCAGTCAGTTTGACCGAGCGCATCACGACGATGTTGAACATCTCAAGACCCACGGCGTAGACCGTGAAACCGGCGATCAGCACCAGAATGGCTTTTTCGGTCCAAACTATGGCATCGTAGATCTTCATAAAAACCTCTGGCGCAGGCGGTTGACAGTAGGGAGTGTAACGACCAACAGACTATAAGCGAAATAGGCCATGCGCGAGAGTGGTCAAACGTCGGCGCGCTGCCCGATACTGACGTCGTCGAATAGGCCGTGGGTGGGCAAGGGGCCAAGGTTGGGTGTGGCCATAGTGCTTTCCAAAAGTGGTGGTGGCGCCGCGTTCAAGGCTGTGCCAGTGCAGCCTGCAGGCGGCTCGCCTGCGCCCAGTTCACCGCGCCGTTGGGCTGTCGTCCGTGCAGCAGGTCGGTGATCTGTTGCACCGTTTCCATGGACTGGTGCTCGATCGCCTGTGGGGTCAGGCCACCGATGTGTGGTGTCGCGATGACGCGGGGGTGGCGCGACAGCACCGTGCCTGGCATCTGATCGGGTTCTCGACCGACATCAAGTGCACATCCGGCAATTTGTCCGGTGTCGAGCGCGTGCAGCAGTGCGGTGTCGTCGACCAGGTTGCCTCGTGACGGGTTGATGAAGTAGGCCGATGGTCGCATCGCCGCGAAAGCGGCGGCATTCATCAGCCGCTCTGATTGGGGCGTGGCAGTGGCCAGGCAAACCACGTAGTCGCAGCGCCCCAGCAATTCATCCAGCGGCACTTGGGCGATGGCATCGTGGCCAAGGTGCACAAAGGGATCGCTCACCACAACCCGCATGCCAAACGCGAGCGCCAAGTCTGCCAGCGCCCGCCCGATCTGGCCGTAACCAATAATGCCAAGGGTTGAGTTGCGTAACTCGCGGCCCATCACCGGGACCGGCAACATGCCGTGGTGGTAATCGGTCACCGCAGCGCTGATACCGCGGCTGAGGTCAATCATCACGCCAATCGTCCATTCGGACACTGAGGTCATGAACCCGGCGCTCGCCTGCGTCACCAGCACCCCAAGGCGGCTTGCGGCTTGAACATCGACATTGCGGAT
This sequence comes from Rhodoferax sp., assembly GCA_044354435.1. Taxonomy (GTDB): domain Bacteria; phylum Pseudomonadota; class Gammaproteobacteria; order Burkholderiales; family Burkholderiaceae_C; genus Rhodoferax. The sequence continues at coordinate 6,049 of JBIKZZ010000064.1, read as the reverse complement.
GTCGACGGCGCAGCGGCAAAAAGCCAGCAGTTCGGGCAGCCGCTCAAGCAGATCAGCACTGCCTTCAGCGCGTCGGTCACTCAGGATAATGTCGCAGCCCTTTGCCGCCGCTGCCAAAGATTCTGGCGTCCATGGCTCGAGGTGATGGCTGACCCGCACATGCGCAATGGCCTGCAGCCCCTTAAGCGCCCGCGCACCGTAATAATTCTCCAGGGCAGCTGGATCGTGGGTCACAAAGACGTTGAATGTTCGCATGTGAGGATCCTAGGTGATCTGCATCCAGATACACGTAAACCGTGTGCCGCCCAGTCTTAAAGGGCTGCCGCCAACTCCAGTTGCTTGAGGCGGCGGGTGATGCGCTCCAGAAACTCAAGCGTCACGTGGGACAGCGTCCGGTTTGACGGAATCATGATCCCGACCCCAATCGCATTGATCGCCGGGTTGTCCAGCGGGCGCCAAACCACTTCGCCGCGCTCTATCTCGTCGATGAACCCAATCTTGGTGAAAAATGAGATACCGCGTCCGGCAATGATCATGCGTTTGGCCATGGTGGTCGAGTTGCACGACATAGCGGGCACCAGGTCGTCCCAGAAGTGGGAGAACTCGGATTGCACCAGGTCATGGATTGGCGAGATGCGGCTGATCTGGATAAAGGCTTGGTCGCGACAATCCTGGAAGCTGATGCTCGCTTTTTTGGCCAGTGGGTGAGAAGGCGCCATCACCACGCCCGGAGGGAACGGCGCTTTGGCCACCACGCTGACAGTGCTGGGCAGTTTTCCCAGGTAGGAAATGCCTATGTCGTTGTCGCCTTTAGCCACCCGCTCCGACACCTCGCTGGGCAGTGCAGAGCTGATGGTGTAAGACACTGCTGGGTAACTGCTGGAGAACTCTTCCACGGCCGCAGGCAAAAACTCGATCAGGAGCGAATCCATGGCTGCGACGGACACGTGTCCTCTGCGCTCGCCTTTGAGCGCGTCGAGCTCGGTACGCATCAGGTGGTAGTCATGCAGCGTGCCGCGCACATGCTGCTGAAGCCGCTCACCCGCGGCGTTGAGTCGCATCCCGCTGGGAATGCGGTCAAACAGCTCGGCGCCCAACTCTTGCTCCAGGCGCAGGATTTGGCGGTTGACCGCGCTCGAGGCCACAAAGAGGTTGTGTGCGGCCTTGCGAATCGAGCCACAACGGGCGACCTCAAGAAAATACTTCAGTACAACGGCATGCATGGCCTGTCCGGTGGGTAACGGCTACTTGCGGATCGTACTCGCAACCAAAGGATGATCACGCAAAGCAGCGCCCACACTGCTGGCACCGTCGGGGCTCCCGAGCCCGGTGACCTCCACACTGAAAAATTCGCGGTTGATGGCGATGAAATGTGTCAGTGGTTTGGGTACGTCGCAGTCTTCAAAAATTGCCTCTGGCGGGCAAACCGACACGCAGATGCCGCAGTTGATGCATTCATCCGGGTGGATGTAGAAGCTGCGTGGTCCTTCGTAAATGCAGTCGACCGGACAACAGCTGACACAACTGGCGTCTTTGCAGTCGATGCAGGTGTCAACGATGACGTAGGCCACGCGAGCGCTCTAAGGGTCGATCAGCGACCGCTCCAGACCGGCTTGCGCTTTTGCTGAAAGGCCAGAACCCCTTCATTACCATCGTCTGAATTCAGTGCGGCAACAAGGGCTGGCAATCGCATGGACTGCGCCTGAACCGGTGTCAGTTGGCCGGTGCTGCGCACCACCTGCTTGATCGCTTGAAGCGACAGCGGTGCACATGCCAAGATATCCTCGACCCAGCGCGCCACGGCACCATCCAGCTCAGCCCGGGGCACTACCTCGTTCAAAAGGCCCATGTCGAGCGCTTGCGCCGCGGTAACGTGTTTGCCCGTGAACAGCATGGCCATGGCTTTACGGTAAGGCACTTGGCGCTGCAACAAGACCATGCCGCCGTCTAAGGGCATGCGCCCGACCCGGGGTTCAGGCAGCCCGAACCGTGCCTCTTCACAGGCGACAACAATGTCGCAGCCAAGCACCATCTCAAAACCGCCACCGAGGGCGAAGCCATTGACCCGGGCAATCACTGGCACATTGAGCGTTTCGCGAAGCGCAATGCCACCGAACCCACCCGGGCGCGGCGCGGCCCAATACTCAAGGCCCGTGACGGAAGGGTTTTTCAGGTCAGCGCCGACGCAAAAAGCGCGTTCGCCGGCGCCGGTCAAGACCACGACCCGAACAGAAGGGTCAGTTTCGATCTGGGTCCAGATTTGTTGCAGCCGTGCTTCTGTTTCCAGGTCGACTGCGTTCATGGCCTCAGGGCGAGACAGGGTGACCGTCGCCACATGGTTTGCGATATGCAATTCAACGGTCATGACGTCTGCTCGCCAGTTCGCACGAGATCCAGGATCTCTTGGGTATGCTGCCCCAACCTTGGCGGTGCCCGGCGCAAGGTCACGGGCGCGGCGGACATTTGGATCGGGCTACCGACAAAACGGACTGTCTGCCCTTCACCTGGGCCCTCCATCAAGACCTTGTTGTGCAGAGTCTGCGGGTCGACCAAGGCCTCGCGCAGGTCTCGTACAGGTGCACACAGCAGGTCCTGCTCTTCCAGCCGCTCTAGCCAATGCTCACGCGTGTTGCTGGCAAATTTGTCGCGGAACATGGCTTGCAACTCGGGCTTATTGCGAAACTGCTGATTGAGATTGCAGAAGCGTTCGTCGGCCGACAGGTCTTCCAGGCCCAGTGCCCGGCAGATGTCTTGCAAGGGGTTGGCTTTGAACGCCCCCACCAGCACCAACGGGCCGTTTTGGGTTTCAAAAACGCCAGACAAGGGCATTGCCGCCCAGTTCACCTCGGAGTCGGCCATCATGATCATCGCGGCTTCTTGCATCTGCATGGCGAGCATGGAGTTGTACAAGGAGACGCTGACTTTCTGACCCACGCCCGTGCGTGCCCGGTGCAGCAGCGCCAGCAGAATGCCTTGCACCATGTGCATGCCGGCCGAGTAGTCCGCCAGCGCCGTGGGGTAGACCGATACCGGCACAGAATCGTTGGCCCGGCGTGCCATCACGCCACTCATGGCTTGCGCCAGCACATCCTGCCCTCCCTTGTGGGCGTAGGGCCCACTGTCGCCGTAGCCGGTGCCCACGGCATAAATGATGCGCGGATTGATCTTTTGGCAGTCTTCAAACCCCAAGCCCATGCGCTCCATCACGCCGGCGCGGAAATTATTGACCACGACGTCAGCATCGGCGATCAGAGCTTTGACGGCCGCCATTTGGCCGGCGTCGCGCAGGTCCAGTGCGGCGCTGCGTTTGTTGCGGTTGAGGCTGCAAAAAATCGGGTTGTCGGCACCGTGCACCGGCTCGAAGGTCGACCGGCTCAAATCCCCCGCACCTTTGCGCTCGATCTTGAGAATGTCTGCGCCATAGTCGGCCAACATCTGGGTGCACACCGGCCCCATCATCACCTGCGTGAAATCAACCACCCGCACGCCACTTAAAGGCAGGTCGGCAGGGTTTGGGTTTTGCTGTGTCATAGAGCCTCCAACACCTGATCATTGACCGCCAGCGCCGCCGCCAGCGCCGGCACGTCGGCATTGCGCCCGACTTGATCGCCAGGGTCTGCCCCCTGAGCACGCAGGGTTTTTTGAAGCTGAGGCACGTTGACTTGTCGGACACTGACGCCTGCCTGGACTGCCATGGCAGCGGCAATGCCTGCAGCTTCGCCCATCGCCATACAGGGCGGTATTTCACGCGAGATTTTCTGGGCCTGCGAGGTAACCGAGTAGTGGCGACCAGCAACCAATAGGTTGTCGACACCTTGCGGCAACAGCACCCGGTACGGCATGTAGTAGTCACGGCCACGCGCAATGCTGTCGGCAAAGCGGGTGCGTTGTGACAGGTCTTCTTTGGTCAGGACGTACTCGCCTTCAAGCAGCCTGGTTTGTCGCACACCGGTTTGCGGTGCCACATCAATGACATGGCATTTTTCGAACCCTGGCAGTCTTCCGCGAATGAAGTCGACCAGGCTGTGAATATGCTGACGGCCCTGGATTTCAGCCCGGGTCAGGTCTTCGACCTTCTGCCCGTCCAGCCCGGCCATGTGCGGGCAGTTGCACCAGACCACGCCTGGGATGGGTGTCTTGAGCCACCAAAGCCCCCAGGATCCACCCAAAAGCTTCTTGATTTGCCGATCCAGTGCGGCGTAGGCCTCGGGCTCTTCTGCCTCGTAGCGCTCAGCGGCCTCGGTGTCCACGTTGCCCAGGCGAAAGACCGTGGTCATAATGTAGTTGCCGCCGGTATGCGGTGCGCCGGCAGAAGCGGCAACATCGAGGTCGCCAGTGGCATCAATGACCACCTGGCCAAGAATGGCTTGCGGCCCGCTCTTGCTCTCGCAGACCACGCCTTGCACTTTGCCATCTTCAACCAGGGTGTGCGAGAACCAGGAGTGCAGCCGTAACTCAATGCCGGCCTCTCGAACCATGTCCAGCGAAACCCGCTTCCAGCCGTCCGGATCAAAAGCGGCCGCAAAACAGATGGGGTGCGGTGACTCGTGGGTGTGGAAGTCAAAGGTGCCGTAGCGGTACCAGCGCTTGCGCGAAGCCTCGTCATAACCCCACTCGTTAGCGCGCGGGTACAAGGCCAGTTTCATGGCAGCCAGGCGCTCTATCATGGTCTGGCAAGTACCGCGGACCGAGACTTCCTGCAGGTGGTTGTCCCACATGTCGTCCAGGACCAGCACCATGCCCCCAGAGGCCAGGCCGCCCAGGTGGTTGTAGCGCTCAAGCAGCGTCACGCTTGCGCCATTGCGAGCCGCCGCCAAAGCTGCGGACACACCTGCGGGGCCGCCGCCCACCACCACCACATCGGCGCGGGACGCCACTTTTACCTGGCGACCAGGCTGGTACACCGTGTCAATCAAACTGCTCATACTCACCTTGAAAAATGGATCAGCCAGCTGGCGATCAGTGAACGTGTTGGGGCTGCCATCTCACGAGCCAGCGTTCTAGCAAGGCGATGATCAAGAAGAAAGACCCCGACAAACACGCGCTCATGACAATGGCCGAATACAACAGTGCGGAATCAAAGTTGTAGGTGGCTTGAAGAATCAAGGCGCCAATGCCCTGGGTCGAGCCGATCCATTCCCCCACCACGGCGCCAATGACTGACATGGAGGCAGCAATACGCAAGGCAGAAAAAAGGTAGGGCAATGAGCTGAATAGCCTCAGTTTGAAGAAGACCTCGGTCTTGCTGGCCGACAGCACCCGCATGAGCTCCATTGCCTGGGGGTTGGCAGCGTCCAGGCCGCGCACCATATTGACCAGGGTGGGGAAAAAGCAAACCAGTGCAGCGATGGCAATTTTTGGCTCCACGCCATTGCCCATCATCAGCACCAGGACAGGCGCCTTGGCAACGATCGGGATCGCGTTCAACATCAATGCAACCGGAAAGAAAATGTCGTTCAAGGTCTTGTTATGCACAAACACCGTAGCGATCAGTATCGCGACCAGATTACCCAGCAAAAATCCGCCAGCGGCCTCGAGTGCAGTGGGGATCAGGTTGTCCAGCAGAATAGCCCGCTTGGCGTACAGGGTGTTGAGCACCATGAAGGGCGATGGCGCAATAAAGGGCTTGACCTCAAAGCCCACCACGATGGCCCACCAGCCAAAAAGCAACACGAATACGCCCAGCGCGGGCAGCAGGCGGGCCCGCCAGCGTTTGCGCTTGAGCGACAGCCGATGCGCGATGGCACCTGCATCCGTTTCCAGCAGGCCTGCTGATGGTGCCCGTGCAGATGTTGTCATGATGATTCCATCAACAAATTTCAAGTATTCGCCGCAGGCGGGCCGTGATTTGCACAAACTCCGGCGTCTCGCGAATATCCAATCGACGATCTGCTGGCAATGAGATCGGAACGATTTCTTGGACCCGCCCCGGATTAGCTGCCAGCATCATCACGCGTTGGCCAAGAAAAGCGGCCTCGTGGATGCTGTGCGTGACGAACAAGACGGTCATGCCAAGCTCGCGCCAGACCCGCAGCAACTCTTCGTTCAG
>JBIKZZ010000354.1:0-3470 GCA_044354435.1 Rhodoferax sp. | reverse complement strand
ATCATCGCTCATGACATGCGCGAGGTCGACCGCGTTATTGCCCAAAGGCTGGATTCCGGTGTACCGCTGGTGGGTCAGGTGTCGCGCTATATCATTGCCGCCGGCGGCAAACGGCTGCGCCCCGCCCTGCTGCTGCTGTGCTGCGGCGCCATGGGTTTCACCGGGGCGCAGCGCTTCAATCTGGCGGCTGTGGTCGAGTTCATTCATACGGCCACCCTGCTGCACGATGACGTTGTTGACGATTCGACGCTGCGCAGGGGCAACGCCACTGCCAACGAGATGTTCGGCAACCCAGCCAGTGTGCTGGTGGGCGACTTCATGTACTCCCGGGCGTTCCAGATGATGGTGGAGGCCGGCGATATGCGCATCATGGCCGTATTGGCGGATGCCACCAACGTCATTGCCGAGGGTGAAGTGCTTCAGTTGATGAACATGCACAACGCCGAGCTCGACGAGGCCAGCTACCTGCAGGTGATCCGGTCAAAGACCGCCAAACTGTTCGAGGCCAGCGCCCGCGTCGGTGCTATTTTGTCGGGTGGCTCGCCTGCCCTGGAGGCAGCCTGCGCGGATTATGGCCAGGCGCTCGGCACAGCATTTCAGGTCATTGACGACGTCCTCGATTACGCGGGCGACAGCGAGGTGATGGGAAAAAGTCTGGGCGACGACCTGCGTGAAGGCAAGGCCACACTGCCGCTGATCGCCGCGATGAAGCGCGGCACGCCAGATGAACGCGCTTTGGTCAAAAGCGCCATTGAGGCTGGCGACAGCGGCCGCCTTCATGAGGTGATCCAGATCGTGCACCGCACTGGTGCGCTCGACATAGCACGGGAAGCCGCTGGCGCGGAGGCTGCCCGCGCGGTGACAGCGGCAAGACAATTACCACCCGGCCCGCACGCAGACTGTTTGATCGAACTCGCCAGCGCGTTGTTGCAACGTCAATCCTGAGCCCCGAGCCGCGCGCCAAACGCATTGGTCTTGCTGCCGCGGGGGTGTTCGCTACTTTTTCGGCTCAGGCGTCACCACATCGACCACGGCCCCGACCGTCTTGGCAACCACCTTGACGCCTGTTGCAGCAACGGTGACTGCAGCATCAGCCACTGCGACCACGGCGCAAGCGCCGAGGCTTGACAGCGATATGACCAGCAAGAGAACGCGGAACAGGTTCATGGGCAGACGAGGGTGAAAAAAAATGCATCCTTGTGCAAGGCTGGTACTGAAACACCTGCGCCTATGGTACACCGACAACGCCAACTGTATGGCTCGTGGCTGCCACGATTCGAGGGTGGTGCTGTGGTGTTGCCCAGCCACCGTTGACCGCCTGGTGCATCACTCGACCATTCTGGAGATGAATGTGGGGAGCTACCGTCGCAATAAAGGCTTAGCCCGTAGGGTAATTCCCCGTGCTGAGCATCTTCAGAACGGATCTTCCAGCGGTGTGGCCTTGGACTTCCTGCGCGATTGCTCCCGCTTTTTAATGCGCGACTTCGCTGCCAGCTAAGCCGCTCACCCCCCATTGCAGAAATGGCTAGATCGAAGGCCGTGGACGCCACAGAACACCCTGAAAAGCAGGCATTTACCCCCTGTAAATAGAATGAGAGTCCAATTCGATTCTGCCTTCGCGCCGATGCGGTGCGTGTCATCAGCCTTCGTAAGGCCAACCCAAGAGAGGTGAAAAGCTGTGCCGAAACTTAAACCAGGGACGATCATCCCCAACAACGATGAGACCGCAGCTATCAATGCTGGTATCAGCGCTGATGCCGAGGCGCGTGAACTGCACAGTGAATGGCACAAAGGCGCGAAACCTGCCATTGAAGTATTGGCACCTCAGGCCTATGCCGCCTTGGTCGCCATTAACCGTCCGCGCGGGCGCCCAAAGGCAGATGAGACCAAAGTGTTTACGGCGATTCGCCTGGATGCTGATCTACTGGAAACATTCAAGGCAACCGGCAAAGGCTGGCAGACCCGTGTGAATGCTGCCCTGCGCCAGTTCATTACTGAGCACCCTTTGGGTCGATAATGGGCACCGTCGGTAAGTTTGACACTGCAGCGATTTCAGACGGCTTTGAGATTAAATTGAGCCAACGTTTTATGGATGCAATGATCTGGTCATGAGTAACGTTATTCACGCAGCCTTCAACAAACCCCCGCCCTATGTGGCAGAGGTGACATTCGATGTCCAGTGCGGGATGTGGATTGCCACTTGCGAAGAACTCAGCGTGACTACCGAGGCCATCAGCTACGAGGCTTTAACGGCACGCGTCTGGGAGATAGCCCCCGAAATTGCTGAAATGAACGGATTGGCTTTCGATGCCAACACGCGTATTCAATTTCGCCACCTAGAGGATGCAACTTCGCACCACCGCGCGGCTAGGTAATTTATGGGCAGTGGTTTCTACGCGCAACTGCGCAGTCTTTTGTTAGCAAATGGTTGCGTATTGGTTCGCCAAGGCAAGGGAAGTCATGAGATTTGGCGCAATCCAATCAGTGGCAAAAATTTTCCAGTGGCTTTGACAGTTCAGTCGCGCCACACCGCGAATGGCATTCTCAAAGACGCCGGAATTGCCCAAAAACTTTGAGGATTTATTCCAAGCCTGTACCTCGCGCCGCCAAAGCACGCAACGCGGCAGGTAAGCGAAGGCCGACTACCACGAGCCAAGCACTTGCTAGAATCGGCGCCTTCGCGTGCCCTGGTACCGGTCGCGCGCAAGCCACCGCGGGGTGTAGCTTAGCCTGGTAGAGCGCTACGTTCGGGACGTAGAGATCGGAGGTTCAAATCCTCTCACCCCGACCAAAATATCCATATGAATCAACAAGTTGCAGCAACTAGGTGCTGTCAAACAACTTTTTTGTAGTATATTTTTCGGTATACTACTTTTTGGGGGTTTTTAAGTACAATCTGAGGGACGCTTTTCTAAAAACGTAGGGGTTAGCGATAGCGTCTCACCATACTACTCACATGCCTGAAAAGACAGAATTCCCTGATGAGAAAATAGTTGCGAAGCATCGCACTACGCCCATCAAAGAGTCACTGACTTCTGTCCCGAACTATCCTACAAAACTCACACTCTACAAGTCTGAATCGTCACTCTATTGGTGGGTTCGCTACTACGCAGCGCACAAGGTATTTCGCAGGTCAACAAAGACGATTGACAAGCGTGTAGCGTTTGAGTTCGCAAAGAACTTCTATGACGACATCAACTTCAAGACGCATCAAGGCGCGTTGCGTGGGAAAGAAGACAACTTTGAGGTGTGCGCTCGTGCTGTGATCGCTCAGCAAGAGTTTCAAGTCAAGCGCAATGAGATGTCTGCTGAGATGGCGCAAGCAGACAAATATCGTCTTGAGAAAGAAGTTCTGCCCTTCTTCAGACTGTTGAGCGTCAAAGACATTGACTTCTTCAAGTTGGAAGCGTTCATGAACAAGTTGACTGATGACAAGTTGCATGGGTCAACGATCAGCAACTACATGGGGC
>JBIKZZ010000063.1:0-12725 GCA_044354435.1 Rhodoferax sp. | reverse complement strand
GCACCCATGACGCATGAGCTCAAACAGCAGACCCTGGCCGCCCGCAGCCAGCAGTTGGCCGATCTCGTTACCCATTGCCAGATCACCGCCATGAACGGTGTGCAACTGGGGGCCGAGGCCGGTATGAACCAACTGCGCAGCGTGCTGGAGCGGGCCCGCAGCAATCGCGCCAGCGTTTATGTGATCGGCAACGGTGGCAGCGCCGCCGTTGCCGGGCATTTGGTCAATGACCTGGTCAAGGTGGGCCGTGTTCGTGCCTTTACCCTGCATGACTCATCGCTGCTGACCTGTCTGGCCAATGACTATGGCTATGAGAACGCCTACGCTCAGGCACTGGCGCAAATGGCGCTGCCGGGCGATGTGCTGATTGCCATCAGCAGCTCAGGCCGCTCCATGAACATCCGCAACGCCGCAGCCCAGCTGTGGGGCAAGGGCGGCACCGTCATCACCCTCAGCGGCTTTGCTGCTGACAACCCGCTGCGCGCCCTGGGCGATCTCAATGTGTGGGTGGATTCGTCGGATTACGGTATGGCCGAAGTTGGCCACCAGTTCATCCTTCACCATCTCTCGGACCTGTTGGCCCCTGCTGTTTGAGGATCAGCCCATGACTGCCCAAAAAATCACCAGTGTGGAAACCCTGGCCCAGCGTTCGCGCCAATGGCGCGCCGAGGGGCGGCGCGTGGTGCTGTGCCACGGCACCTTTGACCTGATGCACACCGGCCACATCCGCTACCTGCAGCGCGCCCGGCAAGAGGGCGATGTGCTGCTGGTCACCGTCACGGGGGACGATTTTGTCAACAAGGGCCCGGGCCGGCCGGTCTTCAGTGAGCGCCTGCGCGCCGAAAACCTGGCCGCACTGGCCTGTGTGGACCAGGTCGCCATCAACCCGGCCGTGTCGGCCGTGGCCCTGCTGCACCAGGTGCAGCCCAGTGTGTACTGCAAGGGCAGCGAATACCGCAAGGCCAGTGACGATGTCACCGGCAACATCCAGCTCGAGCAAGACGCCGTGGAGGCCCATGGCGGCGCCGTCATGTTCACCGACGAGCTCACCTTCAGCTCCAGCAACCTGCTCAATGAACACTTTGACGTGTTCCCGCCCGAAACCCGGGCTTTCTTGAACGGCTTCAAACAGCGCTGGCAAGAAAAAGACGTGCACCGCATGATCGCCTCGCTGGCCGACCTGAAGGTGCTGGTGGTGGGCGACGCCATCATTGACCAGTACCACTACACCTCCCAGCTGGGCCAGACCGGCAAAGGCAGCTTCATGGCGGTCAGCTATGAATCCGAAGAACAGTTTGCCGGCGGCTCCCTGGCCGTTGCCAACCACGTGGCCGGCTTTGCGCGTGACGTGACCCTGCTCACTGGCTTGGGCGCACTGGACAGCCATGAAGCTTTCATTCGCGACAAGCTGCTACCCAACATCAAACCCCATTTCTTCACCTTCCCGGATGCGCCCACGGTCACCAAGCGCCGCTTTGTCGATGCCGACCTGACCAAGCTGTTCGAGGTCTATTTCTTCAAGGAAAACTCGGTGCGTGGCGCGGTGGAAGACCAGCTCTGCGACTGGCTGGAGGCCCATCTGCAAGATTTTGATGCCGTGGTGGTGCCTGATTTTGGCAACGGCTTCATCACCGGGCGCATGGTGCAACTGCTGTCGGCCAAGTCCAAGTTTTTGGCGGTCAACACCCAGATTAACAGCGGCAACCGGGGTTACCACGTCATCCATCGCTACCCGCGTGCTGACTTTATCTCGCTCAACGAGCCCGAGCTGCGCATGGCGGCGCACAACCGGCACGAGCCGCTGGAGGCCGTGGCGCAGTCGGTGGGCGAGCGTCTTGGGGCGCAACACCTGGCCGTCACCCGCGGTAAAAAAGGCGTCCTGATGCAGGGCCTGCTGCAGGGCGGCACGGTGCAAGTGCCGGCACTCTCCACCAAGGTGGTGGACCGGGTGGGTGCCGGCGATGCCTTTTTGTCACTGGCGGCCTTGTGCGCCGCACGCGGCCTGGACCCCGAAATCACCGCCTTTGTGGGCAGCGTGGCCGCCGCCATCGATGTGCAGGTGGTGGGTAACCGGGAGTCGATCCGCTCTGTGCCGCTGGCCAAATATGTCTCCACATTGCTCAAATAGCATGGACCTCAGCCCGCCCAATACCCTGTCATCGGTGGAGTACCACCGCGCCATGTTGCGCATCCGGCTGGTTGAGCAGGCCATTGCCGAGCGCTACGCCGAGCAGCAGATGCGTTGTCCCATGCACCTGTGCATTGGCCAAGAGGCGATCGCCGTTGGGGTCTGCGCAGCGCTGCAGCCTGACGACAAGGTCTTCAGCAACCACCGGGCGCACGGCCACTACCTGGCCAAGGGCGGCAGCCTCAAAGCCATGCTGGCCGAGCTCTACGGCAGGGCTACCGGTTGCTGTGGTGGGCGCGGCGGCTCCATGCACCTGATTGACCTGGACGTCGGCTTCATGGGCGCCACCCCCATTGTTGGTGGCACAGTGCCCTTGGCTGTGGGCTCGGCTTGGGCCGCGCGCCTTCAGCGCCAACCCTTTGTCACGGTGGTCTTCTTCGGCGACGGGTGCTTCGAAGAAGGCGTGGTCCACGAGTCGCTCAATTTTGCAGCCCTGCACAAGTTGCCGATTGTGTTTGTCTGCGAGAACAACCAGTTCTCGGTCTACACCCGGCTCAATGAGCGCCAGCCTGACCGCCCCATTTACCCGATTGCCGCAGCGCATGGCTTGACGGCTGCATCTGGTAACGGCAATGACCTGGATGCCGTGCTGGGCCTGGCCCGGGCAGCCATCGGGCGGGCGCGAGCCGGCGCCGGTCCCCAGTTCCTGGAGTTGCACACCTACCGCTGGCGCGAGCATTGCGGCCCCAACTTTGACGACAAGCTGGGCTACCGCAGCGATGCCGAGGTGTCGGCCGGCTTGGCAGACTGTCCCATCCTGGCCCATGCCCATCAGCTGGCGACCGCGCAAGCCGGCTTTTTGGCGATCCGGACGCGCCAAGAGGCTGACATCCGCGCTGAAATTGAGGAGGCCTTTGACTACGCGCTGGCCAGCCCCGCGTCGGGTGCCGAGCAGGCGGGGGAGATGGTTTATGCCTGAGCGTCAGATCAGCTATGCCCAGGCCCTGCGCGAGGGGCTCGATCAAGCCATGGCGCAAGACTCGCGCGTGATTGTGATCGGTGAAGGCGTGCCCGACCCCAAGGCTATTTTTGGCACCACCGCTGGTTTGCGTGAACGCTTTGGTGGCAAACGCGTTTTTGACATGCCACTTTCCGAGAACGGAGCCACGGGTTTCTGCATTGGCGCGGCGCTCAGTGGCATGCGGCCGGTGATGGTGCATCAGCGCATCGATTTTGCGCTGTTGGCCATGGACCAACTGGTCAACAATGCCGCCAAGTGGCATTACATGTTCAATGGCAAGGCCAGTGTGCCTTTGGTGGTACGGGTCATCATCGGGCGCGGCTGGGGCCAGGGGCCGCAGCATTCACAAAGTCTGCAGGGTTTGTTTGCCCAAATCCCGGGCTTGCGCGTGGTGATGCCCACCACGGCGCATGACGCCAAGGGCATGCTCATGGCGGCGATTGCCGACAACAACCCCGTGATCTTCATCGAACACCGCTGGCTGCATGGCGTCACCGATGAGGTGCCCGAGGCAGCCTACCGGGTGCCCCTGGACCAGGCCAAGGTGCTTCACCCCGGGGCCGACGTCACGGTGGCGGCCTTTTCCTTCATGGCGCTCGAAGCCTTGCTGGTCGCTCGTGCACTGGCGCTGGAGGGCCTGTCCCTGGAGGTGGTGGACATGCGCAGCGTACGGCCCCTGGACCTGCCCGCCGTGCTGCAATCTGTGCGCAAAACCGGGCGCTTGCTGGTGGCCGATACCGGCTCTCAGACCGGTGGCGTCGGGGCCGAGCTGATCAGCCAGGTGGTGGCCCAAGGTTTTGACGCCCTGCGCGCGGCACCGGTTCGGGTCGGCAGCCCAGATCATCCTGCCCCCTCTTCGCCCTTCATGGCCGAAACCTATTACCCCACTGCGCTCACGCTGGCCCATGCCGCACTGGCCTTGGCCGGTCGACCGACCGATGGCCCGACGCTGGCACGATTGCAGGTGGCGCTGGCCCGCCAGGATCCCCACGACACGCCGCACCGTAATTTTTCCGGTCCCTTCTGAGGCAAACACGGTATGCAAACCTCGTCCCTGGGTCGCAACCAGCCCTGCTCTTGCGGCAGCGGCCGAAAGTTCAAGCACTGCTGCGCCGACAAAGCGGTTTCACCGCAAGCGCCAGCAGACCTGACCACCGACATTGATGTCCTGATGGGCGCTGCGATGGCCCTGCACAGGGATAAACACCATGCCGAAGCCATCACGGCCTATCAGCGGGTTTTGCAATTACAGCCAGACCATGCGCAGGCTTTGCATCTGCTCGGCCTGATGGCGCAACAGGAGGGCGACCCCGCCACAGCCATTGAACTGATCAGTCGTGCAATTGCCATTCAACCGGGTGCCGAAATGCACTACAACCTTGCGATTGCCTTGCAGGCGCAGGAGGACCACAAAGGTGCCGCGCAGCACTACAACACTGCGGTGGAGATCAAACCCGAGTATGCGATGGCCTGGAACAACCTTGGGGCAGTGCTGCAGAAGCTGGACTACAAAGAAGCGGCGATTGAGGCCTATACCAAGTCTCGTGACTTGCAGCCAGAGCTTGCCAGTGCGCACAGCAACCTGGGCGTGGCGCTGAACCTGGGTGGTCGGGCCAGAGAGGCCATGGTGAGTTTCAGAAAAGTTCTGTCGCTTCAGCCGGACAGTGCCACCGCGCTTTATGGCATGGGTTCGTCCTTACAGGGGCAAGGTGACGCTCAGAATCCCGAGGCCATTCGTTACTACCAGTCCGCGCTGAAGGTTGATCCCTGCCACCTCCAAGCGCACAACAATTTGATCTTTGCGATGGACATGGATCCTTCGTACGACACCCGGACCCTCCTTGAGGAGCGTCGGCGCTGGGATCTGGTTCATGCGGCCCCATTGGCTTGCAAGCAACTGCCGCCCACCAACCTGGCCGATCCGAAGCGACGGTTGCGCATCGGCTACGTCTCCGCCGACTTCAAGTCCCATTCTGCGCCCAAAGTCTTCGGTGCCATGCTCACCAGTTACAGCCGACGCGATTTTGATGTCTTCGCCTATTCCAACATGGCGGAGAAATCCAAGGACTACGTGTCGCGTATTTTTGAAAAATCGGTTGACTGTTGGCGTAACGTGGTTGACATGACCGACGACCGGCTGGCTGAGCAAATACGGGAGGACCAGATTGACATCCTGGTGGATTTGTCCGGTTTTACGGCGGGTACCCGTTTATTGGTGTTTGCGCAACGACCGGCACCCATCCAGGTGACGGCCTGGGGCTATGCCACCAGCACGGGCATGAAAGCCATGGATGTCTTTTTTGCCGACCCTGTGATCGTCCCACCAGAGGATCTGTCGCTGTATGTGGAGGAGGTTCGCTACCTGCCCAGCGTGGTGTCGTATTACGCGCCCGACCCTTTCCCGCCGTTAGGCCCCTTGCCGACCGACAGTGGCAAGGGCATTACCTTCGGCTCATTCAATCGTTTGTGCAAAGTGACCGACGAGGTTTGGGCCACCTGGATTGACCTGTTGCGGGCCGTTCCGGAAAGTCGATTGTTCATCAAAGCCCTGGAAAATGATCGTCCGGAGGACCGCAGCAAGCTGCAGGCCAGGTTTGACCAAGCAGGCATCGATCCTGCGCGCGTCATCCTGATGGGGGGAACCGACTGGTACAACCACCAGGCCTCATTTTCCCAGGTGGATATCTGCCTCGACCCCTTTCCCCATGGCGGCGGCGTCTCCACCTTGGAGTCATTGAAAATGGGTGTGCCTGTGGTGGTGTTGCGGGGTACCACCCTGATAGGGCGCCTGTCCACCTCCATCATGACGACTCTGGACATGACGGATTGGGTGGCCGATACACCAGCCGAGTACGTCCTTTTGGCAGCACGCAAAGCCCGTGATCTTGATGCCCTGCGCCGCTTGCGGGCCAGCCTGCGTGAGCGCCTTGATGCATCCCCCATCGGTGACAACCAGGCTTACGTGAGCGCCGTGGAGTCGCAGTACCGGCAACTCTGGCAACGTTGGTGCGAGCGGCAGCAAGTTGTGCAGCTGCAACAGCACACCGTCATCCCAAGCGTTTTCGCTGCCTAAGCCCTGTCAATACTCAATAGTTTGCTATTTATTAAATAGCAAAAGCGTACCCGGCGCCGATTGGTCCTTGCAACAGGGTGCCAAACCCCCGGTTTATCCGGGCATCAAAACCGGCTCCAAACCCTAAAGTTATTCCAAGTCACTTAGTTGGTGACCTGGCGAGCGCCGCGCCGTTGCGTGCAGGCCAACCCTTGGGCTGGCATTGAGCGCGGCAGCTGTGCCGCATTGATCCAGTTTCGAGTTTTAGGAGTTTGTTATGCCCTCTTTCATCAATACCAACATCAGCTCATTGACCGCGCAGCGGCAGCTGAGCGTCTCGGAGACCTCGCAGGCCACCGCCATGGCCCGGCTGTCGTCGGGCCTGCGCATCAACAGCGCCAAGGACGACGCGGCCGGCTTGGCCATCTCCGAGCGCTTCACCTCGCAAATCCGCGGCTCCAACCAGGCCGCACGCAATGCCAATGACGGCATTTCTCTGGCCCAAACGGCCGAGGGCGACCTGGCGCAGATCGCCAACAACCTGCAGCGCATCCGCGAGCTGGCGGTACAGGCTGCCAACGGCACCAACAGCTCGTCCGACCGCGTCTCGCTCAACAACGAAGCCGCTGCCCTGGTGGTTGAAAACGACCGCCTGGCAACCACGTCGGCTTTCAACGGCATCAAGCTCTTGGACGGCACCTTCACCGCCCAGATTTTCCAGGTGGGCGCCAACGGCACCGCCAGTGATGTGGTGGCCGTGAGCGCCATCGCCAGCGCCCGCGCCAACTCGCTGGGCGTGGGCGCCAGCTCCAGCTATGCGTCCACAGTGTCAGGGGCCTCTTCAATCCTGGCCAACAACATGGCCGCCGGCACGCTGGCCGTCAACAACCAGGCTATCGGTGCCACCGCCAGCGACGGCGTCTCCAGCAGTTTCCCCAAAACCAGTGGCATTGCCATCGCCGCCGCCATCAACGCCATCAGCGGCGCCACCAACGTCACCGCCACCGTCAGCGCCACCACCAGTGCCGGTGTGGCGGTCAACAACACGTTCAACATAGCGTTGGCGGCCGGTGCTGTCACTGTCAACGGGGTGGACATTGGCGCCATCGCGGCAGCCACGTCGGCCGTGGGCCGCGGCACCCAGGTCGCAGCTGCCATCAATGCCAAAAGTTCCCAAACGGGCGTTACCGCCGCCGTGGACACCAGCACCGGCGCTGTGGCCCTGACGGCAGCTGACGGGCGCAACATTGTGGTGGGCGGCAGCACGGGCGTGAGCGCCAGCACTGGCCTGGGCAATGGCGGCGTGATCGTTGGCACGGCCACCTCAGCCACTGTACCTACTGCAACCGGCATCGCGGTGGCCTTGGTCAGTGGCGACGTACTCATCAATGGCGTGGACATTGGCGCGATCGGTGTGTCCGGCAGCGCGCTGGCGCGCGGCACAGCAGTGGCCGCGGCCATCAACGCCATCTCCGGTCAGACCAACGTCACCGCCACCGTGGGCGCGGGTGGCTTGGTGTCGCTGTCGGGTGCTGTGTCAGCCAACACCCTCGGTGGTACGGTTGCGGGTCTGGCTAACAATACGGGCCTGCAGGTCAATGCGGGCTCCCCCCTGACACTCACCAGCACCTCCAGCTTAACCCGCTCCGCCGTCACCCTCAACTCGGCCAGTGCCGACGGCATCACGCTGGCCGGTCTGGCATCCACCGCGCTGAGCGCGGCCGGCTTGACCGAGGGATTCACCGCTGCCACCACCACAGCCGGCGCCGGGGTGTCGTCCATCAACCTCACCACCGCGACGGGTGCCCAAGCGGCGCTGGCGGCGGTGGACTCGGCCATCAACACCGTCAACAGCACCCGCGCCGCACTCGGCGCTTACCAGGCGCGTTTCATGTCGGTGGTGGCCAGTCTGGCTACCACGGCCGAAAACCTGACTGCCTCGCGCAGCCGGGTGCAAGACGCCGACTTTGCGGCAGAAACCGCCGCCCTGTCCCGGGCACAGATTCTGCAGCAGGCCGGCACCGCCATGGTGGCGCAGGCCAACCAGTTGCCGCAGGGTGTCATGGCCCTGTTGCGCCAGTAAGCGCGGCTGCCGCAACGTTGTAAGGCCCGGAAAAAGGCATGGAAAACCGGGTTTTTCGGGCACTTGCAAATGTCTGGCGTGGGTACGCTAGAGCCCTTGTCAGTGAATGTTTTTGTCAGTAATCGCCAACCCACGGGCTGGCACATGCGGTGGCAGCCATGCCGCCTTGGTCCAGCTGAAAGGTTTTAGGAGTTTTCAATGCCATCCGTCATCAATACCAACCTCAATTCCCTGACGGCCCAACGCCAGTTGGGTGTGTCGCAAATGGATCAGGCCACCGCCATGGCCCGGCTGTCGTCCGGCCTGCGCATCAACAGCGCTAAGGACGACGCGGCCGGTCTGGCCATTTCAGAGCGTTTCACCTCGCAGATCAAGGGCTCCAACCAGGCGCAGCGCAATGCCAATGACGGCATCTCGCTGGCGCAAACGGCCGAGGGCGATCTGGCCCAAATCTCCAACAACCTGCAGCGCATCCGTGAACTGGCGGTGCAGGCCGCCAACGCCACCAACAGCGCCTCCGACCGGGTGTCGCTCAACAACGAGGCCTCGGCCCTGGTGGTGGAAAATGACCGTATCGCCAGCACCTCGGCCTTCAACGGCATCAAGCTCTTGGACGGTACCTTCACCGCGCAGACCTTCCAAGTGGGGGCTAACGGTACCGCCAATGATGTGGTGGCAGTCAGCTCCATCGCCAGCGCCCGCTCCAACTCGCTGGGCGTGGGTGCCAGCTCCAGCTACTCGGCCCGGGTGGCGGGCATATCAGCCTCTACCGGCAGCTACCTCGCGGCCGGTGCCTTGGCCATCAATGGCCAGGCGGTGGGGGCGGCCGCCACAGACGGCGTCTCCAGCAGCTACGCCAAGACCAGTGGCATTGCTGTGGCCGCTGCCATTAACGCCATGAGTGGCAACACCAACGTCACTGCCTCGGTCAGCGCCACCATCAGCAATGGTGTGACAGTCAACAACACGTTTACCACCGCTTTGGCCGCCGGCGCAGTGACCGTCAATGGCGTAGACATTGGTGCGCTGAGCGCCACCACCACGGCCGTGGGCCGTGGCGCACAGGTGGCTGCGGCCATCAACTTGAAGACCTCGCAAACTGGCGTCACAGCCGTTGCCAACACCACCACGGGTGCCGTCAGCCTGACTGCGGCAGACGGGCGCAACATCATCGTGGGCGGCACAACAGGCGCGACCGCGGCGGTCGGCTTGGGTACGGGTACGGTCACCTATGGCAGCATCACAGCCGGTGCAGCCATTGCCGGTGCAGCCATCACCGCAAGCAATGCGGCTGGCTCGATTTTCATCAACGGGGTGGACGTTGGCGCGATCGCAGCGGGCACCACGGCTACCGACAAGGGCGACAAAATCGCGGCGGCCATCAATGCCCTGTCGGAGCGCACGGGCGTGACCGCCACCAACACGGCCGGCGCGATCAGCCTGTCTGGCGCGGTTTACAGCAACTCGGCTACAGACAACACCTTGACGGGCACGACGTTGGCGGCTGGCGCTGCAGGCTCGGGTCTGGCCGTGACCGGCGGTGCTGCTCTTACCGTGGTGGGCAGTCAGTATGTGTCTCGATCCACCGTGACCCTGACCTCTGCAGCGTCGGCTGGCATTTCGATCGCTGGTGTAGCCTCGAACGCTTTGGGCGCCACGGGCTTGAGTGAGGGCGTCACCGCCGCCACCACGGTGGCCGGTGTGGGGGTATCCGCCATTGACCTGACCACTGCGACAGGTGCCCAAGCGGCGCTGGCTACGGTGGACTCGGCCATCAACACCGTCAACAGCACCCGTGCAGCCTTGGGCGCCTACCAGGCTCGCTTCACCTCGGTGGTGGCCAGCCTGGCCACCACGGCCGAAAACCTGACCGCTTCGCGCAGCCGGGTGCAGGACGCCGACTTTGCGGCAGAAACCGCCGCCCTTTCACGCGCGCAGATTCTGCAGCAGGCCGGCACCGCCATGGTGGCGCAGGCCAACCAGCTGCCCCAGGGCGTGCTGGCCCTGTTGCGGCAGTAAGCGCGGCTGTCGCAGCGTTGCAAGGCCCGCAAAGAGCGTGAAAAACCGTTCTTTTTGGGCACTTGACAATCTCTGGCGTGGGTGCGTTGGAGCCCTTTTAGGCAAGGCGCTTGCCCGTATTCGCCAACCTGCTGACTGGCGCAGACGGCGGCAGCAACGCCGCCATGCTCCAGTCAACAGGTTTTAGGGGTCGCCAATGACCTCCATGATCAATACCAACGTCAATTCGCTGACCGCCCAGCGGCAGCTCGGTGAATCACAAAACGACCTGAGTACGGCCATGGCCCGGCTGTCATCCGGTCTGCGCATCAACAGCGCCAAGGACGACGCCGCCGGCCTGGCGATCTCGGAGCGTTTCACCGCGCAAATCCGCGGTACCAACCAAGCGCAGCGCAACGCCAATGACGGCATCTCGCTGGCGCAAACGGCCGAGGGCGATTTGGCGCAGATCTCCAACAACCTGCAGCGTATTCGTGAACTGGCCGTGCAGTCGGCCAACGCCACCAACAGCGCCTCTGACCGCGTCTCGCTCAACAACGAAGCCACCGCGCTGATTGTAGAAAACGACCGGGTGGCCAGCACCTCGTCCTTCAACGGCATCAAGCTGCTGGACGGCACCTTTACCGCGCAAAACTTTCAGGTGGGTGCCAACGGCACGTCCAATGACGTGGTGGCGGTTAGCTCCATCGCCAGCGCCCGCTCCAACTCGCTGGGTGTGGGTGCCAGCTCAAGCTATTCAACCGTGGCGAATGGCGGCAACTTGAACAAGGCGGTGGGCTTGGCCTCGGGTCAGTTGTCGCTGAACGGTGTGGCCGTGGGCGCCTCCCAGACCGATGGCGTTTCCAGCAGCTATGCCTTGTCCAGCGGCATTGCCTTGGCTGCAGCCATCAACGCCATCAGCGGCAACTCCAACGTGAACGCCACCGTCAGCGCCACAGTCGTTCCTGGCCAATCTGTCACGATCAGCTTTACCACCGCGCTGGCGGCCGGTGCGGTGACCATCAACGGCGTGGACATTGGCGCCCTGAGCGCCACCACCACGGGCGTGGGCCGTGGGGCACAGGTGGCTGCGGCCATCAATTTGAAGACATCCCAAACCGGCGTGACGGCTGTGGCCGACACCACCAACGGTGCTGTCAGCCTGACCGCAGCCGATGGCCGCAACATCATCGTCGCGGGTACCACGGGTGCCAATGCATCGGTGGGCTTGGGGGCGGGTGGCACCTCTTACGGTAACTTGACGGCGGGTGGAGGAATCACCCTGGCTGCGGCCACCACGTCCTTAGCGGCGGGTACGATCTTCATCAACGGCTTGGATGTGGGCGCCATCGCGGCAGGCATATCCATCACCGACAAAGTCAACAAGATTGTTGCGGCCATCAACGCCGTGACAGCGCGCACCGGCGTGACCGCCATCAAATTCACGGCAGGTACCATCAGCCTGGCGGGCGGGGTGTACAGCAACTCGTCGACTGACAACACCCTCACCGGTACCGTCGGCGCAACCCTGACAGGTTTGGCGATAGGAGGCGGTCCCGGTGCCATCCAACTGGCCACACCAACGACCGGCCTGCAGGCCGTGTCCCGGTCGACCGTGTCACTGACCTCTTCGTCCGCGACCGGTATCAACCTGGCCACAAATGACATTGGCGCGGCAGCGGGTGGTGTGACTAAGTTCACCGGCCTGACGACTGCCTTCACTGCTGCCACCACCACAGCCGGCGCCGGGGTGTCGTCCATCAACCTCACCACCGCGACGGGTGCCCAAGCGGCGCTGGCGGCGGTGGACTCGGCCATCAACACCGTCAACAGCACCCGCGCCGCACTCGGCGCTTACCAGGCGCGTTTCATGTCGGTGGTGGCCAGTCTGGCGACCACGGCCGAAAACCTGACCGCTTCACGCAGCCGCGTGCAAGACGCCGACTTTGCGGCAGAAACCGCCGCCCTGTCTCGCGCGCAGATTCTGCAGCAGGCCGGCACCGCCATGGTGGCGCAGGCCAACCAGCTGCCCCAGGGCGTGCTGGCCCTGTTGCGGCAGTAAGCGCTGGCGGTCTGCACCGCCGCACCAGGCCACCCAAGACCCCCCAACGCCCCCAAACGCCCGGTTTTGGCACCCGGGCGTTTTTTATTTGGCGCGGGCCTCAAGTTTGTGGCGGGGGTGGCCGATAAAGAACCCAACGGGTACAGAAACAGTCCCGCCACCTGAGCGTAGGCCCCTTTAAAAAGCCGAACCGGGTCAAGGTAGCCAACTTTGCCGTTGGCTGTAAGGGGGCAGCAATGCCCTTATGGGTTCAGTCATCAGGAGCGCAACATGCCCGCAGTTATCAATACCAACGTCAATTCGCTGACCGCCCAGCGGCAGCTCGGTGAATCACAAAACGACCTGAGTACGGCCATGGCCCGGCTGTCATCCGGTCTGCGC
>JBIKZZ010000353.1:0-3478 GCA_044354435.1 Rhodoferax sp. | reverse complement strand
TCGATGGCCAGGACGTGCGCGAACCCATTGGCATGAGTGGCATCCGGCTCGAAGCCAAGGTGCACATCGTCACCGGCGCCCAGAGTGCGGCCGAGAACATCATCAAATGCGTGCGTCGCTGCGGCCTGGAGGTGGAGCAGCTGATGCTTAACCCGCTGGCCAGCAGCCTGTCAGTGCTGACCGAGGACGAGCGCGAGCTCGGCGTGGCACTGGTCGACATTGGCGCCGGCACCACCGACATTGCCATCTTCACCAATGGCGCCATACGTCATACCGCCGTGATCCCGATCGCAGGCGACCTGATCACCAGCGACATTGCCATGGCCTTGCGCACCCCAACCAAGGACGCCGAGGACATCAAGGTCGAGAACGGCTACGCCAAACAGCTGCTGGCTGACCCGGACACCCAGGTCGAGGTCCCCGGTCTGGGTGACCGCTCCCCGCGCATGCTCAGTCGCCAGGCCCTGGCTGGCGTGATCGAGCCACGCGTTGAAGAGATCTTCCAGCTGGTGCACCAGGTGCTGCGCGACTCCGGATTTGAGGAAATGCTCTCCAGCGGTATCGTGCTGACCGGTGGCAGTTGCATCATGCCGGGCATGGTGGAGCTGGGCGAGGACATCTTTCTCAAGCCGGTGCGCCGGGGCATCCCCAAATACTCTAGCGCTCTGGCCGACATGGTGGCTCAGCCGCGGGCCGCCACTGTCATGGGCTTGCTCGAAGAAGCGCGCATGGCACGTCTGCGCGGCTTCAAGGTGGCACAAAAAAATGGTTCCATGAAAACAGCGGCCGGCCAGCTCAAAGACTGGTTCACCGGAATATTTTGATGGCCTGCCCAACCTACCAGGCCCTGTGGCGCCAGCGCGCCAGTCCCCCAGGGCGCTGGCGGTGCACTGGCCCGCCCTGAGGACGCCAAAGTCGAATTGACAACAACAAAGCCACTTTTTTTAGCAACTGCAATTTACTTACTTACCAGGAGAACAAAAATGCCTATCGAAATGATCGAAGAGGAAGCTTTCAACCAAGGCACCCGGATCAAAGTCATTGGCGTCGGCGGCGGCGGGGGTAACGCTGTCAGCCACATGATCGACAGCGCGGTGCAAGGCGTGGAATTCATCTGCGCCAATACCGACGCCCAGGCCCTGGGCAGCAGCGATGCGCACCGCATCATCCAGCTTGGCCGTACCGGCCTGGGCGCCGGCAGCATCCCAGAGCGGGGCCGCGAAGCCGCAGAATTGGCCATTGAGGACATCCGTGCGTCCATCGAAGGCGCTCACATGCTGTTCATCACCGCCGGCATGGGCGGCGGCACGGGCACAGGAGCTGCACCGGTCATTGCCCGGGTAGCGCGTGAAATGGGCATCCTGACCGTGGGCGTGGTGACCAAGCCCTTCGACTTTGAAGGCAACAAGCGCATGAGCAATGCCGAAGCTGGCCTGGCCGAGCTTGAAGCCAATGTTGACTCGCTGATCGTGGTGCTCAACGAAAAGCTGATGGAAGTGCTGGGGGATGAGGCGACCGAGGACGAAGCCTTCGCCCGTGCCAACGATGTGCTCAAGAACGCCGTGGGCGGCATTGCTGAAATCATCAACGTCAAGGGCCATGTGAATGTCGACTTTGAAGACGTGCGCACTGTGATGGGCGAGCCGGGCAAGGCCATGATGGGCACAGCACAAGCCGCTGGTCCGGACCGGGCCCGTATCGCAGCTGAACAGGCCGTCGCCTGCCCGCTGCTGGAGGGTATTGACCTCTCGGGCGCCAAGGGTGTACTGGTGCTGATCACCGCCGCCAAGGGTTCGCTCAAGTTGCGCGAATCTGGCTTGGCGATGAACACCATCCGGGCTTTTGCCTCGTCCGATGCCCATGTGATTTACGGCACCGCCCACGACGACTCCCTGGGCGACAACATCCGCGTCACGGTGGTTGCCACCGGCTTGTCGCGCCAAGGCGCCAACCGGGCCAAGCCGCAGCTGCAAGTGCTGCGCACTGGTACCGACAACACACCTTTTCATGTGCCTGCGCTGAATACGGCCGGCGCTTCGGGTTCGCCCATGGCCTCACTCGGCGGTGCAGGCTCTTCGGCACCCGGCAGCATGGGCATGGCGCAGCCTGACTACCACGACATGAAACGGCCTAGCGTTTGGCGCCAGCGGGATCGCACCCAGGCCGCGGCCAAGGTGGATGCCCTGTCATCCGGTGGCATGGAGGACTTTGAAATCCCGGCCTTTCTGCGCAAGCAGGCCGATTAGTAAAATCACCGGGTGCTGCAACAACGAACCCTCAAAACCCTGACGCGCGCCGTTGGCGTCGGGCTGCACAGCGGGCAGCGGGTGGAGCTGACGCTGCGCCCGGCGCCAGCTGACACCGGCGTCGTGTTTCGGCGGGTCGACCTGCCCGAGCCAGTGGACATCGTGGTGTCGGCGGTAGCTGTCTCTGACACCCGGCTGGCGAGCACCCTGTCCAACGGCAACGTCAAGGTGCACACGGTGGAGCACCTGATGTCGGCTTGCGCCGGGCTGGGCGTGGACAACCTGTACGTGGACATCACGGCCGAAGAGGTGCCCATCCTAGACGGCTCGGCGGCGTCCTTTGTGTTCCTGCTCCAAAGTGCGGGTATCGTGCTGCAAAATGCGCCGCGCCGGTTCATTCGGCTGCTGGCGCCGGTGGAGGTGCGCGAGGGCCAGGGTGCTGCAGAAAAATGGGCACGGCTTGAACCCTTTCATGGCTACCGGCTGAGTTTCGAGATTGATTTTGCCCACCCGGCGGTGGACGCCACCGGCCAGCGTGTGGTGTTCGACATGAGCACCGACTCTTACTCGCGGGACATCGCCCGCGCCCGCACCTTTGGTTTCACCAAAGATGTTGAGATGATGCGTGCCAACGGCCTGGCGCTGGGTGGCGGGCTGGACAACGCCATTGTGATGGACGACTACAAGGTGCTCAACGCCGAAGGCTTGCGCTATGACGACGAGTTCGTTAAGCACAAAATCCTCGATGCGATGGGCGACCTGTACCTGGTCGGCAAGCCGCTGCTCGCCAGTTACAGCGCCCGCCGCTCCGGCCACGCGCTCAATAATCGCTTGTTGCATGAGCTGCTCAAGCGCACTGACGCCTGGGACGTGGTCAGTTTTTCAGACGACGAGCGGGCGCCGGTGGGCTTTGCCCAACTGGCACGCGCCTGGTAATTGGCGGAGCCCCTCACCGTCATTCCCGGCTACGACCGGGAATCCAGGCCTCATCGATCCCCGTGTTCACGAGGATGACGATGACCCGTCATTCCCGGCTGCGACCGGGAATCCAGGTGCCATGGATCCCCGTGTTCACGGGGATGACGGGGGAAGTCGGGGATGACGGGGCAGGCCGATGCTTACCTGCTGCGCCCCGCCTTGTACTTGCCACTGCCAGCACCCAGCACCCCATCGGCCTGGGCCAGCCGGGCCATCGCCTTGGCGGCGTGGGCGTGGGTGATGGCCAGGCCCAG
>JBIKZZ010000080.1:0-11026 GCA_044354435.1 Rhodoferax sp. | reverse complement strand
GCGTGGTGCTGTTGACTTTGAAACCGTGGAGACTCAGATCGTTTGCGATGAGGGCGGGCGAATAGAAAAAATTGTGCCAAGGACCCGCAATGATGCCCACAAGCTGATTGAAGAGGCCATGCTGGCAGCCAATGTTTGCAGCGCAGACTTTATTGCGCAGGGCCGACAACCTGGACTTTACCGGGTTCATGAGGGGCCGACCCCTGAGAAGCAGGAACTGCTTCGCAACTACCTGAAGGCCATCGGCATCGGCTTGACGATCAGCGACGACCCTTCGCCCGGTGAGTTCCAGGCAATTGCTGCGGCGACCAAGGATCGGCCGGATTCGCAGCAAATTCATTCCATGCTGCTACGTTCCATGCAGCAAGCCATTTATACACCGATCAACAGTGGCCATTTTGGTTTGGCATTTGACGCTTACAGCCATTTCACCAGCCCGATACGCCGCTACCCGGACTTGCTGGTGCATCGCGTGATCAAGGCAATTCTGGCAAAGAGCCGGTATCAGTTGCCCGTCTTGCCAATACCAGGCGAAGCCCATGCCAAGTTGGCAAGGCGGTTGGAAAAAAGTATGGCCTTGAAAGCCGCTGATCCAAGCCACAAGCCTAAAAAAATCAGCCCTGAAAATCAGGCATGGCAGGCAGCAGGGATGCATTGCAGCGCCAATGAACGGCGGGCTGACGAGGCGAGCCGTGACGTTGAGGCTTGGCTCAAGTGCAAATACATGCGCGAACACTTGGGGGAAGAGTATGGAGGGGTGGTGAGCGCTGTGACCAGTTTTGGTATTTTCGTGACACTGGATGCGATGTACGTGGAGGGCTTGGTTCACATCACGGAGCTCGGTGGCGAGTACTATCGTTTTGATGAGGCTCGTCAGGAGCTTCGCGGTGAGCGAACTGGTATGCGCTATGCCATTGGATCAAGGGTCCGCGTGCAAGTGAGCCGGGTGGACCTTGACGGGCGTCGAATTGATTTCCGGCTGGTTCATGAAGGCGATGGCCTCAACGTCAAGCCTGTCAAAGATAAGTCCGTATTTCGCGATGCTGCTTTGTTGGGGGCGTCTGATAACCTGAACGTAGACCTTCCGACCAAGCGTCGCGGAGCTCGAATTGCCAAACCACTGCCGCGTGGCGCCAAGTCAAAGGCAATTGCTACGAAACCTGGCAAGGGCGTTGCGAGTCCGAAGACCGGCCGCAAGGCTAAGCGCTGAGTCAGCGATCCGAGGAGACAACGCCCGCCGAGGGATCCTGCGGGTAGTGCTGAGTGCAATGGCCAGTCGTGGACCATCTTGCCTCGTCGATACACCGCTGGTGTTGGTGACACCAAGATACTCAAAAGGGGCGAATGATCGCCCCGAGGCTCGCCAAAAGCCGGATACCCGTCGGAGGCGGCCGTTGCACGGTTATACTCCGTCGGCTGTGTTAGGGGCCAGAATTGGTTCTTGGCTCACAAATAAGCAAACCAGCTTTCACAAGGTGTTTCGTAACGGCTGCAGACTGAAAAGTCCGCGGTGAACACGAGATAACAAGCTGGATTTTAGACCGAACCTTTGGAGTTAGCTATGTCAGTCACTATGCGCGAAATGCTCGAAGCCGGCGTCCACTTTGGGCACCAAACTCGCTTCTGGAACCCCAAAATGGCGCCATTCATTTTTGGGCATCGCAACAAAATTCACATCATCAATCTTGAAAAATCCTTGCCGATGTTTCAAGAGGCTGCAAAATTTGTGCGTCAAATCTCTGCCAAGCGCGGCACGGTGTTGATGGTTGGTACGAAGCGTCAGGCGCGCGAGACGGTCGCTATGGAAGCGCAACGGGCCGGCGTGCCTTTCGTGGATCAACGTTGGCTGGGCGGTATGTTGACGAACTTCAAGACCGTCAAGACATCTATCAAGCGGCTGAAGGACATGAAAATTCAGCAAGAGGCTGGGTTGGACAGTATGAGCAAAAAAGAGCAGCTGATGTTTGCCCGGGAACTGGGCAAGTTAGAGAAGGACATTGGCGGCATCCAAGATATGGCCGTGTTACCCGATGCCATCTTCGTCATTGATGTCGGATATCACAAGATCGCCATAGCAGAGGCAAAAAAACTGGGTATTCCTCTGATCGCAGTGGTTGATTCCAATCATTCGCCAGAAGGCATTGACTACGTGATCCCAGGAAATGACGACTCATCCAAGGCTGTTACGCTTTATGCGCGTGGCATTGCGGATGCCATTATCGAAGGCCGTTCTAATGTTGTGGATGACCTCGTCAAGGCTGTTGTGGCCGAGAGTTCTGATGAATTTGTGGAAGTGAATGAGGCCTCTGCCTGAGCCTGTCTAGACCCCGCTTAAAGGGGGCTTTGTTGCCCCTTTTTTTTATTTTTTGTATTACCCCAATCGATGATGGAGAGAAAAATGGCTGTAATTACTGCAAGTATGGTTGCTGAACTGCGCGGCAAGACGGACGCGCCAATGATGGAGTGCAAACGTGCCCTGACCGAGGCGGAAGGCGATATGGCCAAAGCGGAAGAGTTGCTGCGCGTCAAGTTGGGAAGTAAAGCGGGCAAGGCCGCAGGGCGGATCACCGCCGAAGGCGTTGTGGTTTGCCGCATTGAGCAGGGCATTGGTGCGCTGCTTGAGGTCAACTGCGAGACTGATTTTGTCACCAAAAACGACAGCTTTCTGGCTTTGGCTAATGCCGCTGCGGCCCTGGTGGCGAAACACGACCCGGCTGACGTTGCCGCACTGAGCCTTCTGGCTTACGCGCAAGACGGGTTTGGCCCGACCCTGGAAGACGTTCGAAAGGGCTTGATTGGAAAAATTGGCGAGAACATGAGTTTCCGCCGCTTCAAGCGCTTTGCATCCGGCAGCCAATTGGCGTCCTATTTGCACGGCACTCGCATTGGTGTGGTGGTGGAATTCGAAGGCAGCGATACGTCTGCCAAAGATGTGGCGATGCATGTGGCTGCGATGAAGCCAGTGGCATTGTCCAGTCAAGATGTACCGGCTGACTTGGTGGCGCGCGAGCGCTCGGTGGCAGCGGCCAAAGCCGCTGAAGATGCGGCCATAGCGACCGCAACAGGCAAGCCTGTTCAGTCAGCTGAGATAGTTGCCAAGCGCATTGAGGGCGGTGTACAGAAATACCTCAAAGAAGTTTCGCTTTTCAATCAACCTTTTGTTAAAAATGACAAGCAGACTGTTGAGCAAATGCTGAAAGCCTCTGACACGACCGTCAAGGCTTTCACTTTGTACGTGGTTGGCGAAGGCATTGAGAAAAAGGTCGATGACTTCGCCGCTGAAGTAGCAGCACAGGTGGCAGCAGCAAAGCAATCCGCCTGACCGTCCTGGTCGCTCGTGCTGCCCGGCTGCCCATCAAGATGGCTGGGCGTTGCCGGGATCGACCCTCCAAGCAAGTTCACCAAGAGAATGACATGACAACTTCCAAACCAGCGCACAAGCGGATTTTGCTCAAGCTTTCGGGCGAGGCCTTGATGGGCGATGATCAGTTTGGCATCAACCGTGACACCATCGTGAGGATGGTGGATGAAATTGCGGAAGTCACTCGTCTTGGCGTCGAGGTGGCGGTGGTGATTGGTGGCGGCAATATTTTTCGTGGCGTGGCGGGCGGCTCTGTCGGTATGGATCGGGCCACTGCTGATTACATGGGGATGCTTGCAACGGTGATGAACGCCCTGGCCCTAGGGGATACGATGAATAAGGCTGGCTTGACCGCACGTGTGATGTCCGCTATCGCGATTGAACAGGTGGTCGAGCCCTATGTGCGACCCAAGGCGCTGCAGTATTTGGAAGAGGGCAAGGTGGTTATTTTTGCTGCTGGGACTGGAAATCCGTTTTTTACGACTGACACCGCTGCGGCCCTGCGGGGTGCAGAGATTGGTGCCGAAGTGGTGCTTAAGGCGACCAAAGTCGATGGTGTTTATACCGCTGATCCAAAAAAAGACCCCCTTGCAACGCGATACCACAGTCTCTCGTTTGACGAGGCAATGGCGCAGAACCTGGGCATCATGGACGCCACCGCCTTCGCGTTATGTCGCGATCAAAAACTTCCCATCAAGGTGTTCTCCATTTTCAAACACGGCGCGCTTAAGCGCGTGGTCATGGGTCAAGATGAGGGGACCCTGGTGCATGCCTGAACGTGTCAAAATGCGAGCGTTGAATATGCCAGCCATGGGGCGTAGCGAGAGGAAATAAGAATGCCAATTGCAGACATTAAGCGAAACACTGAAGCCAAGATGGAACAAACCATTGCCGCGTTCAAAAACAACTTGATGAAGATACGCACCGGACGGGCTAATCCGGCTTTGCTCGACACGGTGCAGGTGGATTACTATGGCGCCTTGGTGCCCGTCAGCCAGGTGGCTAACGTGTCGCTTTTGGATGCTCGCACGATCAGCGTTCAGCCGTGGGAAAAAGGTTTAGGCGCCAAAATCGAGAAGGCTATTCGAGATAGCGATCTCGGTCTCAACCCTTCTTCCATGGGTGATCTGATTCGTGTTCCGATGCCCGCCATGTCTGAGGAGCGTCGCAAGGAACTCACGAAAGTGGTGCGCGGTGAGGGCGAAGGTGCCAAGGTTGCGGTTCGAAACCTGCGTCGCGATGCCAATGATGCGGTCAAAAAGGCAGTCAAAGACAAACTGGCTTCTGAGGACGACCAAAAACGGTCAGAAGCCGAGATTCAAAAGGTCACAGATCGACACATCGGTGTCATTGATCAATTAGTCGCCGCCAAAGAGCAGGACATCATGGCGGTCTGACCGCTTTGGTTTTCATCCCTATGCGCTGTTACCAAGGGCCTCTTTCGTGAATCGCAATGGTTAATGCATGGGGTTTATTGGGTAGTTCACGCCAGATTTGGGGTCTGTGGCGATGCTGAGGCAGCGAGTCATCACTGCCTTGATGCTGCTGGCGTGTTTTCTGCCGGCTCTTTTTTGGCGTGATCCTCGGCCGTTTTGTGGCTTGATGCTGCTGTTGATTGCAGCGGGAGCATGGGAGTGGTCGCGGCTGAATGGGTACCTCCAAAATGAGGCGCTTGCCGCGGCGCTGGGTTGCTCCGGCCTCTGCCTTGGCAGTTGGGCCTTGGGTTGGCCAAACGATTCACTACCCTGGCTTTGGTGGCCGGCTGCTTTAGTATGGGTCCTGGGGGGGGGGTGGTTGTTGCGCGGCGGTGTGGGGGCTTGGTCGCGACTCGATCGTCGGCTGCGGCTGGGCGTTGGTATCGCTGTGTTATGGCTGGCATGGCTCGCTGCTGCTCAGGCGAGAATGATCGGGTCCAATTTTTTGCTGTCCGTCCTCGCCCTGGTCTGGGTCGCTGACATATCGGCCTATTTCTTCGGGCGGACGTGGGGAGGTCGATTTGCGACCGGAAAGCTGGCCCCGTCTATCAGCCCTGGTAAAACTTGGGAGGGGGTTTGGGGTGGCTTGGCTGGCGTTTTGATGGTCGCGCTGCTCTGGCGATGGGTGGATAGCCATTGGGCTCTCAGTGTGCCGAGCTTATACACCCATTTGTCGCAACGAGGACTGCCGATGCTGATCGTCGGCGTGGTTTTTCTGGCAGCCATGAGTGTGGTGGGTGATCTTCTGGAGTCCCTGGTAAAACGCAGCGCTGGGGTTAAGGACAGTAGTGGCCTGCTGCCGGGGCACGGTGGCGTACTGGATCGCCTGGATGCCCTTTTGCCGGCCATGCCGCTCGCCATGATGCTGCTTGCCTATTGAAATTCTCGATGACAACCTTGACACACCACACCAGAAAACGGATTGCGATTTTGGGTTCGACGGGATCGATCGGGGTTAACACCCTTGAGGTCATGGTGGGTCATCCTGACCGTTTCGAGGTCTTTGCATTGAGTGCGTCGACCCGTGTCGCAGTTTTGCTGCAACAGTGCGTTCGATATCAACCGGTTTTTGCAGTCATGGCCAGTGAGCCGCATGGGCTTGAATTAGCGCGTCAGTGCAAAGCGCTTGGCTTGCCAACCCAGGTGCTGTGGGGGGCAGACGCGATCACCATGGTTGCTTCGCATGAGCTGGTGGACATTGTTATGGCTGCCATCGTGGGCGCCGCTGGCCTGGCGTCTTGCCTTGCGGCCGCCAGAGCCGGGAAGCGGCTTTTGTTGGCCAACAAGGAAGCACTTGTGGTCGGCGGAAACTATTTCTTGCAGGCGGTCGAACAAGGTGGTGCCAAGCTACTGCCAATTGACAGTGAGCACTCTGCCGTGTTTCAGTCCTTGCCTGATGACCCGTCTGCCTGGGCTCGGCAGATTGATAAAATCATCTTGACAGCCTCCGGCGGCCCGTTTCGCAATCGGGACCCTTTGACTTTGCGAGACGTTACGCCGGAGCAGGCCTGTGCACACCCCAATTGGGTTATGGGGCGGAAGATTTCGGTTGATTCGGCCACTATGATGAACAAGGCTCTCGAGGTCATCGAGGCGCATTTTCTGTTCGGCGTCAAGCCAGAGCAGATTGAAGTGGTCATACACCCGCAAAGCGTCATCCATTCCATGGTGCAGTACTCGGATCACTCCGTCGTAGCGCAGTTGGGAACGCCGGACATGAAGGTGCCCATCGCCTATGGTTTGGCCTGGCCTGACCGGATGAATTCAGGCGCTGCGCCCCTCGATTTCCGAGCCATGGGTGCCTTGACATTTGAGTCCTTTGAGAGCCACGGCCATGAGCAGCGGTTTCCTGGATTGAAGCTCGCGTGGAGCGTTCTCAATGGGCCTGCCGGTTCCACTGCGGTGTTGAACGCCGCCAATGAAGTCGCGGTTGAGGCCTTTTTGCTTGGTCAAATCCGCTTTGACCAAATCCACGCGGTCAACCTTGATACGCTGGAATCAATGACCACGGCAGCGCCTCAGTCGTTGGAGGATCTGTTGGCAATCGATGCCCAGTCCCGCGACAAAGCCAAAGACGTGGTGCGACGGCTTGGCGTCTGACACAGTCTAGACTGATTTTCAATGCTTACTCTTGTTGCTTTTTTGACGGCTTTGGCACTGCTCATCGCCGTCCATGAATACGGGCATTACCGGATGGCAGTGGCCTGCGGCGTCAAGGTCTTGCGGTTTTCCATCGGTTTTGGCAAGACTATTTGGCGTTGGCAGCCTCAGGATTCCCCGACCGAGTTTGTCATCGGCCTGCTTCCCTTCGGTGGTTACGTGCGAATGCTCGACGGGCGTGAGTCGCCGGTCGAGGAGGGCGAAAAGCACCTCGCATTTGATACAAAACCCCTGCTCTGCCGTGCTGCCATTGTTGCCGCGGGACCTGCGGCAAACCTGATACTGGCTATCGTGTTGTATTCGGTCGTCAACTGGACCGGGATTCAGTTGCCCTCAGCTGTTCTGGCTAGCCCAGAGCCAGGGTCAATCTTGGCAAAGGCGGGATTACTTGGCGGCGAGCGGGTGCTCGGTGTCGCGGTGGATGACGGCGATTGGGAGACTGTCGACTCATTCGAAGTCTTGCGGTGGACTTTGATGCGAAGCGCGCTCGAACAGCAGGATGTGCGTTTGCAAGTGCAAGGTGCGGGCTCGGGCGCAACTCAGGAGCTTTTGCTCAAGCTTGGCGGTTTGCCCAGCCGCGATATGGATGCGCAGTTGCTGCGGCAAATCGGCCTGAATGGACCTTTCACATTGCCACTCATTGGCGACGTCATCAGCGGGCAGGCTGCCGAACGCGCTGGGCTCAAAAAGGGCGATCTGGTGCGTAAGGTTGGTTCCACCCCGATATTTGACGGGCAGCAGCTTCGTCGAGTCGTGCGAAATTCGCTGCAGGACGGTCGGGGTGTGGCGTCCGAATGGACGGTGATTCGAGAGGGTCTGCCCTTGACTCTCTTGGTCGAGCCTGAGGCGAGAGACGAGGAATCTGGACGCGTCGCCCGTATCGGTGCTATGGTGGGCGCTGCGCCCGAGCTTGTGGTGGTCCGGTATGGTCCCTTGGATGGGGTTTGGCGGGGCGCGCAACGAACGTGGGAAGTCTCATCCTTGACCCTGAGGATGATCGGCAAAATGCTGATCGGGCAAGCCTCCTTAAATAATCTCAGTGGACCCGTAACTGTGGCCGACTACGCCGGCAAGTCCGCCAATTTGGGCTTGACACAGTACCTTTTGTTTTTGGCTCTGATTAGCGTCAGTTTGGGGGTTCTTAATCTGCTCCCGCTGCCTGTTCTGGATGGTGGCCACCTGATGTATTATCTTTGGGAGGGTGTGATGCGCCGGCCAGTGTCGGAAATCTGGATGGCACGCCTGCAGCGCGTTGGTGTGGCTGCCCTTGCCCTGATGACGACTGTCGCCCTTTACAACGATATCGCCAGACTGTTCGACTGAAAACAAAAAATGCAAATCTACCACTTACGTGTTCGTGCCTGGCTGCTGCTGGTGATGATGGCGTTGGGCGGCGCGAGTACTGCCTTGGCAGTCACGCCCTTCACCGTGAGGGACATACGAATTGAAGGTTTGCAGCGGGTCGAGCCAGGGACCGTCTTTGTCTCGATCCCGGTCCAGGTTGGCGATGTTTACAGCGACGAAAAAGGGTCTGCTGCGATCCGGGCCTTGTTTGCGCTTGGCCTGTTTAAAGACGTCCGCATTGAGGTCAACGGCGATGTTGTGGTGCTGGTTGTCGAAGAGCGTCCGACGATTGCGTCAATGGACTTTGTCGGGACCAAGGAGTTCGACAAAGATGTCCTGCGAAAAGCGCTTCGCGACGTTGGTCTGGCGGATGGCCGGCCATTCGACAAAGCGCAACTGGACCGTGCCGAGCAGGAGCTCAAACGGCAGTACATCAACCGAAGCCTTTACGCGGCCGAAGTTGTCACAACCGTCACTCCGACCGAGCGCAACCGCGTCAACCTGACTTTCACAGTCAACGAAGGCGATACGGCAAAAATCAGTGAGATTCGATTGGTTGGAAATAAAGCCTTTTCGGAAGCAAGCCTGCGCAGATTGTTTGATCTGGACACTGGCGGCTGGCTGAGCTGGTACACCAAATCGAATCGTTATTCGCGCGCCAAACTCAGCGCTGACACCGAGACCCTGCGTTCCTACTACCTAACGCGTGGCTACCTTGAATTCAAAATTGAGTCCACGCAGGTGTCGATACTTCCCAACAAGACCGACATCGCGATCACCATTAACATCATGGAGGGGGAGCGTTTTGATGTGAGTGGCGTCAAGTTGGAGGGCAATTTCCTAGGGCGCGACGATGAGTTCAAATCTCTGGTGACCATTCGGCCTGGGCAGCCTTACAACGCCGACGACGTCGCTAAGTCCACTAAGGCCTTTATTGATTACTTTGCCAATTTTGGTTTTGCTTTTGCCCGTGTTGAGGCCCGGTCAGACATTGATCGCGTCAGCAACCGGGTCGTCATTACGTTGCAGGCCGACCCCTCACGTCGGGCGAATGTTCGCAAAATCAACATTGCGGGCAACAACCGTTCTCGCGATGTGGTTGTGCGCCGGGAGCTCAGGCAGTTTGAGGCATCTTGGTACGACGGCGACAAGATCAAATTGTCTCGGGATCGGGTCGATCGGCTGGGGTATTTTGGCTCTGTTTCGGTGGACACCCAGGAGGTTCCTGGTTCGCCAGACCAGGTCGACCTGACTTTTGAGGTGGTAGAAAAACCCACGGGCAGTCTAAACTTTGGTGCTGGTTTCTCTACCGGCGACGGCCTGGGTCTTTCTTTTGGATTCAAGCAGGACAACGCCTTTGGGTCAGGCAACTCATTGGGTATCCAGCTTAACACCAGCAAGATCAACCGCGTGCTTGATTTCAACACCACCGATCCCTATTTCACGGCAGATGGTGTGTCGCGGACTTTGAGCGTTTACTACAAGACTTCCAGCCCCTATGAAGATCAAAATTATTACCAATTGGTCACATCGGGTGGCAGTGTGCGGTTTGGCGTGCCCTTCACTGAAAGCGATACGGTTTATTTCGGCTCTGGTCTTGAAAAAACCACTATCGTGCCAGGCACATCTTTGCCTACGTCTTACTTAGCCTATGCCACTCAATTTGGTTACAACAGCAGTGCCGTACCCCTGACAGTAGGTTGGTCTCGTGACCGTCGAGACAGTTCCCTGGCGCCAAATTCAGGGCGCTTGCAGCGTGCCAACGCGGAATGGTCGGTGGCCGGCGATGCTCTGTATGTTCGTTCGAGTTATCAGTATCAAGAGTACTTTCCGCTCAACAAGCAGTTTACCCTTGCCGTCAATGGGGAAGTGGGAGTTGGCGTCGCTGTCGGAGAGAGGGTATACCCAGTATTCAAGAATTATTACGGAGGCGGCCTGGGCTCGGTGCGGGGCTTTGAGCAGGGCAGTCTTGGCCCCCGTGATGTGAGTGGCACGGTGGTTGGCGGCACGCGTAAAGTCAACTTGAATGCGGAGCTGCTAACGCCATTTCCTGGTGCCGGTAACGACAGGACGCTGCGCATGTATGGTTTTGTTGATGTGGGCAGCGTTGGCGGTCCCGACGGCGGTCTGGCTTCGAATGCAACTGCAAATGATCTTCGATCGTCGACCGGTGTAGGCGTCAGCTGGATCTCGCCGGTCGGCCCCCTGCGCTTGGCATTTTCCTGGCCCGTCAAGAATTATGCAGGGGATAAAATGCAGAGTGTGCAATTTCAGATCGGATCAAGCTTCTAATGAATCATCTATTGCAAAAGATTGGCGCTATAGTCTTTTTGAGCACTTGCGCGCTGCTGGCACATGCGCAGGAGTTCCGTATCGGCTTTGTCAGTACTGATCGTATTTTCAAAGAGGCAGCCACTGCCAAGGTCGCCCAGACCAAGTTGGAGCAGGAGTTCTCCAAGCGGGAGAAAGACTTGGTCGACCAGGGCTCAGGTTTGAAGGCTGCTGCTGACAAATTAGAGCGGGAAGCACCCACTCTGTCTGAGAGTCAGCGAGCTAACCGGCAAAAACAACTGGTGGATCAGGATCGGGACTTCCAACGCAAACGCCGGGAATTCCAGGAGGACCTGAATGCCCGTAAAAACGAGGAACTTCAACAGGTCCTAGAGCGCGCCAATAAAGTCGTCAA
>JBIKZZ010000352.1:0-3501 GCA_044354435.1 Rhodoferax sp. | reverse complement strand
CCCGCTGTGGGTTCGTACAGGCGCAGCATGGCTCGCCCACAGGTGGATTTGCCGCAGCCCGATTCACCCACCAGGCCCAGGGTTTCACCAGCCGGTATGTCAAAGCTGACGCCGTCCACCGCCTTGACCGCGCCAGAACGCCGGCGCAAAAGTCCAGAGTAGATCGGAAAATGCATTTTCAGGCCCCGCACCTGCACCATGGGAGCAGAGTGGGATGACGTACGCGCTTCAGACATGGCGTGCTTCCCCGGTGGTGGCGTCCCAGAAGCAGGCGACATCGTGGCCGGCTGCAACGCTGAGTCGGACCGGGTTTTCCTGACCGCAACGCGGCATAGCCACAGAACACCGGGCCCTGAAGGCGCAGGCCGATGGTTCTGCCCGGATGATGGGCGGCTGGCCCTCGATGACTTCCAGTTTGGGTGCACGTGCACCTTTGAGGCGTGGCACGGTCTTGAGCAGGGCGCGGGTATAGGGGTGCATGGGGCGGGCAAACAGCTCTTGCACCGGGGCCATCTCGACAATCTGGCCGCCGTAAAGCACCATGGCGCGGTCGGCAATGCCGGCAATCACGCCCAGGTCATGGGTGATCCAGACAATGGCCATGCCGAGTTTTTGCCGTAACTCGCGCACCAGCTCCAGAATTTGGGCCTGGATGGTGACGTCCAGCGCGGTGGTGGGTTCGTCGGCAATCAGCACCTTGGGGTCACAGGACAGGGCGATGGCGATCATCACCCTCTGGCGCATGCCGCCTGAGAACTGGTGCGGAAAGTCATCCAGCCGACGGGCGGCATCGGGAATACCGACCAGCTCCAGCAGCTCTTGCGCGCGCCGTCGCGCAGCCTCTTTGTCCAAACCCATGTGCTTGCGCAGCGGCTCCATAATCTGGAAACCCACCGTGAACACCGGGTTCAGCGAGGTCATGGGATCCTGGAAGATGAAGCCTATGCCAGCGCCACGCACCGCACGCAGCTGATCGGGCGTGCAATGCAGCAGATCCAGACCATTGAACATGACTGAGGTGCCGCTGACCATTGCGGGGGGGCTGGGCAACAGGCCCAGCAGCGACATCATGGTGACGGATTTACCCGAGCCGCTCTCGCCAACCACGCCCAGCAACTCGCCGGGCTTGAGCTCGAAGCTGACCCTGTTGACAGCGTGCACGTCCCCGGAGCGCGTCTTGAAGCGCGTGCTTAATTCATTCACCTGCAGCACAGGGGCTATGTTTTCCGGCATGGTTCGGTTCTGACTTCTCGCTGATTCAACAAAAGTGTCGATACGTAACATTCATGCCCGATAAAGGCGCAAAAGACGGGCCCTATTATGGACGAGGTATTTGGTCGTTCGACCTAGGGAATACGATGGTGTTGACAGACGCGCCGGGTGGTGACAGCGGCGCGGATCAGGCGCCAATTACCGCTGCGGCTTGCGGTTGCCCCAGGCTGCGCAGCACATCACGCACCATCAAGGCGCGGTCTTTGGATTCGGGCAGGGCACGTTCAATCCGCAGCTTTTCATTGCCCACCAGCTTGATGTGCCGGTTCTTCTGGATCAGCGCGATGATGCGCATTGGGTCGACCGGCGGGTTCTTTTTGAATGTGATGCTGATGCCAGTCGGTGCCGCGTCAACCTTGACCACGCCATAGGGCTGGCTGGTGACACGGAGCCGGTGCACGTCGATCAGGTTCTGTGCCTGGGAGGGAAGTTTGCCGAAACGGTCCACCAGCTCTTCAAGCAGGGCATCGATCTGCTCAGTGCCTTTGGCTGTAGCGAGTTTTTTGTAAAAACTCAGTCGCAGGTGCACATCGCCACAAAAGTCGTTGGGCAGCAGCGCCGGTGCGTGCAGGTTGATGTCGGTGGTGACATTGAGCGGGCTCAGCAGATCGGGCTCAATGCCGGCCTTCAAACACCGCACCGCCTCACTCAGCATTTCGTTGTACAGCTGAAAGCCCACTTCAAGCATATTCCCGCTCTGGTTTT
Organism: Rhodoferax sp.; assembly: GCA_044354435.1. Classification (GTDB taxonomy): domain Bacteria; phylum Pseudomonadota; class Gammaproteobacteria; order Burkholderiales; family Burkholderiaceae_C; genus Rhodoferax. The sequence goes on along the minus strand of JBIKZZ010000352.1, from coordinate 1,524 downwards.
CGCCCAGCACCTCGCCAGCTCCACGGATTTCCAGGTCGTGCATGGCCAGATAAAAGCCGCTGCCCAGCTCTTCCATTTGCTGGATGGCGTCCAGGCGCTGGCTGGCCTGCTTGGTTAGGCCCTCAAGATCGGGCACCATCAGGTAGGCGTAGGCCTGGTGGTGGCTGCGGCCCACGCGGCCACGCAGCTGGTGCAACTGCGCCAGGCCAAACTTGTCGGCCCGGCTCATCACGATGGTGTTGGCGGTGGGCACGTCAATGCCGGTCTCAATGATGGTGGAGCACAGCAGCAGGTTGTAGCGCTGGGCTACGAAGTCGCGCATCACGCTCTCGAGCTGGCGTTCTGGCATCTGACCGTGCGCCACGGCGATGCGGGCCTCAGGCAGCAGCTCTTCGAGCTTGGCACGCCGGTTTTCGATGGTCTCCACCTCGTTATGCAAAAAGTACACCTGGCCGCCGCGTTTGAGTTCGCGCAGCACCGCCTCGCGGATCACGCCGTTGCCCTCGGTACGCACAAAGGTCTTGATCGCCAGCCGGCGTTGCGGCGCAGTGGCGATCACACTGAGGTCGCGCAGGCCTTCAAGGGCCATGCCCAGCGTGCGCGGGATCGGGGTGGCGGTGAGGGTGAGCACGTCGACCTCGGCGCGTAAGGCTTTCATGGCCTCTTTGTGGCGCACGCCAAAGCGGTGTTCCTCGTCGATGATCAGTAAACCGAGGTTTTTAAAGTGCGTGTCTTGGCTGAGCAGCTTGTGGGTCCCGACCACGATGTCAATGCTGCCATCGGCCACGCCCTTGAGGGCGGCGGTGATTTCCTTGCCAGAGCGGAATCGGCTCATTTCAGCCACCTTGACTGGCCATTTGCCGAAGCGGTCGATCAGCGTCTGGAAATGCTGCTCGGCCAGCAGCGTAGTGGGCGCCAGAAACGCCACCTGCCGCCCGCCGGTGATGGCAATAAATGCGGCGCGCAGGGCAACTTCGGTCTTGCCAAAGCCCACATCGCCGCAGATTAGCCGGTCCATCGGCCGCGGGCTGATCATGTCCTGAATCACGGCATGGATGGCCGCTTTTTGGTCCGCAGTTTCTTCAAAGCCGAAGTCGTTGGCAAAGGTTTCGTAGTCGCCGGGCGAGTATCGGAAGGCGTGCCCCTCACGCGCCGCGCGTCGCGCATAGATGTTGAGCAACTCGGCTGCCGAGTCGCGCACCTGCTCAGCCGCTTTGCGCTTGGCCTTGTCCCACTGGCCGCTGCCGAGCTTGTGCAAGGGCGCTTCGTCGGCGCTGACGCCGGTGTAGCGGCTGATCAGCTGCAACTGGCTGACCGGCACATACAGGGTGGCTTTGTCGGCATATTCCAGGTGCAGAAACTCCTGAATTTCTGGCTCGCCATTGGTTTGCAAATGACCCAGGTCTAAATTGACCAGGCCACGGTAGCGGCCGATACCATGAGCCGAATGCACCACTGGGTCGCCTATATTGAGCTCACTCAGGTCCTTGATCAGGGCCTCAACGTCGCTGACCTGCTCCTGCT
>JBIKZZ010000061.1:0-12902 GCA_044354435.1 Rhodoferax sp. | reverse complement strand
AAGCCCTAGCGCGAGGCGGTCCAACACGAGGCAGGCCGATACAGCGTAACCATAGTTACGGTGGTTATAGTCTCGGCATTGCCACCCTGGGAACCACCATGAGCTACGAACTGATCACCATCCGCATCGAGGCCGACAAGGTCGGCATCGTCACGCTCAACAGGCCCAAACAGCTCAACGCCCTGAACGACGCGCTGATGGACGAGCTGGGCCAGGCGCTCAAGGCTTTTGACGCCGACCCGGCGATTGGCTGCATGGTCATCACCGGCAGTGAGAAAGCTTTTGCTGCAGGCGCCGACATTGGCGCCATGGCCAGCTACAGCTTTGCCGATGTTTACCGGGGCGACTACATCACCCGCAACTGGGAGCAGATTCGCAGTATCCGCAAGCCAGTGATCGCTGCAGTCAGCGGCTTTGCGCTGGGCGGCGGTTGCGAGCTGGCGATGATGTGTGACTTCATCATTGCCGCCGACAACGCCCGCTTCGGCCAACCCGAGATCAAGCTCGGCATCATCCCCGGCGCCGGCGGCACCCAGCGCCTGCCACGGGCGGTAGGCAAGGCCAAGGCCATGGACATGGCACTGACTGGGCGAATGATGGACGCGGCGGAGGCTGAGCGTGCTGGCCTGGTCAGCCGCGTGGTGGCGCTGGACAAGCTGATGGATGAGGCGCTGGGCGCAGCCCTGCAGATTTGCGAGTACTCGCAGATGGCCACCATGGCGGCCAAGGAATCGGTCAACCGGGCTTTTGAGGGTAGTCTGAGCGACGGCGTGATGTTCGAGCGGCGGCTGTTTCACGCCTTGTTTGCGACCGCCGACCAGAAGGAGGGCATGGAGGCGTTTGTGGCCAAGCGCAAGGCCAACTTCAAACACGCCTAGCCAACTGGCCCAGCGCCCGCGCCACAGCGCTGACCCACAATTCGCAAAAGGACCGGCACCGCCTGCTAAATTGATGTAAATTAAGGGCATAAAAACTTCTGGCTCTCCAGGGAGGGCTGGCGCATGACATGGCCTTCGCCGATGCTCGCCCTTTGAATTTGCTGCTACGCTGGCACGATGGTGTCTTGAGCGCCTGTCTGTCCAACGGACACGATTTGGGCCAAATCGCCCAGCAAATGGTCGGAGCCAGCAGGCTTAAGCAGTTCAGCGCCAACGTCTGGACCACCTGGCACCAGACTAACAAAAGCCTCGCCCGCGAACACCTGGGCCTAGCGATTTTTAATGAACTGATTCCAGCACCCATTCGCCACCTGCTGGTGCAAGCGGAGGGTGTTGCCATGCAGCTTCAAATCAATGAGTCGCTGATGAGCGTTCCCTGGGAATTGACATTTGATGGCCAGCGATACCTGGGCCAGAAATTTGCGCTGTACCGGCAGCTGCTGCGGGATGGGCCACAGGCCCGCACCCGGATTCGCCCTGCGGGTTACAGCCGACACCTCAAAGTCTTGATCCTTTACGAGGCAGCCGATCGGACGCTCGACCCGGCCTACGTGCAGGCACTGGCGACGCGGCTTGACCCGATCGAAGGCCTGTCGGCCCGCGCCATGGCGGTGCCAGACGAGGCCCGACAGGCGCTGCTGCGCCAAATCGGCCAAAGTGACATTGTTCATTGCCTGGGCAGCTTGCCCAGCTTGCTCGCCAGCCCGCTTGGCGCCAAGTCCGGGACTTCGTCTGGGCCACTGCCACTGCACATCAACGAGATTGTCGAACTGACGGAGCCACCCCGGTTGCTGATCCTGGACGGTGCCAGCGGGGGCGCACAGGGGCCTGACGCCTTGGCCTGGCAATCCGCGCTGGCACGAGCCACCAGCGCCGCTGGCGTCGACACCCTGTTCAGGCTCGCGCCCGGCCAAGCGCAAGTGTCGTCGGAGCCGATGACTGATTTCTACGCCGCGCTAGCCTCCGGCCAACGGCTGGGCGAGGCACTGGTGGCGCTGCGCGGCGCGGCCGAAGCAGGTCTGGATCCAGGCCCCGAGTTGGTCTGCTACGGCAACGAGGCGGCCCTGCTGACGCCAGACGAGGCCGGCCCGCACCCGGACGACCATATGCGCCAGGTGACCGTGCTCTGCTATGACCTGGTGGAATCCACCAACCTGCTAAGGAGGCTGGGTGCTGAGCGCTACAGCGAAGCGCTGGACCGTTTCCACGCCACCTGTGCCGATATGGTGCGGCGCTGGAGCGGGCATGCCAATGTGCCTCAAGGCAATGACGGCGTGATGTGCTTTTTTGGGCTGCCGCTGGCCCACGAAGACGCCCCCGCCATGGCGCTCAGGGCGGCACTGGCCATGGTCGATGCGGTGGCACTGCTACAGCTTGAGTTACGCATCGGCGTGGTGACAGGCCCGGTGGTGGTCAAAGCCGGCGTGCCGCTGGGCGAACCCATCCACTTGGCCGCCCGACTCCAGGCCATGGCTACGCCAGGTACGGCCAGGGTCAGCGAATCGACCTGGGCGATCGTGCAGGACCGCTTTGAATTCACCCCGATCGAGTCACACCAAGTACCCAAGGGGTTTGCCCAATCAAAAGTGACTTACAGGCTGTTGGGTGAGACGCGACGCGACGGACACTTGAGCGGCAGGGCGGACGATACCCCCTGGATTGGCCGCCAGCGCGAGCTCGCGCTGCTCGAGGCCGCCTGGGCGCAGGCAACACAAGGCCAGTTCACCTCGCTGCTGATCACGGGTGACGCCGGCATCGGCAAAACACGGCTGATGCAGGAATTCAGGGCGCGCCTGACGGCACGGGGCCATAGCGTGACCGCCCTGCCCTGCAACCCAGAAACGGCTGACAGTGCGTTCCGACCGCTGATTGACTTGCTAACCCGCTGGTTCCACTTGAGTGAAGCCGATCAGGCGGATGTCGTTCGCAGCCGGTTGGAGCTCGGGCTGCGCGCCTGGCCTGGGCGGCAGCACATCGTCGCGGGTCTTGAACTGCTGCTCAGCCAGCAGCCTACGGCCGCCACTGAGACGCAGGCGCCGGAAAAAATCAGGCGTCAGGTGATCGATGCCCTACTGCTCTGGCTGGAAGACCAGCTGGCACAGGCCCCGCTGTGTCTGATCATCGAAGACCATAACTGGCTCGACCCATCCACCCGCGAACTGCTGCAACGCCTGCTGGGCGTCTGCAGCCAGTGGCCGCTGTTGCTGATACGCACAGAGCGCAGCGGCGCTGCCAGACTAGCCGCCAGCACCGGTGTCTGCCCTGCGGACGTGCCAGAGCGGCTTGAAGTGGCCGGACTGAGCAGCGAAGACACCGAGGCCATGCTCATGGGCATGTGCGGCGACGGTCTGTTGAACGGGCCAGCACTGAACCGGCTGGCAGCCAAGACCGATGGCGTGCCCCTCTTCATTGAAGAAACCGCACGGGCGCTCATGGCACGCCAGATGCAGGCGACACCTGGCCAGGTCACCGCGCTGGCAGCAAGCCCCATCGCCATCCCCGGCAAAGTGCAGGATTTGTTGATGGCACGCCTGGACCGCCTGAACGCCGCCAAGGCTGTGGCCCAATTTGGCAGCGTTATCGGGCGCAGCTTTTCGCAAGCCATGGTGGAGGCTGTTTTTGCCGAAGCCAGCGCTCCGCTGCGGGTAGACGGGGTGTTGTTTCATCTGGAAACGCTGGTTCGCGCCAGCATCCTGGCGCAAACCATGGTGGGTCGGGACGTGCGTTACCACTTCCGGCATGCGTTGATGCAAGACGCAGCCTATGAGTCGCTGTGGGAACGCGACCGCCGACGCTGCCACCGCACCGTGGCTCGCGTGATCAGCGAGCACTTTCCCGGCTTGGCCGCAAGCCAGCCTGAGGTGCTGGCGCGGCACTGTACCGCAGCAGCGATGCCAGAGGCAGCGGCGCAATACTGGGAAAACGCCGCGCGGCTCGCGATCTCGCGCTCGGCGCAGGTGGAGGCCAGCCACCATCTGGACGCAGCCTTGTCGCAGTTGGCAGCGCTGCCGGTGGGTCTGGCCTGCGACCAAATTGAGTTGCGCTTGCTGCTGCTGAAGGCTGGCCAAAGCATTGCGCTGCATGGCTACGGCGCCGATCAGGTGGGCGAAGCCTACCAACGGGCGCAGGCCCTGAGCCGTCAGTGCGGCGATGAGCGTGCCTTGCTGCGGGTCCAGTTTGGCCTGGAAGGCTACCTGTTTATGCGCGGCGAATTTGAGCGGGCCCATGCTGTGGCTGCCGACGCCGCCGAACTGGTGCACAAATCAGCCGATCCCATGCGCAGGTTGCAGGCCGACTGGGCGGTGGCCAACCTGCTGTTTCATCAAGGGGCGCTGCCGGCTGCGGTCGACCGGATGGACAGTTGCCTGTCGGCCTACGCCCGGCTTGAGCAGCGGCCGGGCCAGATGCAAGACCCCGCCATCATGTGCCTGAGCTATTCGGCACTGGCACAGTGGACGCGCGGCTTGGGCGACGACGCGCTGGCCCGTGCCAACCAGGCGCAGGCCTTGGCTGTACGCCTGAAGCACCCCTTCAGCCAGGGAGAAGCCTATGGACTCAAGGCCATGCTGCACTGCTACCGGCGCGAGTACCTGGAGACCCTGGAACTGGCGCAACGCGCCATTCATGTCTGCGAAACAGGGGGCTTTTCGGTCTGGCTGGCACATGCCAAGATCATGCATGGCTGGGCCGTGGCGCACCTTGGCAACCCCCAGGCTGGCAGCGCCGAGATGGCGGCCGGCTATATGCTGTGGACCAGCACCGGTGCGGTGGTCACCTGTGCCTTCTACCTGGCCCTGCAAGCCGAAGCGCGGGCGCTAGCGGGCGAGCCTGAAGAAGGGCTGAAGTTGCTGCAGGAGGCCTACGCCCTCGTCACCCGACACGGCGAGCGTTACTTCGAACCCGAGCTCTGCCGGCTTCAGGGTCAGTTACTGCTTCACTATAAAAATAATAGCAGACTAAGCAATCTGGATAAGGCTCAGCACTGGTTTTTGCTCGCAATGTCGGTCGCCCAGGAATTGGGCATGGCCGCCTTCGAAGCACGTGCCGTGCAAAGCCTGGCCGCACTGTGGAAAAGCCAGGGACGCCTGGCCGAGGCGCAGGCCCTGCTGGCCAGTGCCAACGTGGTGCCCATGATCAGCTGACAAGTCACAAAAAGGGAGGGCCTATGGCCAAGGGAGCCACTGTCACGGGCAATTCTTGGGTCGCTAGTGCAGAGCTGTTTGCAGCTTTGTGCGACGACCAGCAACGCGCCATCCGCTTGCGAGCGCTGATTGCCAAGCGGCAGCCAGCCCCGTTTGCCAGCCGAGCCAGCACAACTTACACACCCCAAGGCAACGGGCCGGACGACTATGAGCAAACGGCCTGGCTGATCACCAACCGGGCGCAGGCCGAGGCGGCGCTGCGCTGCGACGACAACCCCCAAGGTGTGCCCCAGTACAGCAATGCGCCCTTTGGCGCGCTGGGTCGCAGCAACTTTATGCTCGGCATGGACGAGACTCAGGGGTCTGAGGACCACGATCGGCAACGCAAGTTCGCCATCACTTGCCTGAAGCTGGATGCAAAGGAAACTTTTGATCTGTGCACGATCAGCCTGCGTGCGGCGGCGCTGCTGCCGCTGAAAAAACGCGAGTTTGACGCAGTGGCTCTGGCCGAACAGGCGGCGCTGCGCTTCGTCGCCTTCTGGTTCGGCTTTCCCCAGTCTGACCTGCCACTGCTGGAGGCCTGCACCCGCAAAGCCACCCACGCCCTGAGCTACCAGACCTTTGCCCGCCATTTCGTCACCGACCCCTTCGCCCTGCCTGAGAACGCCGCCGGCATGGGGGCACTCACGCGCCGCGCCGCCGAGCTGATCGACCTGTTTGGGCACCGGCGCACGGCTCAGCAGCGCGACGAATTCAAAGCCATCCATCGGGAGTTGGACGAGTTGAAGGCGTTTGAGCCTGACAGCGTGTTTGAGCCCTGGCCAGCGCCAGCGCCCTGCGACCCTTCGAACCCAACAGGCACACCGCTGGCACCGGCCCGCCCTTTAGGAGGATTCACGCCCGTGATGCAACGCATGGCAGGGATGGCCGACACGCCTGGTGAGGAAAAGACCTACGGCGGCACCGACCTGGCGGCCATCGTCACCGGCCTGATCGCCGGCACCGTGGGTAATGTGGTGGCCGCCGTGTGTTTGGCGCTGCAGTGCTTTTTTGAGAACCGGGCACTTCTCGAAGAGGCCCAGAACGCAGCTTTGCAGGGTTGGCTCAAACACGGTCACCGGGCCGGCAAGGACGCTGATTTGACGCCTTACATCTGGGAGGCACTGCGGCTGAACCCGCCGGTGGCCTACCTACCACGCCGCAGCACGTTGCCCCTGGTGCTCAATGGGGTCAATATCCCGGCGGGCAGCGAACTGCTGATCGCCGTGGGCGCCGCCACGCGCGATCAGCCAGCAAACACCCAACCCGACACTTTCAATGCGGCCCGCTTCGCCGGACTTGCCATCCCCTACGAGCCACTCCTATTTGGTGGCGAACCCGGTCACCCACAAAAACCTCACAGCAGCAGCTTCATGCACCAATGCATAGGCCAGCACGTGGCCATGCCGCTGGTCACCCACATCGTGCGGCAGGTGCTGATGCTGCCCGGCCTGGCCGAAGCCATCAACCCGCGCAACGGTCAGCGCTTCGGCCTGACCCGCCAGTGGGGCTACCACTGCCTGAGCTACCCCCTGACCTACCACCGCTTTGAGCTGCTGCGCCATTCGCCGCTGCTGTTGGTGATGGACCTGAAAGCACCCACGCAGCAGCATGCGCAGAAGGTGCGGGCATTGCTTCATATGCGTTCGGCACAGAGGCAGGCCCTGCAGCACTCAGGCCATGTGCACTTTGCTTCGTTCTTGCTGCTGGAGAACGACACCCGGCTGGCACTATTTGCCTTCATCGACGGGGACATCAACGACCACCTGCCCCATTTAGCCCACGATCTTGGACCCGTTTTAGAGCCCCTGCTGCCCCACATTCGCCACGCGCCGCCCCTGCCAGTCAAAGACCACCCTTGGGAATTTGCCGAGGCAGTACGCGGCTTCAATGTCGCGCCGGTGGGCGACTACGTGTTCAGTGCTTACCCCAATGCCAGCCTGGCCATGATCCAGCATCAGTTTGCCAACGCCCCGGCGCGGGTGGGCGCTGCTCAGCATCCGCTGCTGGTCAGCATGCCGGTCAAACCGCCCACCGCCGTGCATGCCGAGCAGCTCAAGCGCGTCATCCAGGTGGGAGCGCCGCGCATTGAGAAGATGCTGCGCGAATCCAAGCACGTGCACTTTGCCTGCTTTGTGCTGCTGGAGAACGACAGCCAGCTGATGCTGCTGACCGTGTTTGACCGCGGCCTTGACCCCTATGTCGAGCATTTTGCGCTGCAGGTGGGCTCGCTGTTTGACCGCCTGTTTGAGCACATGGTGCATGCCCCGCCGATGCCGGTGGACGAGTTTCCGCAGGACTTTGTCAAGCTCATCCGTCGCTTCAACCAGGCGCCCGAGGCCAACTTTTTCTTCAGCGCGCAGCCCAACGCCGAGGCGGCTCAAATCCAGCGGGCATTCACCCGAAAGGCTCCGTTGTGAGCACCACTGCCCACCCTACATCGCGGGTTAAGCCACCGCTGCCGGGCGATATCCAGAAGCTGGTCACCAGCGGCTACCGCGCTGAGTGCAGCCGCCACCTCATCCTGACCGTTTTGCATGCGGCGCTGGCGCGGCAGTTTCTGCATCAGCTTCGCCTCGGTGACTGGCTGGTGGATGCCAACCAGCCTTGGGATGGCAGGGCGGGCCGCTGTGCGCTCAGCCTGGGCATTACTTTTGCCGGTCTGAAAAAGCTCGAACTCGACGATCGCCTGCTCGATGTGCTGCGGGCCAAGGCGCCAGCCTTTGCCCAAGGCGCATGGGCCAGAGCAAAAGATCAGTTGGGCGATGTCGGCAACAGCACACCAGGCCGTTGGGATGCCAGTTTTGGGCCCGATTCGGCGCACTTGCTGCTCATCCTGCACGCCAATGACGTGACCAACCTTGCGGCCGCAACGGACAAGCTCAAGCGACTGGCTCATGAGCAGGCTTTTGCCACGCATTGGGCTGCTCATGATGGTGTTCACCTGGGAACCGGGACCGTTGGGCGGCGCGTGCATTTCGACATGCTAGACGGCCTGTCGAAGCCGACCATCCTGCCTGAGCCACCCGGACCCGAGGACCTGCCCAACGCCGCTCGAAACAGCCACCGTCTTGGGGAATTCGTGTTGGGCTACGACAACGATGATCAAATCAACCCCTGGCGGCTGGCGGCCGAACGCCCGGCATCCACCCGGGTGCCAGCTGAGGAGCAATCCAGGGCGCTGGCCGAGTTTTTCAAAAACGGCAGCTTTGCAGCCTTTCGCAAAATGGCGCAAGACGAAGCTGGTTTTCGCTCCTTTGTGCGACAACAGGCTCAACGCCTGCAGGGTAAGCACACGCTGGCCCAGGCCGAGGCCTTCATTCGCGCCAAGCTGCTCGGGCGCTGGGATGACGGCCGAGTGGTGCAAGCCAATGACACCATGGACAGCGGCCCGACCGGTCCATCCGTCGCCGCCGCTTTTGATTTTGCGGGCGACCAAGCCGGGCTCGGCTGCCCGTTTGGCGCCCACATCCGGCGAATGAACCCACGTGACGACCCGGTGGTGCCAATCAGGCGCCGGCCCATTCTGCGCCGCGGAATGCCCTATGGCGAGGCCTACCTGCGCGACGACTGCCAGAACGACGGCCAGGACCGTGGGCTACTCGGCCTGTTTTTTTGCGCCAGCCTGGAACACCAGTTTGAGCACTTGGTCGGCCAATGGGCCAACGACACGCCCATGGGCCCAAACAACCGCGGCAACGCCCGGGACCCGCTGATCGGCCATAACGACCCTGCGCGGCATGTCTACGACATCCCCCTGAGCGACACCGCAGCGCTGGCCCTGCGGGGGCTGGAGCCCTTTGTCACGACCAAGGGCACGCTCTACGCTTTCTTCCCCAGCCTGAGCGCCGTCAAACAATTGTCAAGCCCAGAGCGTACTCACTACGACGCCCTGCTGCCTTACCCTGCCGAGACAGGCCCGGCAAGCCCATGACCACCGACACCGCAGGCCACGTCGGCCCAGATCTGCTGGACCCGACGCAGGAGCCGCCGTTGGACCGGTACTGCGACGTGGTCATGAAGGGCGGTGTCACCGATGGCGTGGTGTACCCCTGGGCCGTGATGGCGTTGGCACAGCATTACCGCTTTCAAAGCATAGGCGGCACATCAGTCGGCGCCGTCGCGGCGGCCCTAACGGCCGCCAGCGAGTACAGCCGTCGCTATGGCTCGGTCAACGGCTTCAACAAGGTGCTGCGCGAGGTGCCCGTGGCGCTGGCCGAACTGCAAGGCGGTGGCCAGACCAAGCTGTTTTCGCTGTTTCACCCGTCTCCGGGCGGCGAGCCTCTGTTCCGGCTGTTTGTCGGCTTGTTCAGCAAGCAAAAAGGCTGGGCGGGTACCTGGGCCATCGTCAAGGCATTGCTGGCTGACTATCTGCTGCGCCCGAACCTGCGTCTGCCCCGGGATCGAGGCATCTTGCTGCTGCTGATTGCCGGGGCGCTGCTGCTGGGGGCCCTGTGTGTGCTCTACACAGCCACGGTTCTACCCCTGCTGTTCGTCTTGCTGACCAACGTGGCGGCCATCGTGCTGCTACTGCTGGGCCTCATCGGCTGGCGGCTGTTGGACGACGTTCGACGCCAATTGGGCGGGCCAGGCTGTGGCCTGTGCATCGGCATGGGCCCCAAGGGTGGCCCAGACGGCTTTACCGATTGGCTGCACAAGGGCATACAAGGCGCCTCTGAGCGGGACTTGGATAAGCCACTCACCTTTCGCGACCTGTGGGATGCGCCGGGTGGGCCTGACCTGGGTCTGTATCGTGACTGCTGGATAGAGCGGCCCCAGTCCATCGCCCTGCAAATGATGAGCACCAACCTCACACATGGCAGGGTCTGCGGGTTTCCCCTGAACGACAACTTGGAGCAGCTTTACTTTTTGGAAGCGGACCTGGCGCCCTATTTCCCGGCTGAAGTCATGCGGCACCTGTGCGCCTGCAGTCCGTTGGTGGATGGCTACCCGCACTTGGACCTGCGCCGGCTGCCGCAGGGCGACTTGCCGGTGCTGGTTGCTGCCCGCTTGAGCCTGAGCTTTCCCATATTGTTCAAGGCTGTGCCTCTGTGGGCGATCCCCGCCATCGGGCAACCCTACCGCTGCTGGTTTTCAGACGGTGGTATTTGTGCCAACTTTCCGATCCATCTGTTTGATGCGGTGCTGCCACGCTGGCCCACCTTTGGCATCACCCTGGTGGAACGCCGACATCCCGACGCCCAAGTAGGCGACGTCTGGATTCACCACGCCCAACAGCCACCGCCCGAACTTCGGCAAGCACACTCACCAGTTCACCCGGAACCCCCAAAGCTGAGCCGCGTACTCGGTTTTCTCGGCAGCATTGTCCAAGCCGCGCGCCTGTGGAACGACAACGCCACCGCCCGACTGCCCGGCGTGCGCGAGCGCATCGTCAACATTTACCTGGACCCTGAAGGCAGCAAGGGCGGCTTGAACCTGAAAATGCCGCCACAAGACCTGTTGGCAATGGCCAGCTTGGGCCGGCAGGCTGGCCAAGCTCTGGTTGCCCGGTACATCAAGGTCGCGCCAGGCACCAATGGCAAGACGCAACCCTCGGACCATTGGGACGAACACCGCTGGGTCCGCTTCAACACGTTTGTGAACGCTGTTCAGAGCAAGATGGCGCGCTTTACGCAATCGGCAGGCCAAAAAGCACATGCCAAACCTCTTGGCGAGATGATTAGCGACCTGGAGCTGGCTCGCACGGCCGGCACAAAGCCCTGCGAATATGCGCTGACCCCCACGCAAGCCCAAGCACTGCACAAAGCGGCGTTGGCCCTGGCCGAATTGGAATGCAGCCTGATGGCGTCGTCGAAGGTTGTTCAACCCTTTGAACCGAATCCACAACCCGAACTGCGGCTGCGGGCTACGCTTTGAAGCCGCCAGGCTAGGCTATACTTCCGCCCTGCCAGAGCCCTAGCGACTCAGTGCATCGGCGCTTTAGCTCAGTCGGTTAGAGCGATGGAATCATAATCCACAGGTCCGCGGTTCGAATCCGTGAAGCGCCACCAGTCAAAGCCCTCATGGGATATGGAAAGCCTGCTACTTAATTGCTAGCAGGCTTTTTTTTGATCAGTGCATAGTTCACCGACAGGCGAAGACTCAGCCGTGATAATTCTTGAATAAAATAGGGCTCCAGGCCCTGTGGTTATTCGATAGTTAGCTATTAAAATAATAGCGATTCAAGAAAAAAATGATCCGAACCAAGCCCCCATGAAGATCCAATCTATCCAAGCCTTTGCCATCGCCAGTGACCTGATGGGCGGCCCGGCCACGACGCCGGAACGACGCCCGGCCTGGACGACGCATGCCGAGGTCGCCAGCCCGATGTCGCATTACCCGCGCTTCAAACGCCTGCGCGCCAGTTGGCGTCCGCGATGGCCATCGGTGGCCTGCCTGGTGACGGCGGAAGACGGCAGTTGGGGTTTGGGCATGACGCGGTACGGCTCGCCGGTGATCAACATCATCAATGAACACCTGGCACCCCTGCTGGTCGGTGAACCCTGTACCGAGATCGACACCCTGTGGAACATGCTTGGCGCGATGACATCGCCCTATGCTGGGGGCCTGTCTTGTTACGCCATCAGCGCGATCGATCTGGCGTTGTGGGACCTTAAGGGCAAATTGCTGGCGCAGCCGGTTTATGACCTGTTGGGCGGGCCGGTGCGTTCGGACATCGAATGCTATGCCACCGGAAACGACACCGACTGGATTTTGGAGCAGGGGTTCCAGGCGACCAAGATCGCCTGTCCCTATGGGCCGGCCGATGGCGCACAAGGGTTGGACGCCAATGAGGCATTCGTACAAGCCACCCGCCAGCTGATAGGCACCGAGCGAAATCTGATGGTCGACTGCTGGATGGCGTTTGACGTGGACTACGCAGTCAATTTTGCCCAGCGCATGCAGCCGTACCAACTGCGCTGGATCGAGGACTGCCTGATGCCGGACGACCTGGACGGCGTGCGGGAGTTGCGTGAACGGCTACCCGGCTACGGCCTGGCTGGCGGTGAACACTGGTACTCCCCAGCGCCGTTCGCCAGTGCCGCCAGTGCGAAGAGCCTGGACGTGTTCCAGCCCGACATCGGCTGGGCTTGTGGCCTCACGGGCTGCCTGAAGATTGCCCGCATCGCGCAAGGCGCGGGCATCCCGGTGATGCTTCATGCCGGAATGAACACCGCCTATGGTCAGCATTTCAGCCTGGCAGTGCCCAACGCCACGATGGGTGAATATTTCTTAGGCTCTGCGCCTGGCGTGCCTTTGGAGGAAGTACGACTGACACCGGGCACGGCGGTTCCGCGGAACGGGCGGCTGACGCCTTCCAGTGCGCCGGGTTTTGGCCTGGGCTTGACACTGTCGCAGGTCCACGCACTCGCCGTCTGACGGCTTGCCGCCATGGCGCCCTGTGCGTCGGCTCAGGCTATGCCGTGCGATGCGCCTCGATGTAAGACCAGTCGGGCTCGGCGCCCAGGCCGGGGCCAGTGGGCAGGCGAGCGTACCCGTCGGCGTCAACCTGCAAGTATTCGCGCAAGCCGTAGTGGTAGGGGGCTTGCGGAACCAGCACCTCGATCATCTCAACCTCGCTGGCGCCGCACATGACATGCAGATTCGCCAAGTTCATCAGCGCACTGGCCCCATGATGCGACACCACCTCAACACCCCTGGCCTGGCACAAGGCCATTGTCTTGAGGCAACCAGTGATGCCGCCTTTCCAGTACACGTCGCACAGCACGGCCGCGAAGGCCCGCGCATCGATGGCGTTCGCGATCGCGTGGTGCAGGCCTGG
>JBIKZZ010000351.1:0-3512 GCA_044354435.1 Rhodoferax sp. | reverse complement strand
CATCCTGAAGACTCTCGTCCAAGGACTCATTGAAGGCCAGATGCTCAGCCGAGAGCTCTTTGGAGAGTGCGGCAATGTGCTGCGCCATGACCTGTTCGTTTTTCTCCAAGACCGCTTGTCGGATGTAGTCCGAACTCTTGAGTCCCAAGAGGCCGGCTAGCGTGCGTACCTGATCGGCAAAGTCGTTGCCGGCCCGAAATGAAAGCGTAGTGGCATGCATGACCAAATCCTTGTATACGAAAAAGTTAGGCAAATTCTAGTTGCGTAATTGTAATACATTTACGCAAACAAGCATCAAATGAATGGCTCTAGAGAAGGCTCCATGCAGCGCGTCTCCAGCCAGCGCGGGCATCCGTCGGCGACCTTGGACTGGGAGCGCTTGAGCCTTACCGTTGTCGCTAATTAACGGCAAACCGGCGACTACAACTCAATAGCGCGCTAGACAGGCCAATCGCTCCTGCAATGGCTCATTTTGCAGCCAGTGGCGATGCTTTCAGCTTGAGTTTTCCCTCTTGGAACGCCGCCGCGCAAATAGTGGACTTGGGAAGCTATTTCCTCAAAACAAGCTCCCCGCGCGACGTAGCCTCGCCTTGTTGCACCCATGAGGCGGCGCCACTCTGCCAGGGCCCGAGCGGTATTGCCGCAAACCGCTCTCCCCCATGACATGCAACTGCCCCGAGGTCTCCGCGATCGTTCTACTGCCAATTGGCCGCCAATACAGGGGTCAGCGCCGTTGCATAGGCCGCTGGCAAGGTGGACTGTCCGGCCGCCGGAGGCGCAAACGCCGCCATCGCGTTGACTAGGTTCTGCACTTGGCTGTCGAGCAGCGGCTTGCCGTCGCTGGTCTTGAACTGTTCCACGTGGTACGCGTCACCCGGGTACCAGTTGGACATCGTCATCTTGTCAGTGCTGCCGATCACGCTCACCTCCAGACTGTCGGCCACCTTGCGGAACCACAGCTGATCGCGACTGATGCCCGCCGTGGCGTCGTTCTCCTGGATGGTGTCCGCAGCCCAGCCTCGACCTAACAAATGCGTGAACTGGTGCTGTTCGCCACTACGTGGCCCTGACTTCATTCAGTAAATCAGGATGCCGATCCAGCACTTTTAGCAGTTTGACCAAGGCCAGAGGCGGCTTGGTCTTGCCGTTCTCGTAGCGAGAAAACGCATTCACGCCACCACCAAATATATCGGCAGCTTCACGTTGGTCAAGATCGAGCTTCTTGCGCACCTTGGCAATGTAGCCAGGGTCAACGTAAGCAGCGTTGACTTGCCGCTGAAAAGCCCCAAGCAATTCGCTGTAACGGTCCCCGTGTTCGCGGTTCAGAACGACTTCGCCGCAAGCAGGACAAAAATCACCAGTCACTGCCGGAATGGTGGCGTTTTCACCCTTATAGACGTAGGGCAGATCTCGGGTATCGTGGGTCAGTTCAGCCGCTCCACAGCATGGGCATTTCATGATCACAGCTCCTTGAATGAAACAATCAAAACATCGTCGATGACAGTCAGCTTGAGATACACCTCTGCGCCCCTGGAAGTCTTGGCGTGGTACACATCCTGCCAAATACGGTGATCTGCATGGGTCGTCATGCTCTTGTAGAAGTTAGCAGAGCGAAGGGCCATGATGATGGCGCACATTCCAGCCAAATCATTGATACCAAGCTCACGCGCACCAATGAATGCACTCGCTGTTGCCCTGACATGACCGCCTTCGACCAGCGCCTGAACAATGGACAATTTGCAATGAGGGGAACCTTTCTCCACAAAAAATTATAACCAAGTTGGTTTATTTTCCAAGTAGGTTAACGCAATCGTTGACCCAGACCGCCCGCAAGCTCAACGACGGCGCCAATCCACTGACGATGATGGGGCCCACTTGAGCCTAGCCCACCCAGCGCCTCGCATTGCGCCACAGCTGCATCCAGGGGCTGTGGGCGCTGGGGTCACCGGGGGTCCAGCTCATCTGGATGTTGCGGAACACGCGCTCGGGGTGCGGCATCATGGCCGTAAAGCGACCGTCGGCGGTGGTGACGGCCGTCAGGCCGCCGGGGCTGCCGTTGGGGTTGAAGGGGTATGCCTCGGTGGCGGCGCCATGGTTGTCGGTGAAACGCATGGCGGCAATCGCCTTTTGCGGGTTACCCCGGTGCTTGAAGTTGGCGTAACCCTCACCATGCGCCACGGCGATGGGCAGGCGGTGGCCCGCCATACTGGCCAGAAACAAAGACGGTGATTCCAGCACCTCCACCAGGGACAAACGCGCTTCAAAACGCTCGCTCTGGTTGGTGGTGAAGCGCGGCCAGGCCTGGGCGCCGGGAATGATGTCGGCCAGCTCGGCAAACATCTGGCAACCGTTGCACACGCCCAGGCCAAAGGTGTCCGCCCGGCCGAAGAAGGCCGCGAACTGATCGGCCAATGCCGGGTTGAAGGTGATGGAGCGGGCCCAGCCGATGCCGGCGCCCAGGGTGTCGCCATAAGAAAAGCCGCCACAAGCCACCAGGCCCGCAAAATCAGCCAGGCGGGCCCTGCCACTTTGCAGGTCGGTCATGTGCACGTCAAAGGCCTCAAAACCAGCCTCGGTGAAGGCGTAGGCCATCTCCACGTGCGAGTTGACGCCCTGCTCACGCAGCACGGCGACGCGGGGCCGGCTCAGCAGCAAGGCCGGTGAAGCTATTCTTTTTGTAGCTACAGAGCCAATCCCATCAGGGGCTGGCGCCTGATTTGACGGTATACACACATGCAGGCCAGGATCGCTTGCTGCACCCACGGCAGCATGCTCGGCGTCGGCGCAGGCTGGGTTGTCGCGCAGCTGGCAGATCTTCCAGCTGGTGCTGTCCCACACCTGGTGCAGGTCGGGCAGGCTCCCCTTGAACACGGCCTTCGCGTCACGCCAGACCTGCACCTCGCCCACGCCAGCCTGGATGGTGGAGGCGGCCGGGCGAGTTTTGCCGATGAAGTGGCTGTAGCGGCTTAAGGCGTGCTCGCGCAACACCTGCATCACCGCGCTTCGGTCTTCGGTGCGCACCTGCAGCACCACGCCCAGCTCTTCATTGAACAGCGCTTTGAGCGTGAGCTCGTCGCGCCGGGCGCTGACCTGGCTTGCCCAGTTCTTGCTGTCGCCATGCTCGGCTCGGCTGTCGCTGATGCCGTCGCCCTCGGTCACCAGCATGTCCACATTGATCGTCACGCCGACATGGCCGGCAAACGCCATTTCACACACCGTGGCCCACAGGCCGCCATCGCTGCGGTCGTGGTAGGCCAGGATGCGGCCCTGCGCGCGCAGCGCATTCACTGCTGCCACCAGGGCCACCAGGTCGGCTGGGTGGTCCAGGTCTGGCACCTCGTCGCCGGTCTGGTTCAGGGTTTGGGCCAGCATGCTGGCGCCCATGCGCATGCGACCGCGCCCCAGGTCAATCAGCAGCAGGCTGCTGTCTGCCGTGGCGTCGAGCTGTGGTGTCAGCGTGCCGCGCACATCGGCCAGGGTGGCAAAGGCGCTGACGATCAGTGACACCGGCG
>JBIKZZ010000350.1:0-3515 GCA_044354435.1 Rhodoferax sp. | reverse complement strand
TTCGGCCCCTGAGGCGATCTCGCCCTTGATCTCGACCACCGCCGTGTGGGGCTGCGACACATCGCGGGTGGGCCCATTTTGGCTAAAGCCCATCCAGGCCACCACCACCAAAAAACCAAGCCAGGCCAAGCGCACGCCGTTGCGCCAGCGTCGCGCCAGTCGTTGCTCCTCGAGCGCGGCAAAAGCCAGTTTTTCCAGCGTGGCGCGCTCCCAACCCGGAGCTGCCTGCTGGCCGACCTTCGCTTCATTTTTAATAGCACTACTATCAATACCAGCAAGGCTTGGCGGCTGATTTGATGGATCGGATCCAGCAGAGGGGGTGGTACCAGGCTCGGGGCTCAGGGGGTCATTCATTCAAAACTCAAGAGGTTGCAGGTTGTAGTCAGTATGCCAGTGCACGACACCGTCGCCCTCGGACAAGGTGATTTTGATCAGGCCGCCACGACAAGGGCCGCTCCGGCACTGGCCGGTCTGAGGCTCGTACAGCGCGCCGTGGGTGGCGCAGATCAGCCAGTCGCCACTGATGTCAAAGAAACGGTTGGGCTGGAAATCCATCTCCATGGCCACATGGGCGCAGCGGTTCAGGTAGGCGTGCGCCTGGCCTTGGTAGCGAATGGCAAAGGCCCGGCAGGTCTGACCGGCAAACACCACGTCAAACGGCACGGCGAGGCCTCCATTCGCCAAATCGGTCGAAGCGCACAGCACCCTGGCATCCTTGTTCGGCATGGTCACATCCCGGCTTCAGCCATGGTTTAACAGCCACTGGTGCAGTTGGGGCACCGACTGCGCCACAAACAGCGGCCCGAGCGCGCCAAAAGCCTCCGGGCTGTGTGCGCCATAGCTCACCGCCACGCTGGCGCAACCGGCATTGCGCGCCATTTGCAGGTCATGGGTGGTGTCGCCGATCATCAGTGTGCGCTCCGGAGTGGCACCGAATTCGGCCATCAGCTCATACAACATACGCGGGTGCGGCTTACCGGCCGTTTCGTCGGCGGTGCGAGAGGCATCAAACAGGCCACGCAGCTCGACAGCCTGCAGCGCGATGTCCAGGCCACTGCGACTTTTCCCTGTAGCCACTGTCAGTATATGCTGGCGTGCTTTGAGCTCAGCCAGCATCGCCAGGGTACCGTCAAACAAGCTGATCTGGTGCTGCTCGGCCATGTAGTGGTGGCGGTAGCGCTCGCCAAGCTCAGGGTGACGCGCCTCGGGCACATCCGGTGCTGCATGGGCCAGCGCCGCTTTCAGGCCCATGCCAATCACAAAGGCTGCATCGCGGTCGCTGGGAACCGTGCCGCCCACGTCGCGCACTGCCAGTTGGATGCTGCGGGCAATGATGGCGGTGGAATCGAACAGGGTGCCGTCCCAGTCAAAAGCGATCAAATCATATTGACGGCGACGGATGTCAGATTCAGGCTGAGGCAGGGGCAACATGGTTGGAGAAGGCTTCCAGTTCAGGAGGCAATTCGGCGAAAAGGGTCTGGCGCTCGCCAGTGAGGGGGTGATTGAATTGGAGACGCCAGGCGTGCAAAAACATGCGTTTAAGTGGCAGGCCAGCCGAGGCTCGTTGCAAGGATTTGTTCAAGTCGAAGTCGCCATACTTGTCATCGCCGGCAATCGGAAAACCTTCGCTCGCCAGATGCACCCGGATTTGATGGGTGCGGCCGGTGCGGATCGTCACCTCCAGCAGCGCGAAGCCGGCACCCTGCTCGCGCACCTTGACCAGGGTCAAGGCTGCCATGGCGTCGGGATCGTCTTTGGCCACCACCCGCACCCGCCGCTCGCCGTCGGGCAGCAGGTACTTGTGCAACGACTTGTCAAGCACCTTGCGCTTGGCAGGCCACTGGCCGACGACCAGTGCCAGATAGGTCTTGCCGGTTTCGCGCTCACGGAACTGGTCCTGGAGTTGGCGCAGCGCGGAGCGCTTCTTGGCCAGCAGCAGGATACCGCTGGTCTCGCGGTCCAGCCGGTGCACCAGTTCCAGAAACGAGGCCTGTGGCCGCGCCATGCGCAGCTGCTCGATCACGCCAAAACTCACCCCCGAGCCGCCGTGTACGGCCACCCCGGCCGGCTTGTCGATGGCGAGCAGTTGGTCGTCCTCGAACAAGACCACAAATTCACGGGACGGCGCTGCCAGCGCAGCCGCAGCCATCTCCTGGGATTTCTCGGCCACGCGCTCCGATATCCGGACTGGGGGCAGGCGCACCAAATCGCCGCCCTGCAGGCGGTCGTCGGCGCTGACACGGCCTTTGTTGACCCGCACCTCGCCGCTGCGGATGATGCGGTAGACATGGGTTTTTGGCACGCCCTTAAGATGGCGCATCAGGTAATTGTCCAGCCGCTGACCCGCGCTGTCGTCGTCGACCGTTAGGGTTTTCGCCTGGGGCGGCGGCGGAGCCAGATTGGCCCCTATAATGTGTTTCACTAGCGCCGTGCTGTAAGTGGTTGATTTGTCTGGAGTTTAGTCCACACGCCATCCACAGCCCCGCTGGCAGGTCGATACCGCCGAGCATGATGCACGCAAACCACAGGCCAGTTGCCTAGCCAGTTGCCTATGGTGGTCTGCACCACATACGGTCAAGACGACGCCTTGAACCACTGATACGGAATACCCCAAGTCCGCAGACCACAATGTCTGTGGATGGAATGAAGCGAGATGTTTGTGTTGATGAGCCTGTACCCCTTGTGCCTGCGGCGCGTATGCGCGCCGTCGTCTGGCATGGGACGGCCATCAGCGTCCAACCGATGGACGCAGCCAGCTATTTCAGCAATAGCACTTCCACAACCCAGGCTCCTTGCTCCCCTCCACGCGCCTACGCCTGGACTGCTCGATTGAGTCCTGGCTCTCCGGCAATTCCTCCTCAGTTCAAAGCGTCAGTTACGGTATCAATGGCTCGTTATGAGCCGGTTGAATGATTGAACTGAAGGAACGCTACCCATGAAACGGATGCTGATCAACGCCACGCAGGCTGAAGAACGCCGCTTGGCCATTGTCGATGGACAAAAACTGCTCGACTACGAAATCGAGATCGAAGGGCGCGAACAGCGCAAGGGCAACATTTACAAAGCGGTGGTGACCCGGGTTGAACCATCGCTCGAAGCCTGCTTTGTCGACTACGGCGAAGACCGCCACGGCTTTTTGCCATTTAAGGAAATTTCGCGACAGTATTTCCAGCCCGGCGTCGCCGCCAATCAGGCCCGCATCCAGGACGCCATCCGCGAAGGCCAGGAACTGCTGGTTCAGGTGGAAAAAGAAGAGCGCGGTAACAAGGGCGCGGCGCTGACCACCTTTGTCTCCCTGGCCGGCCGCTATGTGGTGCTGATGCCCAACAACCCGCGCGGTGGAGGCGTATCTCGCCGCATCGAGGGCGAGGACCGCACCGACCTTAAAGAGGCGCTGGACCAGCTCGAATACCCCAACGGCATGAGCATCATTGCGCGCACTGCCGGCATAGGCCGCAGCGCACCTGAGCTGCAGTGGGACCTGAACTACCTGCTCAAGCTTTGGACCGCTATTG
>JBIKZZ010000349.1:0-3526 GCA_044354435.1 Rhodoferax sp. | reverse complement strand
GACGACACGCCCGAGATGAGCGCGCGCCGCCTGCGCCAGGCCAACCTGTTCGGCCCGGCCGGTTTTGTGTCGGCAGACGATGGCGAGGTGATCGAGTTTTCGCAGCAGGCCTTTGAGAGCAAGCCTGATCACCGCACCTTGGTGGAGATGGGTGGGCGCGAGGTGGGCGACACCGAGCACATGGTGACCGAGACCCTGATCCGGGGCATGTATGCCTATTGGCGCAAAGTGATGGGGGAGTGAGCATGATCGACTTTGACACCCATCTGGCCCTGACCCGGCTGTATGCCGACTACGCGCTGGCTGTGGACAGCGGCCAGTGGGACCTGTGGCCCGACTTCTTTGCAGATGATTGCAGCTACCGCCTACAGCCGCGGGAAAACTACGACCGCGGGTTCCCGCTGTGCACACTGGCGTTCAGCAGCAAGGGCATGCTGCGGGACCGGGTGTACGGCATCAAAGAAACCCTGTTTCACGACCCTTATTACCAGCGCCATGTGGTGGGGGCGCCGGTGGTGCGGCGGGTCGAGTCCGGGCGGATTTACAGCGAAGCCAATTACGCGGTGTTTCGCACCAAGCTCGACGGGCCGAGCACCGTGTTCAACGTTGGCCGTTACATCGACCAGATTGTGCGCACGCCAGAGGGTCTGAAGTTTGCCGAGCGGCTGTGCGTGTTTGACAGCGAGATGATCCCCAACGCCCTTATCTACCCGATCTGACCGGGTCGTTCTCGGGCTGGCGCGCCAACAGCATCGCGTCACCATAGCTGAAGAAGCGGTAGCCCTGGGTGATGGCGTGGCGGTACATGGCCATGATGGGCTCGTAACCCGCAAAGGCGCTGACCAACATCATCAACGTGCTTTTGGGCAGGTGGAAATTGGTGATCAGCAGGTCCACCAGCTGGAAGGTAAAGCCCGGCGTGATGAAGATCTGCGTCTCACCACAAGCTTGCCCGCTCTGTGCCCAGGACTCCACGGTGCGCACGGTGGTGGTGCCCACCGCCACGACCCGCCCGCCGCGTGCGCGGCAGTCTGCAATAGCCTGTTGAGTCACCGTCGGCACGTCGTACCACTCGCTGTGCATGCGGTGCTCGGCCAGGTTCTCGGTCTTTACGGGCTGAAAGGTGCCAGCACCGACATGCAGGGTCACATGGGCCTGCTTCACCCCCATGGCGGCGAGCTGGTCCAGCAGAAGCTGGTCAAAATGCAGCGCGGCCGTGGGCGCTGCCACCGCGCCGGGGTGCTTAGCAAAGACCGTTTGGTAGCGCTCAGCGTCCTCAGCGGCGTCGGCGTGGGTGATGTAGGGGGGCAGTGGCACATGGCCATGACGCTCCATCAGGGTGTAGGGGTCGTCGCCGTGGTCGTTCGACAGCACAAAGCGGAACAGCGGGCCATCGGCATCGGGCCAGCGCCCAAGCAGGGTGGCGCTCAGGCCAGCCTCGCCGCTGAGCCTGATCGTGGCCCCCACCTCGGGTTTCTTGCTGACCCTCATGTGCGCGGCCACCTGGTTGCCGCCGAGCACCCGCTCAATCAGCAGCTCCACCTTGCCGCCAGTCGGTTTTTCGCCAAACAGCCGGGCCTTGATCACCCGGGTGTCGTTGAACACCAGCAGGTCGCCCGGCTGCAACAGCCCCGGCAGCTCGCGAAAAATGCGGTCCACCGGGCTGGTGTGCGTGCCGTCTAGCAGCTTGGCCGCCGTGCGCTCGGCGGCGGGGTGCTGGGCGATCAGTTCAGTGGGTAGTTCGAAATCGAAATCAGCCAGGGTGAATGGACGCCCCGATATGGGCTTATTCATGGGTATGAGCATGTTGCTTGAGGGACGGACGGGCCCCGTGCCAAGTGGAGGAAGGGTCGAATTGTCGCAGGCGACTTATGCTGAAATCGGCCCCCGGGGACCCACTATGCAATTTGACCTTTTCAACGACAGTCAGGGTGTCGCCCTGCGCAACGATGTGATTCATGCCGTGCTGCAGGGAGACGTCATTGCTGCCCGCTTGGCTTGGGAAACCCTGCGTCACACATGCCCGCATGACGACAGTCTGGTGCCGTTGGGCGTTTTGGTGACGGCCCTTGCCGAGCGCACTTCGGTGCCACTCGCCAGCCACGAGACGCTGGCTAGAGAGCGGCATGCGCTGCACCAGACCCTAAAGCACCATGGGCGCCGTGGATGCGGCTGCTTGGTTGCGCGTGCGCTGGCAGGAACTGGCGCAGCGTGCCGCCCGGCTGCCTTATCAGCCGGAACGGCCCGAGGACCACGCCGCGCCGCTCTGGCTTTGCGCAGCCGACTGGCAGGCGGCGGCGGATGCGGTGGTGGGTATTGCCTCGTGGCGGCGGATCCCGGCGCCGCTGGCCTGGATGCTTCAGGCCCGGCTGCACTTGCTGGGTTTGCAGGCCAGCTGGCCTTTGTTGGCCGAGCTGGCCTGGCTCGCGCCAGAGCGCCTGGACGCCGTGGCCAAAGCCGTGGCAGACCCAATGCTTCAAGCGCTGCGGCTCAAGTTTGAACAGGGGTTTGATGGGGACGGGGATCTCGGTGACCTGGCCTGGTTCCCGGCCTGGGTGCTGATTGAAAAGCCCGCCCTGGCACCCGCGCTGACCCAGGCGCAGGCCTCGCAGCACCGGCCACCCGAGCAAGCGATGCGTCTGCTGCTTGTTTTGCTCGGGCTGGAGCGGCAGGGCCGCCAGAACGAGCTGATTGAGCACCGCAAAGCGCTGCGAGGGCTGCATGCGTCGCTCTATGCGAGCTATCTGGCCAAGCGCTGAGGTCGGACCAAAGCAGGGGCTGAGGGTCGCATCAGAACCCGTTCACGAGCACCCACGCCATGCGACACAATGCCGGGATGACTGCCGCTGTGTCGCCCCCCAGCCCAGCCCGACCGCTGACGGGCCCACAAAAAGCCCTGCTCAAGCTCGGCCTGCGGCGCGATATCGACCTGGCGCTGCATCTGCCACTGCGCTACGAAGACGAGACCCGAATCACCCGCCTGAGTGATGCACGGGACGGCGACGTGGTTCAAATCGAGGCCACGGTGACCGCCAGCGAGGTCACCCTGCGACCGCGCCGCCAGCTGTTGGTAACAGTGGATGACGGCTCTGACACCTGCACCTTGCGGTTCTTCAGCTTTTACCCCTCACAGCAGCAGGCGCTGGCGCCGGGCAAGCGCATCCGTGCGCGTGGCGAGCTACGCGGCGGTTTTTTGGGCCGGCAGATGTTGCACCCGTCGTTTCAGACGGCTGGCGGAGAACTGCCGCAAGCGCTGACGCCGGTTTACCCGACTTCGGCCGGCCTGCCGCAGGCCTATCTGCGGCGCGCGGTGCAAAGCGGGCTGGCGCGGGCCGAACTGGCCGACACCATTCCCACAGAATATTTGAAGAAAATCGGCCCCCAGCCCCTATGGGGATTGAAGAGTTCGCTATCATTTTTGCATCATCCTACGCCCGATGTGGCACTGGCAACGCTGGAAGACCGCAGCCACCCGGCCTGGCAGCGGCTCAAGGCCGAGGAGCTTTTGGCGCAACAGTTGTCGCAA
>JBIKZZ010000166.1:0-7249 GCA_044354435.1 Rhodoferax sp. | reverse complement strand
GTCAAAGGTGGAGGTGCCGCGCCCGATCTCGTCCATCAGCACCAGAGACTGCGGCGTGGCGCTGTGCAAAATCTGCGCGGCCTCCAGCATCTCCAGCATGAAGGTGGACTGCGCGTTGGCCAGGTCGTCGGCCGCGCCAATGCGGGTGTGGATGGCGTCAATCGGCCCCAGCCGGCAGGCGCTGGCCGGCACATGGCTGCCGATGCTGGCCAGCAGCACGATCACCGCCACCTGGCGCATGTAGGTCGATTTACCGCCCATGTTGGGGCCGGTGATGATCTGCATGCGCTGCTTGGGCCCCAAGTGCGTGTCATTGGCAATGAAGCTGCCCCGGCTGGTCTCGGCCAGTCTCGCCTGCACCACCGGGTGCCGCCCGGCGGTGATGTCCAGGCAGGGCTCGCGCACAAACTGCGGTGCGCACCAGTCCAGCGTCAGCGAGCGTTCGGTCAGGGCGCATAACGCGTCCAGCGCGGCCAGCGCGGCGGCCAGCCGGGTCAGCGCCGGCACCGCCGGCTGGAGCTGGTCCAGCAACTGCTCGTACAGCCACTTCTCGCGGGCCAGGCCGCGCTCCTGCGCGCTCAGCGCCTTGTCCTCAAAGGCTTTCAGCTCGGGTGTGATGAAGCGCTCGGCGTTTTTGAGCGTCTGGCGACGCCGGTAATCGTCGGGTACCTTGTCGATCTGGCCCTGCGTCACTTCGATGAAAAAGCCGTGCACCTTGTTGTACTGCACCCGCAGGTTGGCAATGCCGGTACGGGCTTTTTCGCGGCCCTCCAGGTCCAGCAGAAAGCTGTCGCAGTTGGTCTGGATGGCGCGCAGCTCGTCCAGCTCGGCGTCAAAGCCGTCGGCGATCACGCCGCCGTCGCGCACCAGCGCGGCCGGCTCGGGGGCGATGGCCTGCAGCAGCAGCTCGGCCGCGCCGGGCGGGGCCGCCAGTTGCGCGGAAATTTGAGCCAAATAGGGCTCTAGCCCTTGCAGCATGGGCATCATGCGCTCTGTTTTTTGTAGCGTTTGCTGCAACGCCACCAGCTCGCGCGGCCGCACCTGGAGCAGTGCCAGCCGGGCGGTGATGCGCTCCACATCGCTGCTGCCCTTGAGCGCGTCGCGCAGCGCCTGCCAGGGGCCCGCTCGCAGGGCGGCAATGGCGCCAAGCCGGGTGCGCGCCTCTTGCCGGTCGCGCCGGGGCGTGAGCAGCCAGTTGCGTAGCAGGCGGCTGCCCATGCCGGTGATGCAGCTGTCCAGCAGCGACAGCAGCGTAGGCTGGTCTTCGCCGCGCAGGGTTTGCGTCAGCTCCAGGTTGCGCCGGGTGCTGTGCGGCAGGTCAATCAGCTCGTCATGGCGCTGCACTTTGAGGCTGTGCACATGGCTCAAAGCCCGGCCCTGGGTGTGCTCGGCATAGGCCAGCAGAGCGGCGGCGGCGGCGTGGGCCTGCGGCAGGCCGTCCGCCTGCCAGGCCGCCAGGCTGGCGGACTGCAACTGCTCTTGCAGTTTGCGCTGGCCCAGGGCGGCGTCAAACTGAAAATCCGGCCGCACCGTCAGTGACATTGTGAGCGACAAGCCGGGCAGGGCGCGCAGCCGGCCCTCAAAGGCCGGCGTGGCACCGGCGCTGTACAGCACCTCGCCCGGGCCGATGCGCGCCACCCACTCCGGCAACTCATCGGGGGTGCACTCGGCCAACAGCACCTCGCCGCGCGTGATGCTGAGCCAGGCCAGGCCGCAGCGCTGGCGCGGCCCCTGGTGCACCGCCAGCAGCAGCGATTCAGTCTTGTCGCCCAGCAGCGCCATGTCGGTCAGCGTGCCGGGCGTGACCACCCGCATCACCTTGCGCTCGACTGGCCCCTTGCCACCCACCTCACCCACCTGCTCGCAAATGGCCACCGACTCACCCAGCTTGATCAGCCGCGCCAGGTAAGTTTCTACCGAATGAAAAGGCACCCCGGCCATCAGCACCGGCACCCCGGCCGACTGGCCGCGGCTGGTCAGCGTGATGTTCAACAGCCGCGCAGCCTTCTCGGCGTCGGCATCAAACATCTCGTAAAAATCCCCCATGCGGTAAAACAGCAGGATGTCGGGGTAATCCGCCTTGAGGCCCAGGTACTGCGCCATCATGGGGGTGTGGGTGGACATTGGCATGCCTACCGCTGCTTTGGCGCTGTCAGATTTTTCTTTTTGCATTAAAGGGGGCTGCGAAGCAGTTTGCTAGCCTGCATTTTCACCGGTTCGCAGCGGGTTCGAGCTTAGTCGATAGGGTGAGCCATAAAGCCGAGACGCGGTGTCCGAGGTAGACTGAACGTCAATAACGATGAGCCCGCAGCTTTCCCATGCGGCGCAGGGGATACCGCATGGCATTTAGAACTGGTTTGTACGACCGCCTCATTTATGACGATGAGGTCAGTGCGCTGGTCGGGTTGGCAGACCAGCACCGGGCTATGTTGGTGGCCCCCACCACCCAACAGCGGCGCGAGCAATTTATTGACGAACTGTTGCAGTCTTTGCCTGAATTGTTGGATGTAGCTGCCGCTGGCGGCGCCGATGCCGGCGAGAAGGCCAAGCTGGAGATTGAGTTTATTCGGCGCTTGCTGGTAACGATGCGCACAGAAACGAGCCAGTCGTCGCGCCGACTGGCGACCCCACCTCAACGGCTCAAGTCAATCCACAGCACAAATGCTGAGGTAGCTTACCCTGCCACAGGATTACGTCACCCCTGGCTGTTCACGTCAGCCAAATCCGATCCGTCGCTGCTCCATGAGTTACGCGCTGAGCTCCAGTCCGTGGATCGGGTGGATATTCTGGTTAGCTTCATCACCTGGAGCGGTGTGCGCAAGTTGATGGACGTGCTGACCCAAGTGACCGCGTTGGATGCCTCTGGCAACCCAAAAACCCGATTTCGAATTCTGACAACGACCTACATCGGCGCGACCGAGGCCCGCGCAGTCGATGCCTTGGCCAGACTGCCAGGCGTGGAAATGCGTGTTTCTCTCGATGGCCGGCGTACGCGTTTGCATGCCAAGGCGTGGATTTTTCATCGAACAACTCACTTCGGCACAGCCTTTGTTGGTAGCGCCAACTTGTCAGAGTCTGCGCTGATTGGGGGCATTGAGTGGACCGTCAAGTTCACGCAATCCAGCGTCGCCACCATGTTCGACGCGGCTGTCGCGAATTTCGAAACCCTGTGGAATGATCAGGAATTTCAGACCTACGATCCGACGAACAACGAGCATCGCGAGGCCTTGATACGTGCCTTGTCGGAGCAGAGGCGTGGCGGCGTTGTGGCCGCGGCCCACCCGGTGGCCCTGCAGACGTGGTTTGACCTGCAGCCCAAGGCGTATCAGCAGGAAATGCTCGACAGGCTGGATGCTGAGCGCCGAATGGGCCGCCGAAGAAATCTGCTGGTGGCGGCGACGGGCACGGGCAAGACGGTCGTGGCGGCCTTTGATTACCTTCGGTTGAAGGACGCCGAAGGTGCTGCACCGCGCCTGTTGTTCATCGCCCATCGCACCCAGATCCTGCAGCAGGCTATGTCGACGTTTCGGCAGGTATTGCGTGATCCGGCCTTCGGCGAGTTACTTGATGGCGGGAACACGCCAGACCGCTACGAGCACCTGTTTGCAACGATCAACACCGTGCACAGTCGCCAATTGGTCACGCAATTGGGCAGCGATTTCTGGCGTGTCGTCATCGTTGACGAGGCGCATCATTTGCCGGCATCGACTTTTGACCAGTTCATGCGCGCTGTACAGCCGCACTATCTTTTGGGCTTGACTGCCACGCCGGAACGCGCAGATGGTCAAAATCTTGGGGTCTATTTTGATGCGCGACCGGATGGTTCGCCGGCGGTTTCCTTGCGGCTGTGGGATGCACTCGATCAACAACTACTCGCGCCTTTCGAGTACTACGCCAGTGCGGACGAGACTGATTTGACCGCTGTGGACTGGGGGCGCGGTGCTGAGGTGTCACAACTGGCCAACCTGATTGACGGTAATTTGGTGCGGGCCAGAACGGTCGTCAATGCTGTGGCTCGCTATGTGTCTGACCCCCGCGCCCTGAAGGGTTTGGCCTTTTGCGTCAGCGTGGCTCACGCCAAATTCATGGCGGGTTGCTTTACCCAAGCGGGCTTTGCTGCAGTTGCGTTGAGCGGGACCGATTGCCAAGCCATGCGGACCGAAGCTGTTAAGAGGCTGCGCGCCGGCGAAGTTAAGGTGATTTGCAGTTGCGACATCTTCAATGAAGGCATTGATATCCCCGAGGCGAATGCGGTGTTTTTGCTGCGACCCACACAAAGCCCCGTGATTTTTCAGCAGCAAATTGGTCGTGGGCTGCGGTTGGCCCATGGCAAAGACACTTGCCTCGTTCTTGATTTTGTGGGCCAGTACCAAGCGGGTTTTCGCTTCGATATTTTGTTGCGTTCGATCACTGGTTTGTCGCGTCGCGAAATTGCTGAATCGGTGAAAGACGGCTTTAGCAAATTGCCGGCAGGAGTTCATATCCAATTTGACCGTGTCGCCCGTGACCGTGTTTTGGATAACCTGCGTCAAGCATTGAATTTGAACTTGGTCCGGCTGAGCGCCGAGCTCTCTGCCTGGTCAGCGACGCGCAGTGGTGGTGAGGTCTCCCTTCGTGCCTTTCTGCTGGACAGTCAACTGGAGCTGTCAGACATTTATACCGAGGGGTCCAACGCCCGCTCATGGACCAGTTTGAAACGGCGTGCTGGGCTCGAGACCCGACCGGAAGGTGCGCGGGAATTTGACCTTGCGCGGCGTGTTTACAGCGTGCTGCATGCGCAGGAGCCCAACGTGCTGTCGGCTTGGTACGACGCTTTGAATGGGAATCTGGTGCAGCCGGTTGCCGTACAAATGCTCGCGCACCAACTTCTGCCCTCCCGCAGCGAGCGGATCAGCGCGGCGTCTTTTGTCGATTTGGTGAATGGGAACCCGGTTGTGCTGGACGAATTGCGTGAAGTCTGTGACATCCTGCGCGAGCGCACTTCACTTGCCCCCATTCACTTGCCAGATGCGCCCGCCACCTGGCCGTTGGCTTTGCATGGGCGCTACAGCCGCTCTGAGTTGTTGACGGCCGTTGGGTTTGCCAATGAGCGTGTGCGCCCGCTCTCGGATGGTGGTTGCCTGCCCTTGGAGGAGCACAAAATTGAGTTGCTGTTTGTGACCTTGGACAAGAGCGAAGGCTTTGCTGAGCATGTGCAGTTCAAAGACTACGCGGTCAGCCCGACGCTGTTCCACTGGCAAACCCAGAACAGGGCGGGGCCCGATAACGCCACCGGCCGCCGGTACTTGGAGAGTTCGACCAATGGCTGGCGGTTCCAGCTCTTTGTCCGAGAGGACCGCGATACGCCATACGTGGCGGTCGGGCCGGTGAAGCTGCTGTCCCACGAAGGAGATCGGCCCATTTCAATCACCTGGCAAATTCAATCGCCCCTTTCTGCAGAGCTTTTCCGGCGTTTTAGCGTTCTGCGCGGGTGAGTTGCCTCTTGACTGGGGGGTGCAGAGTTTCGTTAACCGATGGCCAGCTTGACCGGCTTACCGACGCGACTGAGCATTTCCACCAGCGTGTCGATGGTGAACTTGGCCGTCTTCTTGTTCACCACGTCGGACACGCGTGGGCGCGAGACCATCAAGATCTCGGCGGCCTCGGCTTGCTTCAGGTGATGCTCGGTAATCCAAGATGACAGTTCTTCCATCAGTTGTTGCTTCAACAGCTGGGTGTCGTTGATCTGTTTGCGAGAGGCTGCCTGCAAACGCTTGGCTTCAGCGGGTGCGAAGCCAAGCTCCAAGAAGAGGTTTGCTCCCGGCTTCGTCACATGGCGGATTTCGGTATCGATCTTCATTTTTGTGCCTTTCTTGCGTTCACCACGGCGCGGTAGCGCGCCTCGGCAATGGCCTTGTCCTGTTTACTGGTCGCCTGTGTCTTCTTTTGGAAGCAGTGCAAGACATACACGGCTTCCTCAAACTTGGCGATGTACATCACCCGATAGATGCCAGTGGTGTCCCGAATGCGGATTTCCTTGGTTCCCGCCCCAACATCATCGAATGGCTTCCAGTCGTCCGGGTCTAAGCCAACTTGAACCTTGCCCAACTGGAACCCGGCAGAGCGACGTGGCTCGACCGGGAATGCTAACAAGTCGTCATAAGCAGAGCCCACCCAGCGAATCTCTTTTTTGTCACTCATCACTACAACCCTGTCGTGTATAAAAAATTATACATATCAACTGCGCAAGTTAAGCTCTCCATTCAGGCGCGCATTGCGGCGGTGGCAAGAAGCGCATCATTTCGAAGGTCAGATGCAGGGTGTTGCTTCGACCAAACCAAGCGCTGTTGGCCAAGTTGATTGCCAGCATTGGCAAGGGGGTGATGAATGTTTGAACGCCCCCACCATCAGCGCATCGAGCAAGCCCTTTGCGGTCTGGTCAATGGCGCCGGCATGGCCGCCCGGATGACCCACGCCATGACGGTTCAGCGTTTTGCGCGGGTGATTTGCCTCTGATAGCAGCGCTATCTGCTCGCTGAGTTCGGTGCTCGCTTGTGTCTATCACGTCTGCGTCGACGCTTCACTGCCCAGCAGGTGGCCGACCTTCGCTTAACGGAGAAGGAGGGGGGCGATCGCAACTTGCAAAAAGTCGGCGGAGAGCGAAGCGAGCGCCTCAGAGCAGGACTAGATTCTGCTGCCGGAAACCCACGACGGCGGTCGTGAGGATCCCGCCATAGGTGGTCACCAACCTAGACCCGTTGCTCACCGCAAGGGCTAGAAGGTAGACGGCAGTAATATGGTCTGATGTAAGCATCACGGCTTGGTTGAAGACCGAGGGGTCGATCAAGCTCACGCTGTCTGGCCAGAACTGATGCTCGGGTTGGGCAGACATCGCGGCCAGCAATGCCAGCGTTGCCCGAGGCGGTTGCTTGTTTGGGTAGCCTTTGTTGCCGATGATGCGAGCCGTGCCGTTTTGAGTTAGGGGGCACGAGGCCCATCCGTGGACGGGCGCGTTCTGCGTGAACCACGCCCCCACTTTGACGTGGTTCACATGGTTCTTATCGATCAGGGCAATCAGAGCGCAAACGTCCAACAAAGCTCGCATGGGTCAAAGACCCTCGTTGTTCTGCAGCTCGCGTACGAGCTCGTCGGTGACGAGAGGCGTCTCCGGATTCCGAGCGAACGGAATCACGCCGAGCGCGAGCAGCTTTCGGTCGAGTTCGGACTGATCGGCCACGCCCACCGCCTTGTGAACTGCGCCTTGCTGAAT
>JBIKZZ010000212.1:0-5761 GCA_044354435.1 Rhodoferax sp. | reverse complement strand
GTTGGTTTTGCTGATGCTTCGCGCCAAGGCCAAGATGTCATCGTCGATGTCGATAGTGGTTCTCATGGAGCCTCCTGATGCGTGATGCGTGATGTTATCAGTTTGGTGCTGTCGACCGCTCCACAGCTTCCGGTCGTCTGGGAATCCGAACAAGGCCTCATAGGCGCAGCCTGGCATATTATGTCTAAAAGCATATTTTTGTATAAAATAGCTTTCATGCCTGCCCGCCCCAACCTTGCTGAAGATCAGCGCCAGCAGCTTGCTGAGTTCGGTGAGCGCTTGCGTTTGGCGCGGCTGCGTCGGCGCCTCACAGCCCAGCAGGTGGCTGATTCGGCGGGCATCACCCGGGTCACCTTGCACCGTGCCGAGGCGGGTGACGCGGCGGTCACCATGGGTACTTACATCAAGGTCATGGCGGCCATGGCGCTTGACGCCGATGTTGGCCTGCTTGCACGTGACGACAAGACTGGGCATTTGGTGCAGGATGCCCAATTGCCAGCACGACGGGCGGGCACCAGCTTTCCGCGGCGCATCCGGCTCGCCAAGTACCCGCAATTGCGGTCGATTGCCTGGGGCTTGGCTGAGGACGCCGAAGTCGGCCCCACCGAGGCTTTTCAGCTTTACGAGCGAAATTGGCGCCATGTTGAAATGGCCGTCATGGAGCCTGCCGAGAAAGCGTTGTTGGCCAAGTTGACCGCCACCATTGGCAAGGGGGTGATGAATGTTTGAGCGGCCCCACCATCAGCGCATTGAGCAAGCTCTTCGCGCGCTGACCGAAAATTGCAGTGACCCGCGAATTGGCTTACTTCCGTCCGTACGTGCTGTCGTGGTCAGGTGCCACGGTCAATAACCGCATGAAGTCCCCGTCGCGATACGCGGTGCAACGGCGAGATTGGGTGATGCGCAGTGAGTAGATGGCTTCAATTCCCGAGGGTGGCTTCACGCTGATGATTTTTTCCCACTTCAAACCGTTGTCACGGTACAGCTGGCCCCAGCTGAGTTGACGGATTTTCCTCAAGGTGTCCATGGCGGCATGGCGTTCCGGCTTTTGCAGGTCAAAAAGGTGTCCCTGAAAAACTGGGTTGTTCAAGTCAAGGCGTACAGGGGCGTCGCTGGAACTCATCCGTTTTACTCGCTCTGGATTGCAGCGGCTAGAAGGGCATCAGTCTGAACGTCAGATGCAGGGTGTTGCTTTGACCATTCCAGCGCACTTGCCAGGTCGGACGCGGCTTGTGTTTCGTGCAGCCAGCGTTCGTTGTCTGGGATGACGGTGGCGGTGCGAATCAGCCAAACACCTGTTTCCTTTTCTTCGACTAAAACTTGACGGCCTGCAAATTGTTTGCCAAGAGAAATCTGCCCATTGGCACCGACGACCTTGACGGTTGGGGGTGAGGTGTTAGCTTGCATGATTTTTTCCTTCGCGTTTTACCAAATTAGTGCGGCACGAAAATATTGTACTCCGCGGTACCAATCTGTGAGGGAAACACGAGATTTTGGATCCCAGGGGCGCGGCATGACGTCGCTCCAAACTCAGTACGCACCTATTTGTTCTGTCTAAATAGTTCGCAATAATCTTGGCAAAAAATTAACTATAAGTTGTAAAATTAATATTTAAATCAATCAGTTAAAAACAAATTTAACTTGGCAAAATTGTTCTATGTTTACCCAAACACACCAATTTGAGCCGCTGCTGCCTGCAGATGCTCACTTAGAGCCGCTGCTGGGCAAAGCCCATGAGTTGACCCGCGCGGCTACGCTCTTGGCTGGCACACGCGTTCCGCCCGAGTTGCGCGCCTTGCTGCGAAGCATGAACTCTTTCTACACCAACCGCATTGAGGGGCAGCACACAAGACCCCACGAGATAGAGCAGGCACTGAGAAAAGACTTTTCAAAAGACGCCAAGCTGGCCGCCAAGCAGCGACTGGCTGTGGCGCATATCGAGGCTGAAGTTGCCTTGGAGCAGCGTTACGGCGGCGTCGATGCAGCCCTCGGTCTGTATTCCACAGACGCGGTGCAAGTGATGCACCAGGAGCTTTTTGGCAGACTGCCCGCCCAAGACTTGATGACCGACGAAGGCGAGCAGATTGTGCCGGGCCAGTTCCGCCAGCGTGAGGTCAAAGTAGGCCAACACGTGGCGCCGGCGTTTGACAGCGTGCCCGGATTCCTGTACCGCTGGGCCAGTTCGTATGGCGGTGTGCGGAGGGGTGAGGCTGCATGGGTGGCATTGGCCTGCGCGCACCAGCGGCTGGGTTGGGTTCACCCGTTTATCGACGGCAATGGTCGTGTCATGCGTCTTCACACTCATACGCTTTTGAGTGTGTTGGGCTACACCGGCGGGTTGTGGTCGCCCCTGCGGGGGTTCGCCCGCAGCACAGAGCGCTATTACGCACTGCTGGCAGATGCCGACAGCCTCCGCCGGGGCGATCTGGATGGGCGGGGTAACCTCAGCCAGCAGGCCTTGATAGCCTGGGCGGACTATGTGCTGGAGGTGTGCCGGGACCAAGTGAGCTTTATGGGCAGCATGCTGGACTTCAAAACCCTACTGCCACGTTTGGAGGCGTGCCTGGTCTTTGAGTCCACGGTTGAAAAGTCGGGTGTGCGACCGGAGTCGCTTCGTGGATTGCACTATTTGTTCCTGAGCGGGCAAGACATGTCGCGCGGAGACTTCAAGTCAATGCTGGGCGTCAGCGACAGGGCTGCCACCGATGCGCTTGGTGCGCTGGTCAAGCGAGGACTGCTGAAATCTGATACGCCGCAAGGCAAAGTGCGTTTCGGCTTGCCGCAACATGCACTTCGCTTTTTGTTTCCAAGCTTGTGGCCAGAGGCTGAAGCGGACGCAGCGAGCACCATGCACAGGCGGTTGACATGTTAAGCGCGGGCGTAGCCGCAGCCCTGGGGGCTGCGCTGCTGTTTGGCGCCGGTACACCGCTGGCCAAGCTGCTCTTGGGTAGCGTGGGGCCGTGGATGCTGGCGGGTTTGTTTTACCTGGGTTCTGGCTTGGGGCTGACCCTTTACCGCCTGGCTACCCGGGCCGGGCCGGTGCATTTGGCCCGGGGCGAGGCCGTCTGGCTGGCCGGAGCGACGCTGTCTGGCGGCGTGGTCGGGCCGCTGCTGCTGATGACGGGCTTGCTCGGCATGCCGGCGTCGGGCGCTTCTTTGTTGCTCAACGCCGAAGGGGTGTTTACGGCAGTGCTGGCGTGGGTGGCTTTCCGTGAAAATTTTGATCGACGCATTGCGCTGGGGATGGTTCTGATTGCCGCCGGGGCGGTGGTTCTTAGTTGGCCCGGCACGGTCAGCTTTGCCGGCCTATGGCCTGCACTCGCCATTTTGGGTGCCTGCTTCGCTTGGGGGCTGGACAACAACCTGACCCGCAAGGTGGCGCTCAACGACGCCACCTGGATCGCCTCAGTCAAAGGCTTGGTGGCGGGCAGCGTCAATCTGCTGCTGGCTTGGGCAGTGG
The DNA here is from genome assembly GCA_044354435.1 of Rhodoferax sp. Taxonomy (GTDB): domain Bacteria; phylum Pseudomonadota; class Gammaproteobacteria; order Burkholderiales; family Burkholderiaceae_C; genus Rhodoferax. The sequence continues at coordinate 2,301 of JBIKZZ010000212.1, read as the reverse complement.
GCGACGCTTTGCCCGGTGGCTTGACGGTGGCGGCGGCCATGGTGGTGGGTTTTCTGGCTTACGGGGTGAGCCTGGCGCTGTTCGTGGTGGGCCTGCGGCATTTGGGTGCGGCCCGTACCGGGGCTTATTTTTCAGTGGCACCGTTTTTTGGTGCGGCCCTGGCCTTGTTGGGCGGTGAGCCGGTGACCCTGACCTTGCTGGTCGCCGGCGCCCTGATGGCGGCAGGGGTGTGGCTCCACCTGACCGAGCAACATTCGCATGTTCATACCCACGAAGCGATGCTGCATGACCACGAGCATGAGCACGACGCGCACCACCAGCACACCCATGCTGACGGCCAGTTTACAGCGGGCAAGCATACGCACCCGCATCGGCACGAGCCGCTAAGCCACGCCCATGCCCATTACCCGGACGCGCACCACAGGCACCGGCATTGAAGGGTTGGTGTCATCGATGGGTGGTTTGTCTGTCAATTATTTCGAGTATCATTGAAATATGGAATCAATTGCTGTTGTTAAAGCTCTGGCCGCGCTCGCCCAGTCGTCACGGCTGGAGGTGTTTCGTTCACTGGTGGTGGCTGGCCAGGCCGGTTTGACCCCGGGCGCACTGTCTGAAAGCCTGGGCGTGGCGCCCAACACGCTGTCATTTCATTTGAAAGAGCTGGTGCATGCCGACCTGATCAGCCAGGAGCGGGTTGGGCGCAACCTGGTTTACCGGGCCCAGTTTGACCGCATGAACGCGGTGCTGGCCTACCTCACCCAAAACTGCTGCCAGGGCCAAGCCTGCCTGCCGGCCCTTGCCAACGCATGCGATTGCTAACCACCAACCGACCCGAAGTAACTTCAACATGACTGACCAACAGACTCCTCTCAACGTTCTTTTTCTGTGCACCCACAATTCCACCAGAAGCATCCTGGCCGAAGCGCTTTTGAACGCCATGGGCGGCGGCCGCTTTCGCGCTTATTCGGCCGGCAGCAGCCCGCGTGCGAACCAACAGCCGAACCCGCTGGGTTTGAAGGCGCTGGAAACCGCTGGGATCGCCACCGAGGGCTTGAACAGCAAAAGCTGGGATGTGTTCGCGGAGCCTGATGCGCCCCACATGGACTTGATCATCACGGTGTGTGACAACGCAGCCGGTGAAGTCTGCCCGCTTTGGCCCGGGCACCCGGCCACCGCGCATTGGGGTTACCCGGATCCGTCTGAGGGCAATGGTTCTGAAGACGACAAGCGCGAGGCCACCCGCAAAACTCTGCACGCCATCAAGCGACGACTGGAGTTGTTGTGCAGTTTGCCTGATGCCAAGCTGCAACAGGCGGTCTTGCAGACCAGCGCCCGGCAGTTGGCCAACGCCTGAGGGTCAGATCCATGCAAGCTGAACCTGGCCTCAATGCCAAGCCGGCCGCAGGGGTTGCCATGAGTGTTTTTGAGCGTTACCTGACGGTGTGGGTGTTCCTCTGCATTGTTGTGGGCATCGTTCTGGGCCAGCTCTTTTCGCCCGTGTTCCAGGCCATTGGCCAGATGGAGATTGCCAAGGTCAACTTGCCAGTGGGCTTGCTGATTTGGGTGATGGTGATCCCCATGTTGGTGAAGGTTGATTTCGGCGCCCTCGGTGAAGTGCGCAAGCACGTTAAGGGCATTGGGGTGACGTTGTTTGTCAACTGGCTGGTGAAGCCTTTTTCGATGGCCCTGCTGGCTTGGTTGTTCATTCGCCATTGGTTTGCGCCTTTGCTGCCGCCGGATCAGATTGACAGCTACATTGCCGGGTTGATCTTGCTGGCAGCAGCGCCGTGTACCGCCATGGTGTTTGTCTGGAGCCGCCTCACCGGGGGAGACCCCCTGTTCACGCTGTCGCAAGTGGCATTGAATGACAGCATCATGGTGATTGCCTTTGCGCCGCTGGTGGGCTTGCTGCTGGGTATCTCGGCCATCATCGTGCCCTGGGACACCCTGCTGACGTCCGTGATGCTGTACATCGTGATCCCCGTGATCTTGGCGCAAATTCTGCGCAGGGCGCTGCTGGCCAGGGGCGAGGCTTTTTTTGAGGCGACCATGGCCAAAATTGGCCCCTTGTCGATAGCCGCGCTGTTGCTCACACTGGTGCTGTTGTTTGCTTTCCAGGGTGAAGCCATTCTGAAGCAGCCGCTGGTCATTGCATTGCTGGCGGTGCCTATCCTGATTCAGGTGTTTTTCAACTCGGCCCTGGCCTATTGGCTCAACCGCGCGGTGGGCGAGAAGCATTCGGTGGCCTGCCCGTCGGCTTTGATTGGCGCGTCCAACTTCTTTGAACTGGCGGTGGCGGCT
>JBIKZZ010000060.1:0-13026 GCA_044354435.1 Rhodoferax sp. | reverse complement strand
TGAATCCGAGCCAGCAGGCCTGGTTTCCACTTGGCAGCCATGCCGGAGTTGTCATATTCCTTCAGCACCACGGTGCGAAACGCAGCCGCGTCAGGTTCGCTGATGCGGATGTTGGCGGCGCGGAAGGTGTCCAACGCAGCCTTCTCATCCAGCAGCGTCTTGGCAATCTGCATGTCAGCCGCTTCCCGCGCCGCCGTCCGCAACTCGGCCTGCTGCGCCGGTGTGAGCTTGTCAAAAAACGGCTTGGCGATGGCCAGAAACACCGGCTGCACCAGGTGCTTGGTCAGTACCACCTGCTTGGTCACCTCATGGAACTTCCAGTCACGCGTCATATTGGTCGGGTTGTCCTGGGCATCGATGGCGCCGGTCTTCAGAGCCAGGTAGACCTCGGTGATGGGCATGGACACCGGCGTGGTGCCCAAGGCCTTGGCCAGCACCTGAAACGAGGCTCCGGGCGGCATGCGCATTTTGGTGCCCGCCAGGTCAGAGGGCTTCTCGATTTTCTTGTCATTGGTCAGGTTGACGGTGCGAGTGCCCAGGTAAGCCGTGTCCAGGATCACCAGGCCCACCTTGGCCGCCACCTCGTCGTAGTACTCCTTGCCAATGTCGCTGCGGAAGGTCTTGATCAGGTGGTCGGCATCACGGAACAGGTAGGCGGCGCTGAACACGCCATACTCAGGCAACTGGGCTTCGATCTCAAAGGTGACCGGGCTGGCCATCTCCAGGTTGCCGCGCTGCATGGCCGGCAACTCGGTGCCCTGGCGGAACAGCGCGCTGGCGGTGTGCAAGGACACCTTGATGGCGCCAGGGAATTTGGCCTCCATGCGCGCCTTGATCATGCGGAAAGCGTCCGACAACGGGGCATTGTCTGGCGCCGCTGTCGACACCCGAATTTCGGTTTGGGCTTGGGCCATTGGCAGCACGCTGAGTGAGGCCAAAGCCACGGCAGCGGCAAGTAGTGTTCGTCTCATGGTCTAACTCCTAGGATTTGCAGCGACCCATATGAAAAGGCAGGGTCTATCGCCTTCGAAAAACGGTAGCTATTCAGCGCGGCGCCTGCACCGTGACAGACAGGCGGCCAATGCCCTCGATCTCGGCATCGATCCGGTCACCCACGCTCAGAAATGTCTGCTTGGGCGAACCCACGCCGGCCGGCGTGCCAGTCAACAGCACATCGCCCGGGTCCAGCGTCATGATGCGGGAAGCAGTGGCGATCTGTTCTGCCACTGAAAAAATCATGTCGCTGGAGCGGCCGTTTTGTTTGAGCTCGCCGTTCACCCAGAGCTTGAGGCCGAGGTTTTGAGGGTCGGCCACTGCACTGGCAGGAATCAGGCGGGGCCCAAGCGGGCAGCAGGTGTCGTTGGCCTTGCCAGCCACCCAGTCAAGCTTGTAAAACGTCTCAGGCGCGCGGTTGTGGTCGCGCGCTGAAAAATCAATCGCCACCGTGTAGAAAGCCACGTGCGACAGGGCGTCGGCCACGGACACATTGCGCGCGGTTTTGCCAATCACGGCTGCAAGCTCTATCTCCCAGTCAAACGCCTTGGTGCCCAGGGGCATGTGCACGGTGTCGCCTGGGCCCACCACGGCGTTGCGCGGCGGCTTCATGAAAAAGAACAGACGTTGTTCTTCTTTTTTGGCCCCGGGCATGCCCATTTCGGCCAAGTGATCAAAGTAATTGGCACCAGCACACAAAATTTTGCCGGGGAACAGCAGTGGTGCCAGCACCCGCACCTGGTCCGCCGCCAAGCCCATGGCGGGCTCGCATTGGGGCAGCAGTGCAGGCAATTGCGCGCCGTGCGTGGCCCAGTCATCAAACAAGCCGATCACGCTGCTGGGCAGATTGGCCAAACCGGCCCGTTGGGCCAGGGCCGACAGCGGGAAATAGCGGCCATCCAGCTCCAGACATCCCAAGGCCTGACCCTGGTATTCGACGGTGGCGAGTGCAAACATATGGCGGGGCTCCATGGCATCAGTGGGTGACCCGACGGACGAGCCGACGGGTCTGCAACGCATTCTATTCAGCATAAATAATCAATGTCAACATAAATTATTTATTTATGAATAAAATAAACTATCTTTTGTTTTGGTATAAACCACTATTCACACAAGCGCACTCGCATGGCAATTCGCTCACACACCGCTAAGGACGACGCGGCCAACGCCCGTACCCTGGCCAACCAGGCGCAAGACCTGCTGCGGCGGGACATCCTGAGCGGCACCCTGGCGCCAGGCGAGCGCCTGCGGACCAAAGACCTGCAGGCACGTTATGGCTTGGGGCTAAGCCCCCTGCGCGAGTCGCTGCAACGACTGTCGGCAGAGGGCATGGTGGTGAACGACGCTCAGCGTGGCTTTGCCGTGGCCCCGGTGTCTGTGGCCGAGCTGCGCGACTTGACCGTGGCCCGTACCGCGCTCGAATCCACCATGCTGCCCATGGCCATGCAAATGGGCGGTGCCGACTGGGAGGGCGACATCGTGGCGGCCTTTCACCGCCTGTCGCGCACCCCCCTGCCGAACGATCCGGCGGCCATGGCCGACGCCAGTCTGTGGGAGCTGCGCCACCGCAGCTTTCACCACGCGCTGGTGGCGGGCTGCGGCTCACCCTGGCTGCTCCGGCTGCACGGGCAGCTGGTTGACCAGTCAGAGCGCTACCGCAAAATCCGCATCCTGCACCACCTGGAGAGCCAGGCGCAGGTGCGCGATGTCAATGCCGAACACCAAGCCGTGATGGACGCCGTGCTGCGCCGTGACGCCGCCCAAGCAGTGGCCCTGATGACGCAGCACCTGGTGGCCACCAGCGATGCCACCGCCCGTCTGATGGCACCCCAACTATCCCAGGAGACATCCCCATGATCATCCGCTCCGCCATCCTGGAAGGCGACATCCCAGCTGCCGACCGCGCGCAGTTCGACGCCCAAATGGCCGGCCCGGTGCTGGCCGCCATTGGCACCTACCCCGGCATCCGACAGGTCAAGCTGCGCCGGCTGGTGCAGGCCGACGAGGGCACGCCGCAGATCTACATGGTGTTTGATTTGTACTTTGACAGTCTGGACGACATGAATGCGGCGCTGGCCAGCCCCACACGCCAGGCCGTGCGGCAACAGATCGGCGCCGTGATGGGTTTGTTCCAGGGCCGGGTCTACCACCAAGTGTTCAGCGAAGACTGAAGGCCTCATGGCAACGCTTGTCACCGGCGCCGGGCTGATTGGCTGCCAGACCGCGGCGCTGCTGGCTGCGCGCGGCGAGCCGGTGGTGCTGCTGGACTTGCAGCCAATACCCACTCTGATCGGTTCGGTGTTGCCCCTGGAGCAGATCACGGTCGTCAGCGGTAACGTCTGCGACCGGGCCGCCATGTTGGCCTTGCTGCAACAACACCGCATCACGGCGGTCTTGCACACCGCCGCTGCTTTAAGCATGGCGATCCGCCAAACGCCCACACTGGCTGCCGACGTCAACCTGGGCGGTACCGTCAATTTGCTGGAAGCCGCCCGCGCCTGCGGCGTGCGCCGCTTTGTGCTGGCCTCGTCCACCACGCTTTACTACCCGACATTTCGCCGGCCGCAAGCCGGCCCGGTCGCTGAAGACTTTGCCTTTCATGCGGTCAGTGAACGCCCGGGCAGCCTGTATGCCGCCAGCAAACTGGCCGCAGAATATTTCACCCAGCATTACGCCGACCAGTTTGACCTGTCCGTGGCCATCCTGCGCTACTCGGCGGTGCTGGGCCTGTGGGCTGGGCCTAACAACTCGGTGCCTGGCCGCTTGCTCGCCACGCTGCTGGGCCAGGGTGCCGTCAACGGCCGGGTGGTGGTGACCGACCCGCTGTTGCTGTGGGCCGGCGGCGACGACTTCATCGACGCGCGCGACGCCGCCGCCGCCAATCTGGCCGCACTCGATGCAACGGCCTTACCATCGCGGGTTTACACCATCGGCAGCGGGCAGTTGGCCACCTTTGGAGATTTTGTGGCGGCGGCGCGCAAGGTGCGCCCCGAACTTATTTTTGACGACCCGGCCCTGCCCGACACCGGCTTTGCCGGCTTCCCGTACCAACGGACTCAGCCCTTTGACGTGCGCTGCGCTCAGGCGGAGCTGGGCTTCTCGGCACAGCACGATGTGCTGTCGTCGTTCCAAGCAGCCAGCGCTTGGGCTGGGCCCTGACCAAGCGGCCACTGGAATCCCGCCTTCGCGGGAATGACGAAAAAGGACAGGCCTGACGAAGCCAAATTCCTGGCGTACAGCGCGCTTATGTTGTTTTGCTGTTTGGCAGCTTAGGCAAAAACGCCGTCAGCAGCCCGATCAACGGGATGAATGAGCACAGCTGGTAGACCGTCGGGATGCTGGTCTGGTCCGCGATCCAGCCGAGGAACGCTGCACCCAGCCCGCCGATACCAAAAGACAGCCCAAAAAACAAGCCCGCCACCAGGCCGACTCGGCCCGGCATCAGCTCTTGGGCAAGCACAATGATGGCGGAAAACGAGGCGGCGGTGATCAGGCCGATCAGCACCGTCAGAACGGCCGTCCAGCCCAGGCTGGCGTAGGGCAACATCAGGGTGAACGGCGCGGCGCCCAGAATGGACAGCCAGATCACCGGTATGACGCCGAGCCGGTCGGTCACCAGCCCGCCCAGCAAGGTCCCTACCGACACCGAGACCAGGAAAAGAAACAGGTACATCTGCGCGCCAGACACCGTGATGCCGAACTTGTCGATCATGTAAAAGGTGTAGTAGCTGTTGATGCTGGTGATGTAGAAACTCTTGGACAGCACCAGTGTCATCAGGATGCTGATCGCAAACACGACGACCCGGGGCGGCAGGGGCGAGGGTTTGACCACGGCGGCTGGCCGGCCGGCGCTGGCCACACGGTGCGCCAAGTACCAGTTGCCGACCTGCCAGAGCACCGCCATCGCCATCAGCGCCGCGGCAGAAAATGCGGCCACGCTGGGCCGACCAAACGGGATGATGATCCAGGCTGCTGCCAGCGGACCCATGGCCTGGCCGGCACTGCCACCCACCTGGAAGATCGACTGAGCGAAACCGTGCCGACCGCCCGAGGCCAGGCGCGCCATACGGGAGGATTCAGGGTGGAAAATCGCGGAACCAGTGCCGACCAAGGCCGCGGCCACCAGCACCATGGCGTAGTTCGGCGCCACCGCCAGAACCAGCAAACCCACCAGGGTGAAACCCATGCCGATGGACAGGGCACGTGGCTGCGGGTGCTTGTCGGTGTAGGAGCCAATCAAGGGTTGCAGCAGTGAGGCGGTGAGCTGAAACATCAGGGTGATGACACCAATCTGCGCATAGCTAAGACTGAAATCACCCTTGAGCTGGGGATAGATCGCCAATATCAACGACTGCATCATGTCGTTGAGGAAGTGCGAGAAGCTGAGCGCACCCAGCACCCGGTAGCGGGTACCGTCGGCCGGATCAGAGGACTTGCCGAGTGGGCGAGGTGCGGCGGCGGGCGGGCTGGAGGTCATGGTCGGTCCGTTGAGGGCGTGCGGCGACTGTACGCCATCGTTACGCCAGTCCGAGCAGCCGGACGGCCAGGCCGATCAGAGCGCAGCCAGCAATCACCGGCATCACCCCCCACTTCAGGCGCATCAGGGCCCATGCGGCCAGCGCAGTCAATACCAGTGCCGCAGCGTCCAAATTTATAAGAAATCCGGCTCCAGGCCCCGTCGGATAAGCAATGTGCGCTATAAATAAAGTAGCAAGACTGGCGATCACGCCAACCACGGCGGCGGTGATGGCCGTCAGCGGTGCCGTGAACTGCAGCCGGCCGTGGGTCGACTCCACCAGCGGGCCACCGGCCAGGATGAACACAAAAGATGGCAAAAAGGTGAACCAGGTCACCACCACGGCCGCCAGCACCGCGCCCAATAAAAGTGCCTCGGGTCCCAGCACCGCCTTGTGCCATCCGCCCAAAAAGCCCACAAAGGTGACCACCATGATCAGTGGGCCCGGGGTGGTCTCCCCCAAGGCCAGGCCGTCCATCATCTGCGGCCCGCTGAGCCAGCCAAACTGCTGCACCGCGCCCTGGTAGACATAGGGCAGCACCGCGTAGGCGCCCCCAAAAGTCAACAGCGCGGCCTTGGTAAAAAACCAGGCCATTTGCGTCAGCGGGCCCTGCCAGCCCTGCCAAAGCGTCAGCACACCCATCGGCAGTAACCACAGCGCCGCCCCCGCCAGCAGCACGGCGGCCAGCCGCGCTGGCCTGTAGCGCGCATGGGGCGGGGTGGGCGTGTGATCATCCAGCCAGGCGCCGCGGTGGTGGGCGGCCGGCTTGGCCGAGCCATGGCCGCTGGCAAGCGCAAACTGGGCCGGGACCAGGCGTTGGCCCAGCCAGCCCACCAGCGCCGCCGTCAGCACCACCCAGGGAAAGGCCACCTGAAACCCCGCTATGGCGATGAAACTCATGACGGCAACAGCCCACAACACAGGCGCTTGAGACGGTTTCTTCAGGGTCCGGCTGCCCACCCGGTGCACCGCCTGCAGCACCAGTGCCGCCACCGCCGGCTTGATGCCATAGAGCAGGCCAGCCACAGCCGGCAACTGGCCGTACACCACATAGACCCAGCTCAAGCCAATCAAGAGCAGCAAGGAGGGCAGCACAAACAAGAGGCCAGCGACGATGCCACCCAGCGTGCGGTGCATCAGCCAGCCCAGGTAAGTCGCGAGTTGCTGCGCCTCCGGGCCTGGCAGCAGCATGCAGTAATTGAGCGCGTGCAAAAAACGTGCTTCCGAGATCCAGCGTTTTTGATCGACCAGCTCGCGGTGCATGATGGCAATTTGCCCGGCTGGCCCGCCAAAGCTGATAAAGCCCAGCTTCAGCCAGAACCAGAAGACCTCGGCCCGGCTCGGGGCAAGGACCGTGCCCTCATCGTGATGATGCATGGACGATCAACCCAGCTCGAAAGACGTGATGCCGAACAGGCGGTGCCATGGCAGACTGCTGCCTCGTCGTGTTTTTGTTACAGAGGGATTCATCGCATGAGCATCGAAATATCCAAGGAGGCCCGGCAACAGGCGATTGCCTCTATTGAACGCTATTTTCTGGAAAACAGGGATGAAAAGATCGGCAACGTCAGCGCCGGCGCGTTGCTGGGGTTTTTTGTCGAGGAAATCGGCCCGGTTATTTACAACCTGGCGGTGGCCCAGGTGCAGGAGCGGCTGCAAATGCGCGTGATGGAAGTTGACCTTGAAATCAACGAGTCCGAGTTTCAGTACTGGCGCAAACACGACACGGCCAAAAAGAAGAAGTAAAACACACCGCATCGAGGCTGTTGGCGGCAAAGTGTCAGGTGGCTGACAACTCGCCGGCGCCGGTGAGCTGGCGCAACCACAGGCAGGCATCGTCGAGTTCTGCCGCAGCCTCGGGCAGCCTGCCCACGTGCTTGAGAAAGCCATGGTTCATCCCGGCGCTGCAGCGCTCGCGCAGCGGCACACCGGCCTGCGCCAGCCGCCGGGCCAGGGCCTCGCCCTCGTCACGCAGCACGTCGTATTCAGCCACCATCACATAAGCCGGCGGTAGGCCGGCGCAGCTGGCCATGCGCAGTGGTGAGGCCAGCGGGTCGGCAGCCTTCTCAGGCGTTGCGAGGTATTGGTCCCAAAACCAGCGCATCACCAGCGCCGTTAGGCCAAAGCCAGCGCCAAAACGCGCGTAGGCGTCGGGCGTGCCAGACGGGTGATCGGTCACCGGGTAAAGCAACAGCTGCCCAGCCAGTGCGGGGCCACCGGCATCGCGAAAGTGCATCGCCGCAGCGGCGGCCAGGCAGCCGCCAGCGCTGTCACCACCCACCACCAAGCGGCGGGGATCGGCGCCCAATGCCTGAGCCTGGTCCGCCACCCACTGAGTGGCATCCAGGGCGTCTTCAGCGGCGGCCGGAAATCGGTGCTCGGGTGCCAACCGGTAATCCACCGACACCACCACGCTGCCCGACCCGGCGCACAGGTAACGGCAGACACCGTCGTGCGAATCCAGGCCCAGGGCCACAAAGCCCCCGCCATGAAAATACACCAGCGCCGAATGTGGCCCTGGCCCGGGCGGGGTGTAAATCCGCGCCGGCAGCGGGCCGCCTCGGGTCGGAATGGCCACATCCCGCACCGCCGCCACAGGCACTGGTTGCGCCGGCGGCGGGTTGCCGGCCATTGCAGCGGCACGCACCTCGGCCATGCTGGCCATCTCTGGGTAGGGTGGCACACCAGCAGTGGCGGCCACGTCAAGCAGCTGTTGTAGGTAAGGATGAAGCGGCATTTTCAGCTCCCTTGTCTGCCGGCCCCTGGAAGGGCTCAGCGGGTGAAAACAAAAACCGCGGTCGAGGCCCGCGCATTGGGCATCCAGCGTAGCACGCGGCCCTGCTCCAAGCCAAAGGCGTCTTGGATCAGCAGCCCGTTTTTGCGGGCCAGCGCATCAAAATCCGCCAGCGTGCCAACCCGGATATTCGGCGTGTCGTACCACTGGTAGGGCAAGCGCCGCGTGACCGGCATACGGCCGCGCAATACGCTCAGCCGGTTGGGCCAGTGGGCGAAATTGGGGAAAGCCACGATCCCAATGCGGCCCACGCGCGCCGTCTCACGCAACATGGTTTCGGCATTGCGCAGGTGCTGTAGCGTGTCAATTTGCAGCACCACGTCAAAGCTCTGGTCGCCAAACAGCGCCAGGCCCTCGTCCAGGTTGAGCTGGATCACGTTGACGCCGCGTTGCACACAGGCCAGAACATTGGTGTCGTCGATCTCGATGCCATAGCCGGTGCAAGCGCGCGTGCGCTGCAAATGGTCCAGCATGGCGCCGTCGCCGCAGCCCAGGTCCAGCACCCGTGAGCCGACTGGCACCAGCCGGGCCAGCGCCTCGATCGTCAACGCATCGCTCATGACGCGCCCTCCAATTCCCGCCCAATGCTATCGAAATAAGAGCGAACTACGCCCATGTAGCGCGGGTCATCAAGCAAAAAGGCGTCATGACCATGTGGCGCATCGATCTCGGCGTAGCTCAAGTCGCGCCGGTTGTCGAGCAGGGCTTTCACGATCTCGCGGCTGCGTGCCGGTGCAAATCGCCAATCGGTACAAAAGCTCACCAGCAAAAATTTGGCTGTGGCGCGCGCCAGCGCCTGGCTCAGGTCGCCACCAAAGGCCCGGGCCGGGTCAAAATAATCCAACGCCCGTGTAATAAGCAGGTAGGTGTTGGCGTCAAAGTACTCGGCAAACTTGTCGCCCTGGTAGCGCAGGTAGCTCTCGATCTGGAACTCCACCTCCTGCGTGCTGTACTTGTAATCACCCGCGCCCGCCCCCAGCACCGCATGCCTCAACTGGCGGCCAAACTTCTCGTTCATCACGTCGTCACTGAGGTAGGTGATGTGGCCGATCATGCGGGCGATGCGCAGCCCACGCTTGGGCACCACCCCCTGCGCGTAAAAATGGCCGCCATGAAAATCCGGGTCGGTCACGATGGCGCGGCGTGCCACCTCGTTGAAGGCGATGTTCTCAGCCGTCAGGTTGGGTGCACTGGCCACCACCACTGCGTGCCGCACCCGCTGCGGGTACTGCAGCGCCCAGCCCAGTGCCTGCATGCCGCCGAGCGATCCGCCCATCACCGCCGCCAGGGTCGCTATGCCCAGGGCGTCCAGCAGCCGGGCCTGGGCGTCAACCCAGTCCTCCACCGTCACCACCGGAAAGTCGGCGCCATAGACTCGGCCGGTATCGGGGTTGACATGCATGGGCCCGGTGCTGCCAAAGCAGGAGCCGAGGTTATTGACGCCAATGACAAAGAAACGGTCCGTGTCCACCGGCTTGCCAGGGCCGATCATGGTGTCCCACCAGCCCTCGGACTTATCCTGCCCAGCGTAGACCCCGGCCACATGGTGCGAGGCATTGAGCGCGTGGCATACCAGTACCGCGTTGGAGCGGGCCGCATTGAGCTGGCCGTAGGTCTCAAAACTGAGGTCGTAGTCACGAATGCTGGCGCCGCTCTGCAAAGGCAGCGCAGCAGCAAAATGCATGGACTGAGGTGTGGCTAGCAACATAAAAAACCCGGCAGCGCTAAAGGCGGTGCCGGGTGACCTGGTGGTGTAGCGGTAGCCGTCTTTAGCTGAATTTCGAAGCTCCAAGGCTTCGGCGCCCGCAATCCTGGATCAAATCGGCGCTGAGCCTAGTATAAATCGACTCAAGCCCAACCCAGCAGGGCGGCCAACCCCAAGGCCAGGAAGATCAGCGCCGACACCACATGCACGACACGCAGCGGCACCAGGCGCGTCATGCGCTCGCCCAGCCAGACCACCGGCGCGTTGGCCAGCATCATGCCCAAGGTGGTGCCCGCCACCACCCAAAAATAGGCCTGGTACTGGGCGGCCAGCATCACTGTGGCGATCTGGGTCTTGTCACCCATCTCGGCCAGAAAAAATGCCACGAGCGTGGTGCCAAAAACGCCAAAGCGCGGCGCGCTGCCGGTATCGGTGCCGTCGATCTTGTCCGGGATCAGCATCCACACCGCCATGGCGATGAAGGAGCCGCCCAGCACCCAGCGCAAGACCTGTGGCCCCAGCCAGGTGGTGACCCAGGCACCTAGGGCACCTGCCAGCGCGTGGTTGGCCACCGTGGCGACCAGGATGCCCAGCACAATCGGCCACGGTTTGCGAAAGCGTGCGGCCAAAATAAGCGCCAGCAATTGCGTCTTGTCGCCCATTTCAGCCAGTGCGACGATACCGGCTGAGACCAAAAATGCTTCCATGCGGTGATGCTAACCCTAAGCGCAACGCAGCCAGGTGCCAAAGCCACTCGCGGGCATGGTGGCTGGCAGCAGCAAGGCTCGCCACGCCCATTTTTGGCTCAACTGGCTCAGTTTTTGCTTAGGTTTGGTGCGTTTTTGATGATCCACAACAAAACGCACCACTCCAACTCATTTCTACCGCAAAAACTCTTATGGATGCACTAAAACAGGGCGCAGACAGCCTGTTCATTCTTCTTGGCGCCGTCATGGTGCTGGCCATGCATGCCGGTTTTGCCTTTCTTGAGCTGGGCACGGTGCGTCGGAAAAACCAGGTCAACGCCTTGGTCAAGATTCTGGTGGACTTTTCGGTGTCGACCGTGGCCTACTTTTTGATCGGCTACAGCGTGGCTTATGGCACCAGCCTGCTGGTCGGCGCTGAGCAATTGGCGGCCAAGAACGGCTATGAGCTGGTCAAATTTTTCTTTCTTTTGACTTTTGCCGCCGCGATTCCGGCCATCGTCTCGGGCGGCATTGCCGAGCGCGCCAAGTTCTGGCCGCAGTTGATCGCCACCGCGGTGATCGTGGGCGGCGTCTACCCGCTGTTTGAAGGAGTTGTCTGGAACCAGCAGTTCGGCGTGCAGGGCTGGATCAAGCAGCTCACCGGCGCCGAGTTCCATGATTTTGCGGGCAGCGTCGTGGTGCATGCGGTGGGCGGCTGGCTGGCGCTGCCGGCCGTGCTGCTGCTGGGGGCGCGCGCCAACCGTTACCGCAAGGACGGCGCGATGTCGGCGCACCCACCGTCGAGCATTCCCTTCCTGGCGCTGGGCGCATGGATTCTGACCGTGGGCTGGTTTGGCTTTAACGTGATGAGCGCACAAACGCTGGACAAAATCTCGGGGCTGGTCGCGGTCAACTCGCTGATGGCGATGGTTGGCGGCACACTGGCCGCCTTGATCGTCGGCAAAAATGACCCGGGCTTCGTGCACAACGGGCCGCTCGCCGGCCTGGTGGCGGTGTGCGCCGGCTCCGACCTCATGCATCCGCTGGGCGCCTTGGTTGTGGGCGGCGTCGCTGGCGCCATTTTTGTCGTCATGTTCACCCTGACCCAAAACCGCTGGAAGATCGACGACGTGCTCGGGGTCTGGCCCTTGCACGGCCTGTGTGGCACCTGGGGCGGGGTGGCCGCCGGGTTGTTTGGCAGCAAGGCACTCGGTGGGCTGGGCGGCGTGTCGATGGGTGCGCAGCTGATCGGCACCGGGTTGGGGGTGGCGTGGGCGGCCCTGGCTGGCGTGGTGGTGTACGGCTTGCTGAAGGTCACTATGGGCTTGCGAATGACGCAGGAGGAAGAATTTGACGGCGCTGACCTGTCGATTCACAGGATCAGCGCCACGCCCGAGCGTGAAGCCAACTGGTAAGAGGGTCAGCTGGCGGACCAGCCGCTGATGGCAGCAAAAAAGGCCTGCAGTTTGAGCGGGTCCAACCGGCCCCCGGTGCGCACGCCGCTGCACAGGTCCAGGCCAAACGGCTGCACCGCTTCAATAGCCGCGCCCACATTGGCGGGTGTCAGGCCCCCCGCCAAGTACACCGGGCAGCCCACCTGGTCCCGGATGCGCCGGCTCAGGCGCCAGTCGTGGGTGCGACCGGTGCCGCCGAGCTGCTTCACCGCCAGAGAGGGGTTACCGGAGTCGAGTAACAAGGCGTCCACCAAAGTTACCAGTGCCTGCGCTTCAGCGACCGCGCCATCATCCAGCACATGGATTACCTGCACCAGTTGCACATCCGGCAGCGCCGCCTTGAGCAGGCGCAGTTCGGCCTGAGGTACCCGATCAACCAACTGGATCGTGGTGGTTTGGCACATCGCGTGCTGGGCAAGAATGGACGCGGCGTCCTGCCGCGCAGTCAGCAAAAACGTGGCTGTTGGCGGAGGTACCTGGGCAGCAATAGCAGCGATCAGCGTATCTTCGATCACGCCCGGGCCGCTGGGCATGGCCGACACCAAACCGACCGCGGACGCCCCGCAACCCATGGCGACCAGGGCCTCGTCGAGGCTGGAGATGCAGCAGACTTTTACTCTCGGTGCTTGCGCCATGACCTGACCCTATCTTTAACTGAACGCCAACTGATCAAAATCGCCTGGACGACACAAGCCTGACACAATTCGGGGGCGTTTTTTGAATGATTAAAAAATATTTGTCGCCCAAATCTAAACTTGAAGCATAATGCGCTCGTATTGTCCAAATTTGGCAGTACGAGTTTGCGGTGATTAGTCAGTTTCGCGTCTGCTATAAGTCTTTATTGGTTTGTTGATTGCGGTTTTGGACTCCATCGCGT
>JBIKZZ010000348.1:0-3557 GCA_044354435.1 Rhodoferax sp. | reverse complement strand
AAAAAGACGAGACTCTGAACGCAGCGCTGGGGCGACTGGCGCGCTTGTAGTCCTCGGTAGGCGTTTCGGGCTCAGCTGACCAGCTGCGCCCAGGCCTTGTCCAGCCGTTTTACGCTGACCGGTTGAGGGGTGCGCAATTCCTGGGCGAAGAAGCTCACGCGCAGTTCCTCCAGCAGCCAGCGGAACTCCAGCATGCGGTCGTCGGTCACGCCCTTGCGTTCGGCCAATAGCCGCCAGTAGCGCTGCTCCAACGGCCGCAGCTTAGCCAGACGGGCGGTATCTCGCGCCGGGTCGGCACGCAGTTTTTCCAGCCGCAGCGTGATGGCCTTCAGGTAGCGCACCACATGCTGCAGCGCGCCCCAAGGGGTTTGCACCAGGAAGCGTTTGGGTAGCAGGCGCGCCAATTGCTGCGCGGCATCGGCACTGGCTTCGGCCGCCTGCTTGCTGTCGCGGATCTTGCGGGCTGCCACCGCATGTTCAGCCAGAATCAACGCCGTCAGCCGCGCCACCTCGGTCGCGATCAGGGTCAGGCGGCCGCGGCCCTCGTCAAGCCTACGTTTGAAATCGGCCTCTTGGGTTGGCAGCGGCTCCAGCAGAAAAGCCCGATCCAGCGCCACCGCGATGATTTGCTCGCGCAGTTCCTCCAGCGTGCCGCCGCCCGAGCCGTCAGCGGCCTTGCCCAGTTGCATGAAGGCAGCCGCCATTTTTTGCAGCTCAGGGATGTTTTTCTCCAGATACTTGAGTGCATCCTTGATCTGCAGCGCAAACAGCCGCCGCAGACCGGCGCGGTGGCGGGCCGCAGCGGCCTCCGGCTCGTCAAACACCTCTACCGTCACCGCGTCACCTGCATCGATCAGGGCCGGGTAGCCGATCAGGGTCTGTGCGCCCTTGCGGATCTCCAGCAGCTCGGGCAGTTCGCCAAAGGTCCAGTTGGTGTAGCGCTGGCTGGCTAAATCTGGCACAGCCGTATTCGCTATTTTTTTAATAGCTACAGAGCTAATATTGGCATGGCCTGGAGCCACTTTTGGCTCTGAAATCTCAGAGCTGGCGCGCTGGCTGGCTACCTTGAGCGCGGCCAGTGCCTGGAACGCGCCGCGCGCCTGGGCGCCGAGTTCGGACTTGAGTGCACCCAGGTTGCGCCCGGTGCCCAGCAAGCGGCCGTGCTCATCAACCACCCGGAAATTCATGAAAGCGTGGGGGCTGAGCATGTCGAGCTTGAAGTCATTGCGTGCAATGTCCACCGCGCTGGCCTTGCGCGCGAGCTTGAGCACCGCATCGGTCAGCGAGCCCTGGCCAAAAAGCTCGGGCACATTAAGTGCCTCGGCCATTTGATTGGCCGTCTCGGGCAGAGGCACCAGGCGCGAACGAGGGCGCTGGTGCAGGGTTTTGAGCAGCGCCAGCACCTTGTCACGCAGCATGCCGGGCACCAACCACTCGCAACGCTCTTCATTGACCTGGTTAAGCACAAACAGCGGCACGGTCACGGTCAGGCCATCGCGCGCGTCGCCGGGTTCGTGCAGGTAGGCGGCGGCGCAATCCACGCCACCCAGGCGCAAGGCTTTGGGGAAGGTGCTGGTGGTGATGCCGGCGGCCTCATGGCGCATCAGCTCCTCGCGCGTCAGTAGCAGCAACTGCGGCTGCTTCTTGACCTCTTGCCGGTACCAGCCCTCCAGGTTGTGGCCGCTGCAGACCTCGGCTGGCAACTGTTGGTCGTAAAAGGCGTAGATCAGCTCCTCGTCCACCAGCACATCCTGCCGGCGCGCCTTGTGCTCCAGCTCTTCAACCTGCCGGATCAGCTTCTGGTTGGCGGCCAAAAAAGTCAGGGGCGTCTCCCACTCGCCCGCTACCAGAGCCTGGCGGATAAAAATCTCGCGGGCCCCGGCCAGGTCAATGCGGCTGTAATTGACCCGTCGCCCGCTGTAAATCACCAGGCCGTACAGCGTGGCCCGCTCCAACGCCACCACCTCGCCAGCTTTTTTCTCCCAGTGCGGGTCCAGCAACTGCTTCTTGAGTAAATGGGCGCCCACCTGCTCCAGCCACTGCGGCTCGATGTTGGCTAAACCGCGTCCGAACAGGCGTGTGGTTTCCACCAGCTCGGCCGCCACCAGCCAGCGCCCCGGTTTTTTGGCCAGGTGCGCGCCCGGATGGGCAAAAAACTTGATGCCGCGTGCGCCCAGGTACTCGCCCTGTGCGCCCTCCCCTTCGGTTTTGAAGCCAATATTGCCCAACAGGCCGGCTAGCATAGCCAGGTGCAGCTGCTCGTAGCTGGCCGGGCTGGTATTGAGTTGCCACTTGTGTTCGGCCACCACGGTGTGCAACTGGCTGTAGATGTCGCGCCACTCGCGCACCCGGCGCATGCTGACAAAGTTTTGCCGCAGCAGCTGCTCGTACTGGCGGTTGCTGATCTTGTGCTCGTTCGCGGCCGCACCGGAATGTTTGCCACCGCGACTATCGTCCAGCCACTTCCAGAGCTTGAGGTAGCCGCTGAACTCGCTTTTCTCGTCGTCAAACTTGGCATGCGCCTGGTCGGCCTGGGCCTGCAGCTCCATGGGCCGGTCGCGCACATCCTGCACACTCAGGGCCGAAGCGATCACCAGCACCTCGTCGAGTGCCTGGCGCGTGCGCGCCTCAAGAATCATCCGGCCCACCCGTGGGTCCAGCGGCAGCCGAGCCAGCTCCTGCCCAGTGGCGGTAAGTTCATTGGCATCGTCTACTGCGCCCAGCTCGGCCAACAATTGATAGCCATCGGCAATGGCGCGACCTGAGGGGTGCTCCAGAAAGGGAAAGTCTTCCACCACACCCAAGCGAAGTGACTTCATACGCAAAATCACCCCAGCGAGCGAACTGCGCAAAATCTCCGGGTCGGTAAAGCGTGGCCGCCCGTCAAAGTCTTTCTGGTCGTACAGCCGGATGCAGATGCCGTTGGCCACCCGGCCACAGCGGCCAGCCCGCTGATTGGCGGACGACTGGCTGATGGGCTCCACCAGCAGTTGCTCGACCTTGCTTCTAAAACTGTAGCGCTTCATGCGCGCCGTGCCGGCATCAATCACATAGCGGATGCCGGGTACTGTGAGCGAGGTTTCTGCCACATTGGTGGCCAGAACAATGCGCCGCCCGCCATGGCTGTCAAAAATGCGGTCCTGCTCGGCCTGGCTCAGTCGCGCAAACAGCGGCAGCACCTCGGCGTGGCGCAGCAGCGGCTGGTGGCTCAGGTGCCGGCGCAGGTGGTCGGTAGCCTCGCGAATTTCACGCTCACCGGGCAAAAACACCAGGATGTCGCCCTGGTTGTGGGCATCGCGCCAGAGTTCATCGACCGCGTCGGCGATGGCGTCGTTGAGATCGTAATCACGCGCCTCTTCAAACGGCCGGTAGCGCTGCTCCACCGGGAACATGCGGCCCGACACCATGATGATGGGCGCCGGACCGGTTTTGCTTTTGAAGTGGTCGGCAAAGCGCTGTGCATCGATGGTGGCAGATGTCACCACCACTTTCAGGTCGGGTCGGCGCGGCAGGATCTGGCGCAGGTAGCCCAGCAAAAAATCGATGTTGAGGCTGCG
>JBIKZZ010000347.1:0-3559 GCA_044354435.1 Rhodoferax sp. | reverse complement strand
GAACCGGCGCATTCCGCTGCTCAAGTTTTTCCTCAAGCAGCAGCTGATCTGGGGGCCTGTCATGGGCCTGGCGTGGTGGGCGCTGGATTTTCCCTTCATGCGCCGCCACAGTGAGGCCTACCTGCAAAAGCACCCTGAGATGCGCGGCCGCGACCAGGAAACCACCCGCCGCGCCTGCGAGAAATTTGCCTTGATCCCCACCAGCGTGATGAATTTTCTGGAGGGCACGCGCTTCACAACGGCCAAACACGCGCGCCAACAGTCCCCCCACCAGCACCTGCTCAAGCCAAAAACCGGCGGTATGGCCGTGGCACTCAATGCGATGGGCGAAAAGTTTGAGGCCGTGCTGGATATCACCATCGTTTACCCGGATGGCATCCCCGACTTCTGGCAGTTTCTCAGTGGGCGGGTGGCACGGGTGATCGTGCGGGTGCAGCCGCTGCCAATACCCAGACAACTCCTGGGTGCCGACTACGCTGGTGATGCCGCCACGCGACAGGCTTACCAGAAGTGGGTTCATGAGCTGTGGCTGGCCAAGGACGCCCGCATTTCCAGGCTTTTAGGCATGAAGAAAGGCATGAAATAGGCCTCTAAGCCTTATGCAATAGGGTTTATTGCTATATTTACTATAGCAACCAAAGCGGGTGCAGCCAGCGGCTCACCGCAGGTGCTTGACCAGCTTTGCGCGAAACATCTCGGGAATACCCAACCGGCGCGGCCCGGCTAGCAGTTGGAAACTTTCCCCAGCGCTCAGGTGCCCCGGCTCGTCGACGGCCAAGTAAAACCCGCAGCAGCCCGCCTGCGCCATGGCGCGGCTAGCACCGGCAAAGCCCATGGCAGCATTGAACTTGCCGCAGGGCTCGCGCGGCTGCGTCACCCGAAGGGCACAGTGGGGGAACTGCAGCAGGTCGCCCACCCACACCTCCTGCTCCAGCAAACCCTGCAGACTCAAGTTTTCACCCACCGAGCCCCAGGGCAGGGCGTCGTCAATGGCGCTCACGCCCGCATCAGCGCGTGCTTTCAGCCAAAACGGGTAATGCTCGCTGGGGTAGGCATACACCGCCTTGTCCAGGCCGCCATGGATCGACAAATCGGCCTGGTCGTCGCCGCCCAGCCCCAGCGGGAGCACCGAGACCGGCCCGACCACCGACTGCTTGCGAATTGCCGTCAGCATGCTGCGCCCGTTGATCTTGACCCGGCGCGCCTGCGCCACCTGCACCCCCAGCAACTGCAGCATGCGTCAGTCCCTTAGGCCGACTTGGCGCCCAGCCCCATGGCGCGGGTGATCACTTCTTTCATGATCTCGTTGGTACCACCGTAGATGCGCTGTACCCGGGCATCGGCATAGGCACGGGTAATGGGGTAATCCCACATATAGCCGTAACCGCCAAACAGCTGCACACAGGCGTCCATCACCTTGCACTGCAAATCACTGCACCAGTACTTGGCCATGCTGGCGGTGGCCGTGTCCAGAGCGTCCGTCAGCAGCAGCTCAATGCATTTGTCCACAAACACGCGCGCCACCTGCACCTCGGTCTGCAGTTCGGCCAGCGTGAAGCGGGTGTTCTGAAAAGCCGCGACCGCCTGGCCAAACACCTGGCGTTCCTTCACGTAGGCCACCGTCCAGTCGATCGCGGCTTGCGCGGCTGCCACTGCGGTGATGGCAATCTGCAGCCGCTCCCAGGGCAGTTGCTCCATCAGGCAGATAAAGCCCCGGTTCAGTTGCGCCGGCCCGCCCAGCAAATTGGCGGCCGGCACCCGCACGTTGTCAAAAAACAGCTCCGAGGTGTCTTGTGCCTTCAGGCCCAGCTTTTTCAGGCGCTGGCCCACGCTAAAACCTGGCATGCCACGCTCCACCAGCAGCAGGCTGGTGCCCTTGGCGCCCGCCTCCGGATTGGTCTTGGCCACCACAATCACCAGATCGGCGTGCCAGCCATTGGTGATGAAGGTCTTGCTGCCGTTGAGCAGGTAGCTGCCATCGGGCTGCAGCAAGGCCGTGGCCCGGATGCCCTGCAGGTCCGAGCCGGCGGCCGGCTCGCTCATGGCAATCGCGCCCACCATCTCGCCGCTGGCCAGCCGCGGCAGCAGGCGCTGTTTTTGCTCATCGGTGCCATAGTTCAGCAGGTAGGGCGCAACGATCTCGTTGTGCAGGCCAAAGCCAATGCCGCTGAAGCCGGCTGTGGCCAGCGCCTCGATCTGCAGCACCGAGTACAGCTTGTCCGCCCCGGCGCCACCGTACTGCTCCGGCAGGGTCATGCCCAAGAACCCATTGGCACCCGCCTTGTGCCAGACCGCCCGGTCCACATAGCCCTGCTCTTCCCAGGCGGCATGAAAAGGCGCAATTTCTCGCGCCATGAAGCGCTCAAAGCTGTCACGAAAGGCCGCGTGCTCGGCGTTGAATAGGGTGCGTTTAATCATGGGTCTTTTGAATTGAGGCGGGGACTGCGTCAGACCGACACCGCTCGCAGGCCGCAGCTCTGCGCTGCCACCAACTGGCGTTGATCTGATGTGACAAAAAGCTCGGCTTCCAGCGCCAATGCACTGCCGATGTGGATGGCGTCCATCCCGCGCAACACATTGGTCTCCAAGCTGGCGATAGCCTGCGCCAGCACCATCGGTGTCAGGTCGCAGATGGCTGCATCTTCCACATCAGCCAAAAGCAGGGCCTTCAGCTGCCTGTATTGGCTGTCGGACACTCTCCCCTCGCGCTGCAACCGACACAAGGCCGACACAATTTCAGGTAGCGCGATACCTGACAGCAAGATCTCCGTCGCTTGGTCGCACCAATGCAAGACCGCATCAGAACCGGCCTCGCGGACGTAGCGCTTGACAAACGCCGAGCTGTCAAAAAAGACGCGCACAGGGCCTGCTCCTATAAACGCCTACAAACCACTGCCGCGTTCATCCAGCACCAGTCGGCTGAGAGCAACACCATCCAGCACCAGTGGCTGTGCTTGACGACGCTTCCAGGACGGCAAATCGGGCACCACCGGAACGATATCGGCAATTGGTTTGCCATTGCGCAGCACCCGCACCGACTCACCCTGCGCCACCAAGTCAAAGTACTGCTTGGCGTGGTTACGGAGCTCCGTGAAGGTGGTTTGTTTCATAACAGGTTTCGAATGTACAGAATGAAGTCAGTATAAATGCACACTTTGTGCGACGCTCATGCAGGCAGCGCTAACGCTTGGCGAAATGCCTATACTGCTGCGCCACCCCACCCCAAGGACCCCCATGACCGAAGCCTATGTGTACGACGCCATCCGCACCCCGCGCGGCAAGGGTAAAAAAGACGGCAGTCTCTATGAGGTCAAGCCCGTCAATCTGCTGGCCGGCCTGCTGACCGAACTGCAAAAGCGCAACGGGTTTGACACCGCCGCCGTGGACGATGTGGTGATGGGCATCGTCTCGCCGATTGGCGACCAGGGCTCGGTGTTGCCCAAGGTGGCGGCGCTCAAGGCCGGTTGGGACGTGCGCTGTGCCGGCTTGCAAATCAACCGTTTTTGCGCCTCGGGGCTAGAGGCCGTCAACCTGGCGGCGCAAAAAGTGCGCTCGGGCT
>JBIKZZ010000346.1:0-3564 GCA_044354435.1 Rhodoferax sp. | reverse complement strand
TTTACCTGTCGGTGCTGTCAGATGCGGGCGCATTCAGTTGGGAGCACTACCAGCGCATGTGGGAGCAGCCCTCATATGGCCGCACTTTTGCCACCACCTTCAGGGTCAGCCTGCTGACCACTGGCATTTGCATCTTGCTGGGCTACCCCCTGGCCTATTTCTTGTCGGAGTTGCCCAAGCGTGCTGCCAATCTGTGCATGGTGGCGGTGCTGCTGCCCTTGTGGACCTCGCTGCTGGTGCGCACCTACGCCTGGCTGGTGCTGTTGCAGCGGCGCGGGCTGATCAACAACTGGGGCATCGAGCTGGGCCTTTGGGACGAGCCCTTGACTCTGGTGCACAACCTGGCTGGTACGCTGATCGGCATGGTGCATGTGATGCTGCCATTTTTGGTGTTGCCGCTGTACGCCTCCATGCGGGCCATTGACCGCAATTACCTGCGCGCTGCTGCCAACCTGGGCGCCAGTCCGTTGCGCAGTTTCTGGCTGGTGTTTTTCCCGCTGGCCCTGCCTGGGCTGAGTGCGGGCGTGCTGATCGTGTTCATTTTGTGCCTGGGCTTTTACGTGACGCCGGCCGTGCTGGGCGGCGGCAAGGTGATCATGGTGTCGAGCCGCATTGCCAATGACATCGAGATCTTCTTCAACTGGGGCGCGGCCAGCGCGCTGGGCGTGGTGCTGCTGGTGCTGACTGCCCTGCTGATCTTTGGCACTGCGCGGCTGACCCGGCTGGGCAACATCATGCCGTCGGGAGGCCGACCATGAGCTGGCTGAAGCAATCTGCCACCGACACCCAGATCACCCATGGCGCGCGGCTGTGGCTGTATGTGGTGGCGGTGCTGGTGATGGTGTGGTTGGTCATCCCCACGCTGCTGGTGATCCCTATGTCGTTCTCGGCCTCACAGTACCTGGAGTTTCCGCCACGCGAATGGTCGGTGCGTTGGTACAAGAGCTACTTCAACTCTACGGCATGGATGCAGGCCACCGTCACGTCCCTCAAGGCTGGCGTGCTGACGGCCCTGTTGGCAACCCCCCTGGCCACCATGGCAGCCTATGGCCTGCACGTGTCGCGCCTGCGGCACGCCAATTTGCTCTTGATGCTGCTGCTGACCCCCATGGTGGTGCCGGTGATCCTGATCGGCATTGGCGTGTTTTATGCCTACGTCAAGCTCAAACTGGTCAACAGCATGCTGGGACTGGTGCTGGCCCACAGCATGCTGGCTATCCCAGTGGTGATGCTGGTGGTGGCCTCGGCCCTTAAGAGCTTTGACCTGGACCAAGAGCTGGTGGCCCGCAGCCTTGGCGCCTCGCGCATCAAGGCCTTCTGGATGGTGACGCTGCCGCAAATCAAGTTTTCGGTGGTCACCGGGGCGGTGCTGGCGTTTTTGACCTCGTTTGATGAAATCATCGTGTCGCTGTTTGTGTCTGGCGGCGACAACTCCACCCTGACGCGCAATATGTTCAACGCCCTGCGCGACCAGGTGGACCCGACCATTGCCGCCATCTCCACCCTGATCGTTCTGGCCACCACCGTGCTGCTGGTCATCACGCAGTACGTGGGGCGCGGCAAGTAAAGAATTTCCCCCAACAACTGGTCACCACCATGAGCATTCAACGCATAGAAATCGGCCCCCGCCTGTCCGAGGCGGTCATCCACCAAAACACCGTGTACCTGACCGGCCAGGTCGCTGACGACGGCTGCGGCCCCGACATCTACACCCAGACCCAGCAAACGCTGGCCAGCATCGACCGCCTGTTGGCGCTCAGCGGCAGCGACAAAAGCCGTGTGCTCTCAGCCACCATCTGGCTCACCAACATGGACACCTTTAGCGAGATGAACCGCGCATGGCAAGAGTGGGTGGTGCCCGGCCACACCCCAGCCCGCGCCACCGTGCACAGCGCCCGCTTGGCCGGGCCGGAGTACGGGGTGGAGATCAAGGTGGTTGCGGCGCAGGCCTGAGCCGCTCGGGGGCTGACCAGCGCCCGAGCAACCGGACTGAGTCGGCATCGAAGCATTGCCATCTAAATACAAAAATTGTGGTAAAGTAAGGATTCCTTACTTTGGGAGATGTGCTGTGTTGGCCAAAATGACCTCCAAAAATCAGCTCACCTTGCCCAAGAGCGTCACGCAGGCCGTGGCCGCGGCCGAGTACTTTGACGTGGAAGTACGGGCCGGGCAGATCATCCTCACGCCGGTTCGCATTCAGCGCGGAGATGCGGTGAGGGCCAAGCTGGCCGAATTAGCCTTGACTGAGGTAGACCTTGCCCAGGCGGTGGGCTGGGCCAGAGCCCCGGCTGCTGCGCCAGCCTATGCCGCCGAGCCGGCAGCGCCGTATAAGCCCACCAAACCGTGACCAGCCCGCTACGCGTAGTGCTGGACACCAATGTTGTGTTGTCGGCGCTGGTCTTTGGAGGCGGCGAGGCCGGGAAGCTTCGGCGGGGTTGGCAAGCTGGCGCCTTTGTGCCTTTGGTTAGCGCGGTCACGGTGCAAGAGCTGTTGCGGGTGCTGGCCTACCCTAAGTTCGCCCTCACAAGGGCTGATCAGGATGAATTGCTGGCCGACTATCTGCCCTATGCCCAGACGGTGCGCATGCCTCAACCACTGCCTCTGGTCCCTGAATGCCGCGATCCGCTGGACATACCGTTTTTGCAGCTGGCCGTGACAGGACAAGCTCAACGACTGGTCTCGGGTGACAAGGATCTGTTGGTCCTGGCACAGGCGTTTCATCTGGCCACCGGTTGCCGCATCATCACAATGTCAGCTTTGCTTTTTGAAATTGCGGCTGGTGAGCTGGCGCCAGGAGACTAGGGGGATGTCCTGATGAGAGAAAGCCTTGCTTAAACCTCAATTGAGATACATAATTCAACTTCGATCAGGAGAAACGCAATGAGCGCACAAACTTCCATGCTTCACATCCGGGTGGACGATGACATCAAAGACCAGGCAACCCAGGCACTGAACGCTATGGGTTTATCGATGTCAGATGCAGTGCGACTTTTTTTGCGTCGCGTCGTGGTCGATCAGGCGTTTCCTTTGGAACTGAAGGTGCCGAACGCCGAATCGCAGGCGGCCATTGCCGAATCGCGCATGATGATGAGCAAGCGCAAAACCAGGTTTGCAGACGGTGACGCATTGCTGGCTGATCTTGAAAAAAACAGCCGCCAGTAAACGCGCATCTGTGCCCAGAGCAGCGGATTACACCAGGCCTTTCCTGAAAGACTGGCAGCGCCTCAGCCACTCTGGACGCTATGACATGGTTCGTCTCAAATCGGCCATGATGTTGCTGATTGCCAATGACGAACCGTTGGGCGCCGAGTGGCTAGACCACGCATTAAAAGGCGATTGGTCTGACCACAGGGAATGTCATATCGGGGGTGACTTCCTGTTGATTTACCAAGTTGCAGGAAATGCCGTCAACTTTGTGCGTTCCGGGACGCATTCCGAGCTGTTCAGTGCCTGATGGGCTGTCGCATCTCAACCGCCCGAATTTTTTGAAGATAGCCGTTGCCCGAAGCCAGTCACTCTGTAAGCGATCAAGCACAATGGCAGGATGAAAGTTTCGCGCACAGT
>JBIKZZ010000345.1:0-3569 GCA_044354435.1 Rhodoferax sp. | reverse complement strand
GTAGACTTCTCGTACGAAGTCAGTCGCTCCCTGTCGGCCTGCGAAGGGGCGCTGCTGGTGGTAGATGCCAGCCAGGGCGTAGAAGCGCAGACTGTGGCCAATTGCTACACCGCACTGGACCTTGGGGTCGAGGTGGTGCCGGTGCTCAACAAGATGGATCTGCCCAACGCTGATCCGGAGAATGCCAAGATCGAAATCGAGGATGTCATTGGGATCGACGCCACGGACGCCATCCCCTGTTCGGCCAAGACCGGCATGGGCATTGACGAAATACTTGAGGCCGTGGTCGCCCGCATTCCAGCACCCAAAGGCAACCCCAAGGGCGCGCTGCGCGCCATGATCATTGACAGCTGGTTTGACAGCTATGTGGGTGTCGTGATGCTGGTGCGTGTCGTTGACGGCCGGTTGGCCCGCGGCGAACGCATCAAGTTGATGGCCACCGGCGCCACCTACAACGCCGACACGCTGGGTGTCTTCACGCCGGGCAATGAGTCGCGGCCCTCGCTGGAGGCGGGCGAGGTCGGTTACATCATTGCCGGCATTCGCGAACTGCAGGCGGCCAAGGTGGGTGACACCGTCACCTTGATCAAACCAGGTACAGGCGGTGCGGCGCTCACAGCCACCGAGGCGCTGCCAGGGTTCAAGGAGATTCAGCCTCAGGTCTTTGCCGGGCTCTACCCGACTGAGGCCAACCAGTATGAGGGCTTGCGTGACAGCTTGGAAAAGCTCAAGCTCAACGACGCGTCACTGCACTACGAACCCGAAGTGTCACAGGCGCTGGGCTTTGGTTTTCGATGCGGTTTTCTCGGCCTGCTGCACATGGAGATCGTGCAGGAGCGGCTGGAGCGAGAGTTTGATCAAGACCTGATCACCACCGCGCCCAGCGTGGTGTACCAGGTGGTGCAGGCCGACGGCGAGGTGCGCATGGTAGAGAACCCGTCCAAGATGCCCGACCAGGGTCGGCTGGATGAGGTACGCGAGCCCATCGTCACGGTTCACCTGTACATGCCGCAGGACTATGTTGGTGCGGTGATGACCCTGGCCAACCAAAAGCGCGGTATGCAGATGAACATGGCCTACCATGGCCGGCAGGTGATGCTCACCTATGAAATGCCGTTGGCTGAGATCGTTCTGGATTTTTTTGACAAGTTGAAATCGGTATCTCGCGGCTACGCTTCGATGGACTACGAATTCAAAGAGTACCGTGCCGCCGACGTGGTCAAGGTCGATATCTTGCTCAATGGCGACAAGGTGGACGCGCTGTCCATCATCGTGCACCGGTCACAGTCGCAATACCGCGGCCGTGCGGTGGTGAGCAAAATGCGCGAGATCATTTCGCGCCAGATGTATGACGTGGCGATACAGGCCGCCATTGGGGCCAATATCATTGCGCGTGAGACAATCAAAGCGCTTCGCAAGAATGTGATCGCCAAGTGTTACGGCGGCGATATTTCGCGCAAACGCAAGCTCCTCGACAAACAAAAAGCAGGAAAAAAACGCATGAAGCAAATTGGCTCCGTGGAAGTGCCGCAAGAGGCCTTTCTGGCAATTCTGCAGGTGGACGATTGATGCAGGCCCTCACAGCATTTGTGCTCGCGGCCTTTGGTGGCTACGCCGGCTCTTGGTATTTCGGTATGGTCGAGGGTAACTTTGCCCTGCTGTTGTTTTTAGCCACCCTTGTCACTGGCGTCTACTGGCTTGCCGAGCGCTTTCATTTTTTGCCGGCGAGGCAGAAAGCTGCGGCCCTACTGGAGGCGCAGGCTGTGCAGCGTCGCCAAGAATTGCTCAAAATGGGCATCACCCAAGTTGACACGGACACCGCGCCAGCCCGGGCGGCCGTTCTGGCGCAACCCTGGTGGTTGGACTGGACGGCCGGTTTATTCCCGGTAATTCTGGCCGTTTTCCTGCTGCGCTCTTTCCTTTTTGAGCCTTTCAAGATCCCCTCGGGCTCGATGATCCCGACGCTGTGGATCGGTGACCTGATCCTGGTCAACAAGTTTCACTACGGTTTGCGGCTGCCGGTGCTCAATACCAAGATCACCGAAGGCACGCCGCCCATGCGTGGCGACGTGATGGTGTTCCGCTACCCACCCAAACCCAGCCTTGACTACATCAAGCGCGTGGTCGGCGTGCCCGGCGACGAGGTGGCCTACATCAACAAGCGACTAACCATTAATGGCCAAGCGATGCCCACCGCGGCAGTGCCTGACTTTTTTGACGAAGATGTGATGCGCTACTTCAAGCAGTACGAGGAAATCTTTGGCGAGCGTCGGCACCGGGTGCTGAACGACGATGACCGGCCGGGTTTTGTGCCTGGCGCCGACGATTTTCCTTTCAAGGAAAACTGTCGTTACAGCGCCGAGGGCGTGGTGTGCAAGGTGCCAGCGGGTCACTACTTCATGATGGGCGACAACCGCGACAACTCGCTCGACTCTCGCTACTGGGGGTTTGTGCCCGACAAGAACATCGTGGGGCGTGCGTTCTTTGTCTGGATGAATTTTGGCAGCCTCAAGCGTATTGGGTCTTTCAATTGAGCCGAATGGTCCCAGTCAGACTTTGCCCGCTACAGGGTCCTTGCGAGTGAACGACGGACTGGTCGCCTTGCAGCAGCGCTTGCAGCATGACTTCGTCACACCTCAACTGCTGACGCGGGCGCTGACTCACCGCAGCTTCTCCGTTGACCACAACGAGCGGCTGGAGTTTTTGGGCGACTCGGTGCTGAACCTGGCGGTTGCCGACCTGCTGTATGCGCAACTCAAGGCCCTGCCCGAGGGTGACCTGTCGCGCGTGCGAGCCAATTTGGTCAAGCAGGACACGCTGCATCAACTGGCGCTGGAACTGGGCCTGCCAGAAGTGTTGCGGGTAGGAGAGGGCGAAGCGCGCTCCGGCGGACACAAGCGTCCCTCGATTCTGGCCGACGCGCTGGAGGCCGTGATCGGCGCGGTGCATCTGGACGCCGGCTTTGCAGCCGCTCAGGCCCTGGTGCAACGTTTGTTCAAGGGGGTCGAGATCAACCCGCAGATGGAGGCGATCGGCAAGGACGCAAAAACCGAGTTGCAGGAGTGGCTGCAGGGACGCAAGATGAAGCTGCCCCTGTACCGGGTGGTCGGCACCTTGGGCATGGCGCACAAGCAGACCTTTGATGTCGAATGTGAAATCACCGAGTTTGGCTTGGCCGAACGCGGCATCGGCGGCTCGCGCCGCGCCGCCGAGCAGGCTGCTGCTACGGCCATGCTGCAAACACTGAAAGCCGGGGCGGGCAAATGAACGCGACTGAATCGACCACTGACAACCAAGACAACGGCGCCGAGCCAAGTTCCGAGGAACAGGCTTCGGCACTGGCCAGCATGCTTAAAGGCTTGCGTGCTGCGCCAGCGGGCGGCGTGACGGTGCCAGGCCAGCGCTGTGGCTTGATCGCCATTGTTGGCAAGCCCAACGTAGGAAAGTCAACCCTGCTCAATGCACTTGTAGGCCAGAAGATCAGCATCACCTCGCGCAAGGCGCAAACCACCCGGCACCGGATTACCGGTATGCGCACCCAGGGCGGGACCCAGTTCGTGTTTGTTGAC
>JBIKZZ010000374.1:0-3252 GCA_044354435.1 Rhodoferax sp. | reverse complement strand
GGCCAGGCAGTTGAGCAGGGTGGATTTGCCCACGCCCGACTCACCCACGATGGCCACAAACTCACCGCTATTCACCTCCAGCGACACCTGGCTAAAGACCACCGAGTCGCCATAGTGTTTGGTCAATTTGCTCACACTCAGCTGCATCCGTCGTCTCCATGTCGCGCAAAGGCCCGCGCCAGCGCCAACACCTGTGCCAGCGCATCGGGTGCCTCGCAGGGTATGGCCCGGCGCTGTGGGCTGGCGCGCAACCAGGTGATCTGGCGCTTGGCCAACTGGCGCGTGGCAAACACGCCGCGGTCGCGCAACTCGGCCATGGGCCACAGGCCGTCCAGCGCTTCCCAGGCCTGCCGGTAGCCGACGCAGCGCATCGAGGGCAGGTCTGGGTGCAGGTCGCCACGCGCCCGCAAGGTGCGCACCTCGTCCAGCAGGCCGGCGCTCAACATGCTGTCAAAACGCTGGGCGATGCGGGCGTGCAGCCAGGCCCGGTCGGCGGGTTCCAGCGAGATCAGCAGGCGCTGGTCTGGCTGAAATTTTGAATCATTTAGGCCCTCAGGCCCCGTGCTTATTGGGGTTATAGCTAGCTTTTTTATAGCATGAAGGCTTGACATGGGCTGTCCGCTCAAGCGGCACACCTCCAGCGCACGCTGGATGCGCTGCGAGTCGGCCGGGTTCAGCCGCGCCGCCGTGACCGGGTCTAGAACGGCCAGCTCGGCATGCAAGGCCGGCCAGCCCAGCGCTTGTGCCCGTGCCTCGATCTCGGCGCGCAACGCGGGGTCGGCGCGCGGCATGTCGTCCAAGCCCTCAGCCAGCGCCTTGAAGTAAAGCATGGTGCCGCCCACCAGCAGCGCCAGCTTGCCGCGCGCCGTGATGTCGGCGATCAGCCGGCGCGCGTCGGTGCAAAATTCGGCCGCGCTGTAGGCCTGCAGCGGGTCTCGGATGTCGATCAGGTGATGCGGCACGGCGGC
Source organism: Rhodoferax sp. (assembly GCA_044354435.1). Lineage (GTDB taxonomy): Bacteria > Pseudomonadota > Gammaproteobacteria > Burkholderiales > Burkholderiaceae_C > Rhodoferax. Next base: position 2,284 of record JBIKZZ010000374.1, on the reverse strand, counting down.
CAGTTCGGTGGCGGTGGGCTTGGCGGTGCCAATGTCCATGCCACGGTACACCAGGGCTGAGTCCACGCTGATGATCTCTACCGGCAGCTCAAGCGCTATCGCCAGGGCGGCAGCGGTTTTGCCGGAGGCAGTGGGGCCGGCCAGGGCAATGTAGCGCAGGGGTTTAGCGTGGGGGCTCACGTGCGGGCTCACGGTTCAGCGCTTGCCGCTCTGGCCATGACGCCGCACCAAGGTCCAGGCCACCAGGGCTGTGACGGCGCTCCAAAACCACACGCCCAGCGCCAGCGGTAGCACGCTGCCGTCCATGTGTGTGCCCAGCCAACTGCCCACGGCAAAGGCCATCAGCATCACCAAAAAGCCGTTCACGGCCGATGCGGCGCCTGCGGCCTGGGGGAACGGGCCGACTGCACCGCTTTGGCCGCAGGGCTGGTGCACGCCATGGCCAATCATGAACAGGCATTGCGGTAGCAGCAGCGCCCAGCCCGATTGCACACCGGCCAGGGCCAGGGTGCCCATCAGCGTGCCGGCAATCAGCGACACGCCCCCGGCCAGCGCAACAGAATGGGGTACCCCAAAGCGCGTGATCAGGCGCCGGCATAAAAATGTACCGGCCATGTAAGCCAGTGAATTGGCCAGCATCGCCAAGCCGTAACCGGTCTTGCTCCAACCCAAGACCTGGATATACACAAAGGACGAGGCCGCCAAAATGGTGAACAGGCCTGCGTAAGACACGGTGGTCAGCGCCGAAAATGCCCTGAATGTTGGGTGGCGAAGCACCATCAGCCAGTTGGCCAGCAGCTTGCCCGGCGCCAGTGCCTGCGGGTTTTTTTGGGGAATGGTCTCCTCATAGCCCCACAGCAGCAGCGCCAGGGTAACCAAGCCAAACACGGCCAGTGTGGTCAGCGCCACCCGCCAGCCAAACAGGTCAGACAGCAGCCCGCCCAGCGGTGGGCTGGCGCAGGCAATCACCGCCAGACCGCTCATGGCTTTGGACATCACCCGTGCACCTTCGGTCGGCTCGTACAAATCTCGCACGATGGCTCGGCCACAGACCACACCGGCGCCCATGGCGGTGCCTTGCACTGCACGCCAAAAAATCAGCAGATCCATGCTCGTGGCCAGGGCACAAGCGATGGATGCCAGCGCATAGGCCACCAAACCCACCAGCAAGACAGGGCGGCGGCCAAAGCGGTCTGACACGGGGCCCCAGAACAGCTGTGACACGCCCAGCGCCAGTACCAGTGCGGTCAGGGTCAGCTGGGCTTGCGTCATGCTGGCGCCAAAACCGTTGGTCAGCGCGGGTAAAGCCGGCAGGTACAGGTCGGTGCTGAGCGGCTGCAGGCCGATCAGCAGCGCAATCAACAGCACCACTCGCCCCGCCGGCATGGGGGTGCGGGTGGTGGTGAGCGTCGTTGTGACAGTGGCAGTGGCCGAGCTAAGCGGCAATGGCTGGGCGGGCATGGTTTGAGCGTATCAGATGCTTGCTGGCCACACGGTGCAGCAGGGCGGTCAGGGCCAGGGCGGCCACCGTCAGCGCCACCACCAGCGCGATCCAGAAACCGTGCGCGCCCATGGGTTCTGCCGGCCCGAACGGCAGCCAGCCTGGCGCCAGCCCGAGCACGCAGCCCAGCGGCAGTGATAAACCCCAAAACGCCAGCATATGGATCACCATGGGCGCCCGCGTGACCTTGTAGCCGCGAATGGCGCAACTGGTGGCCACCTGGGAGGCGTCGGTCAGTTGGAACAGCGCGGCCAGCAGCAGCAGCTGAGCCGCCAGCGCCGCCACGGCGCGGTCGCTGGTGTAGGCGGTGGCAATCTGTTGGCTCAACAGCGCCATGAAAAGGGCAGACGCCCCGGCAAAAGCCAGCGCCACCCCAATGCCCACCCAAGCCCGAAAGCGCGCCGCCCGCGCGTCGCCAGCACCCATGGACTGCCCCACCCGGGTCAATATCGCCACCCCGACGCTCATCGGCAGCATGAAGCTGAAAGACGCAAAGTTGAGCGCGATCTGGTGTGCTGCCACCTCATTGGTGCCAAAGCGGGCCACCAGCAGCGCAATCAGCCCAAAAGCGCTGGTCTCAGCAAAATAGGTCACGCCAATGGGCAGGCCCAGTCGCAGCTGCGCGGCCAGGGTGGGCCAATGCGGCGGCTCGAAATGGCTTAGCGGCCAGGTGCTGCGGTAGGCCGGGCTGCGCCGCGTCCACCACACCATGGCCAACAAGTTGAACCACATGGCGGCCGTGGTGGCCCAGGCGCAGCCCAGGCCGCCCAGGCGCGGCAGCCC
>JBIKZZ010000344.1:0-3592 GCA_044354435.1 Rhodoferax sp. | reverse complement strand
CGACGATCGCGCTGGCCTTGATCGTGGAAAACGCCGGCTTTGGCTCCCAGAACGCCGCGCCAATTGCACGACGCGTGTTCGATTACTGGTTGACGGGCCGTTACCCCAGCGTGGAAGACATTGCGGCCGTGCAAAAGGCGCAAGCCACGGCCCCCTTGGGTAAAGCCCGGAGCCTGAGCGACCTGGCCTGGCCCGCTGCTGGGACAGCGCCGAACACTAACAAGCCGTGATACGGTCGCGTCCGGCCAATTTGGACTGGTAAAGCGCACGATCGGCCCGCTCTATCAGGGCCTTTGCCTGGTCGCCGGGCCTGAGGGCGGCCACACCGCCAGAGATGGTGATCGAGACCGCAACGCTGTTTGAGCGGCGGTCGCGGATTTTGATGGATTTGGTGCGTTGCCGAACGGTTTCTGCCACCTGGTTGGCCATCTCGAGCGTGCAATCGGGCAGCAGAATGACAAATTCTTCACCGCCGTAACGGGCCACCGAATAGGACTTCAGATGGGCCGCACAGACCCTGAGTGTTTCACCCACGGCCTGGATGACCCGGTCGCCCATCACATGGCCGTACAGGTCATTGACCTTCTTGAACAGGTCAATATCAAACAGGATCATGCAGTGTGAGGCCCCGCGCTTGGGCGAGAGCTCCATCATGGCAGCCAGCCTTTGGTCAAAGCCCTTGCGGTTCAGAATGCCTGTGAGCGGGTCGATCCGAGCTTCATCGAGCGCCCGGGTCAGCTCATTGGACAGGCGGTCGATTTCCAGCCGGCAGATCGTCACCTCGCTGGACAACTCCCGTGCGCTCTGGCCCATTTGGGTGGTTTCATCCAGAATTCGGCTGATCAGCGCCTGCGCCGCAAAGGGGACTTCGCTCTTAATCTCACTGACCAGTTGGTTCAATTGACCCTCGTAGGCCCCAGCCCGTTCGCCAGTCCGCGAGGCGCTGCCCCGGACGCCGGTCATCACCCGCTGCAACTGCAGGCTGACTTGCTGAATTGACTGGGCATCTGGCTCAGCCACATATTCCTGATGCAATTGGGCCAACGTGGTGTCCGACAAAATGGGCTCGGTTTGCTGTGCCTTTAGCAGCGCCTGCGTCAAACGGCTGTTAATGCCGGCCAAATGCTCATACCAAACCGCAAAATTCACCGGGTTGAAAGCTGCATCGTGCTGCCCCATGACGGCCAGCACCTGCCGCAGGATTTCGCCACTCTTTTCTTTGGACTCCCGGTACCTCAAAGAACTGCTTGTCATGGCCTGTATTCTCCCACTGTTCACTCAGGGGTAGCAACGAGCTCGCGACCAGCCAGCCAGCCAGCCAGCCAGCCTACAGGCGGGTACTTGAAACAAAAAAAACACCGGGATTGCCGGTGTTTTTTCTGAGCGCGCTGGCTGTAGTGCCGCGATGCACTGGGTCAGTGCCGGCCGGCATGTCTCCTGGGCCTCTCGCCTTCGATGGACCTCGCGGCCGTTGGTGAGTTGTCGCAACTTTAAGACAATGGCGCGCCGGCGACATCCGGATTTACCCTGCAAGCGCTCGGGCCGCGTCTTCAAAGATCCACTGGGCCGCCTTCTCCGCCACCATCAGGGTGGGTGAATTGGTGTTGCCGCTGGTGATCACGGGCATCACGCCGGCATCCACCACCCGCAGGCCAGCCACCAGCCCGCCGGGACCGCGCACCCGCAGCCGCGCATCTACCACCGCCATCGGGTCATCGTCCCGCCCCATCTTGGTGGTGCCAACCGGGTGAAAGATGGTGGTAGCGATGTCTCCGGCCAAGCGCGCTAGGTCGGCGTCGGTCTGGAACTGGACGCCTGGCTTGAACTCTTGCGGCGCATAGCGTGCCAGCGCCGGCTGGGCCACGATACGCCGCGTCACCCGCAAGGAATCGGCCGCCACCTGCCGGTCGGCGTCGGTACTGAGGTAGTTGGGCGAGATCAGCGGCGCCACGTCAAAACTCGGGCTTTTGATCTGCACCGTGCCGCGGCTGGTGGGGTTGAGGTTGCAGACGCTGGCGGTAAAGGCATTGAAGCGGTGCAGCGGCTCGCCAAAGGCGTCCAGGCTCAGCGGTTGCACGTGGTACTGGATGTTGGGCCAGGGCTGGGCCGGATCGCTGCGGGTGAAGGCGCCGAGCTGCGACGGCGCCATGCTCATCGGACCGGTGCGTTTGAGCGCATATTCCAGCCCGATCATGGCCTTGCCCCATAGGGAATTAGCCTGGGTATTAAGGGTCTTGACGCCACTGACCGTGAACACAGTGCGAATTTGCAAGTGGTCTTGCAGGTTGGCGCCCACGCCCGGTGAATCGTGCCGCACCGCAATACCGTGCTGCTGCAGCAAAGCCCCGGGGCCAATGCCCGACAGCTGCAGCAGTTGCGGTGAGCCAATACTGCCGGCACTCAGAATCACCTCGGCCCGAGCCGTGGCGGTGACGATCTGGTCGCCACCGTGGACGGTCACGCCAGTGCAGCGCAGACGACCATCGGGCAGCGTTTCCAACACCAGCGAGGCCACCTGGGCCGAGGTCCACATCTCAAAATTGGACCGGGCGTAACAGGTGGGGCGCAAAAAGGCCTTGGCTGTGTTCCAGCGCCAGCCCGATTTCTGATTAACCTCAAAGTACGAAACGCCCTCGTTATCGCCACGGTTGAAATCGGTGGTGGCGGGGACGCCAGCCTGCTGCGCCGCTTTGGCAAAGGCATCCAGAATGTCCCAGCGCACGCGCGGCTGCTCGATACGCCACTCGCCGCCGGCCTTGCGGCCCCGCAACAGCTTGCGGTAGGGCGTGCTGTCGTCTTGCATCAGCTCGGCTGTCGTGCCGCGCGCACCATGCGCCGCCGTGGCGCCATCGTAATGGTCTTCGTGCAGCTTGAAGTACGGCAGGGATTGGTCCCAGCCCCAAGAGGTGTCACCCGTGTGCGCGGCCCATTGGTCGTAATCGCGCGACTGGCCGCGCATGTAGATCATGCCATTGATGCTGCTGCAGCCGCCCAGGGTTTTGCCGCGCGGGTAACGCAGCGCGCGGCCATTGAGACCCGGCTCGGGCTCGGTCTGGTACAACCAGTCGGTGCGTGGGTTGCCGATGCAGTACAGGTAACCGACCGGAATGTGGATCCAGTGGTAATCGTCACGGCGGCCAGCCTCGATCAGCAGCACACGCTTGCTGGCGTCGGCCGACAGGCGGTTGGCCAGCAGGCAGCCGGCGGTACCGGCGCCGACGATGATGTAGTCAAATTCAGTGCTCATGGGCTCATTTTGCCGTATGACGGCGGCGCTGCAGGCCGAGCAGCCGCAATCTCGGAGCGTTGGCACCACGCCAGCGCTGCCCGGCCATTGGCAGCCAGTCCACCCCGCGCCCGAGGGCTGCGCGTGTTTAGCGGACAAGGTACAGGCTTATCATTATTGAAATATTAACTTTAAAAGTTATAATTTCAATAATGATAAGCCGACAATTCGAATCTGCGCTCCGTCAAACACTGCTGCAAGTCCCTGCTGTGGTGCTGCTGGGGCCGCGCCAAGTGGGCAAAACCACCTTGGCCCGCACCCTTGCCAAAGACTGGCCCGGCGGCGCGGTGTATTTGGACTTGGAGC
>JBIKZZ010000343.1:0-3604 GCA_044354435.1 Rhodoferax sp. | reverse complement strand
GGTCGGCATCAGCCGTGCCGGATGGCCACTGTCTTCAGAGTGGTGAAACCGAGCAAAGCCTCAAAACCTTTTTCACGCCCGTAGCCGCTGGATTTCACACCGCCAAAGGGAAGCTCCACCCCGCCGCCGGCGCCATAGTTATTGATGAAAATCTGGCCGCTGCGAATGCGCCGCGCCATTCGGAATTGTCGGGCACCATCCCGCGTCCACACACCGGCCACCAGACCAAATTCGGTCGCATTGGCGAGCGCTACCGCCTGCTCTTCGTCTTTGAAGGGCATGGCACACAGCACTGGCCCAAACACCTCCTGTTGTGCTAACCGATGGTCGAACGGAACGTCACGAAGCAAAGTGGGCGCCTGGTAGAAGCCGCTTTGGGGAGCTTCATCGACGACCCGTCCCTGCGCCACCATGGGAATGCCCGCCACCTGGGCATCGCTCAGGAAGTCCCATACCCGTTGCTGTTGACTTTGCCGGATCAAGGGGCCAAGATCCAAATCCATGCCGGCAGGCCCGACCCGAAGTTGTTCAAAAGCAGCCCCCAACCGGGCCAACAAGGGCTCATAAATGACCTGATCGACCAGTAGGCGCGACCCAGCGGAGCAGGTTTGGCCGGCATTTTGCACAATGCCATTCAAAATGGCCGGCACAGCAGCATCCAGGTCGGCATCAGCAAAAACAATCTGGGGGCTCTTGCCGCCCAGCTCCAAGGTGACAGGGCAATGCCGTAGCGCCGCAGCCTGCTGGATCAGCGTACCCACGCTTGGGCTGCCAGTGAAACTGATGTGGTCGATGCCTGGGTGGCGGGCCAGGGCATCGCCCACTTCGTGGCCATAGCCTGTCACGATGTTGATGACACCGGCTGGAAAACCGACCTCTGCAGCCAGTTGCGCGACACGGATCAGTGACAGGCAGGCGTCCTCTGCGGGTTTGACCACACAGGTATTGCCAGCGGCGAGGGCGCCACCAACGCTACGGCCAAAAATCTGCATGGGGTAATTCCAGGGAATGATGTGTCCTGTCACCCCGTGTGGCTCGCGCCAAGTCATCACACTGTAGCCGTCCAGATAGGGAATCGTTTCGCCATGGAGTTTGTCGCAGGCACCCGCATAAAACTCAAAGTAACGTGCCAATGCCAAGGCGTCTGCTTTGGCCTGCCGCGTGGGTTTTCCGCAGTCGCGCTGTTCGATTTGACTTAATTCCTCGGCGTGTTCGGTGATTTTGCTGCTTAGGCGCATCAACAGGCGTCCGCGTTCGGCGGCATTGAGTTTGCGCCACGCGCTGTCCAGCCCGTGGCGCGCGGCCTGGACTGCAGTGTCGATATCGCTGGCATTGCTGCGTTGAATGTGTTCAAAGGTCTCGCCATCAGATGGGTCGAGTACGGAGATCGTTCGCCCAGATGAGGATGGGACGGATGCGTTGGCGATGTGGTTGAGTTGCATGCCCGGATTTTCCAGCAAAAATAGGCCCAGCACTCTGAACGAGACTGGAGCCGGAACAAAACCAGCAATTTGAGCGAATCCCGTCAGCCCCCTTGCTCAGATTCAATCTGGCATTTGCGGTGGGTTGAAGTTGCGTTTAGGTCGGTTGCGCCAGGCGCCCGTTCACTTCCGTAAAGGCCTGCTGATTAGACTGTAGCCAAGACAGCGACAAGTCGTTGTGCAATTGGTTTGGGTGAAAACCTTCGCGCCGGTAGGCCCACCAAGGTTTAAACATGCTGCGGATCATGCCGCGCTTACCGAACAAAAAGCCAGCACCACTGACCCAGGTTCGCCATTGCCAGATGCTGCCATCGTTATGCAAGTTGTTGACCGTCTGGCGCAGCAAGTCAGAAAAAAATACCAGGCTCGTGCGGTTGAACCATGTCACTCGCCACTGGTGAGAACCGCCCAGCGCCAAGTAAAGGTCAAATGCTGTGCACTTATGCTCTGATTCCTCAGCACTGTGCCACAGCCACATGGTCTTTAGCCGGTCTTCGCTGCCGTCAAACCATTCCGGGTTGCTCAACAACCAGTCGGCAAAGACGGCTGTGAAATGCTCCGTGGCCGCAGTAATTGCCAACCAATGCCGGGGACTAAAACTGGCTAGCATCTTGAGGCGTTCGCGCGCGCGGGGTTCCCAGTGATTCACCAGACCATGCTTCTCAATCTGCGCGTTAAACAGAGCATGAATACGCCGATGTGTGGCCTCTTGGCCAATGAAGCCTTGGGCTTCAGCGACAAACTTCTCCTGTTCATTTGGGGGCAGGGCTTTTAGCCCCGCTCGGACCGAGTCCATAAAAAATTGCTCACCTAAAGGAAAGCTCATGGATAAGGCGTTAAACAAGGCCGTTCTGAAGGCGTCACCGCCAAACCAATGGCGAGCCACAGGCGCTTCCAAATCAATTAACAAACGGCGGACGACCAGTTCAGACATACATGACTTCCTGTGAAACATATTGGTACGATTACGTACCAGTTGTAATGTTGCCCAAGATACCTCACACTGTCAAGTACTTTTGCGTGGCGCGGATCCCGAAACTTGGGATTTCATAAGCGCCTGATAGACCACCCGACGACCAGATGCAGTCAGATTCAATCCCACCAGAACCTCATGCACACCGCCAGCGGCTGCTCGAAGGTATGGCCAGAAGCGTGGCCGCCAAGGGTTATGCGGCCAGCACGGTGGCTGACATCGTGCGTGAGGCTGAAGTGTCCCGAAGGACCTTCTATCAATATTTTTCCGATCGGACCGACTGCCTGATCGCCCTGTATGAGGCCGCCAGTCATAGCGCGCTTGGGGTGTTGCGCTCAGCCATGGACCCCTCACGAAGTTGGCAGACCCAGGTGGAGCAGGCGCTCCAGGCCTACTTGGAATGCCTGGCCAGTGACCCGGTGTTGTTGCGCACCCTGTACGTGGAGATACTGGGCCTCGGCGCTGCTGGTCTTGAGGCGCGTCGCCGGGTCAACCAGGACATTGCCGACTTCATGCTCACTGTCATCAACGCCGATCCATCGCGTGTGTTGCTGGCCCCAGACATGGCAATGGCGGTGGTGGGCGGAGTCAATGAGTTGATTTTGCTGGCCATTGAGCAGAACAATATCCAGCGAATACCGGCCATTGCAGCGACAGCGGCTTCGTTGATTCGCGCGGTCGTGGACTGAACAGCGGCCGGGCCTTGAGCGAGTGGTTATTTGTCCTCGAAATTCGTGACGCCGTCCCAGTCTGCCCCCGGCGGGGTGTTGACAAGGGCCTGGATACGGCCTGCATACAGCTCGTACAAATAGGCGCCTGGCGCCATGACCTGCAGTTTGCCAAGGCAGTCACGCGCATCGGCCCAGCGCTGTTCGCGGTAAGCCACCAGGCAAAGCTGCCATTGCGCCAGTTCTAGGTTCTGTGCCTCAGAGAGTTCGCCCTGCTGCGCGAGTGGTTCGTAAATGGTGACTGGTTCGCTTTTGCCCTTAACTCTCACCCGATCGAGTTCCTTGAACACCACATCGTCGACCAGTCGTGCTGTTGCTTGCCCCACCAGAATACCGACGCCGTAGCCTTTGGTCCGGCCTTCCAGCCGGGAAGCCAAGTTCACCGCGTCACCCATGACGGTGTAGGCTTTCCGAACTTTGGA
>JBIKZZ010000342.1:0-3606 GCA_044354435.1 Rhodoferax sp. | reverse complement strand
GGGGCTTTGAACACTTGGCAAAAGGCAGCCTGATCGGCCACGATGGCGATGAAGCGGTGTTAGCTCCTCACGAACCCACTGTGCTCATCATGCCCACTCGCCGGCTGTGGCCAGGAAAAACGGCCGTGCGCCTGGCCTTTCCTGTGCTGTGACACTGCACAAACGCAACCAAGCGCTGGTGTGAGGGTCTTCTAGAAAGCCCCCGTTTGGGGATCATTGAGTTCTCCAGCCCACCCGAGTACCTTCATCGACTCGAAAAAGACGAATGTCCATGCGCGCCCGGACATTCGCAAAGAACAAAACACCCTGCGATCTCAAAGCGCTTTGACAGCTTCCCAACTCCCTGAGGCAGCATCACATCGACCTGCCCTAACTCTACGTACCAAATAGCGCTCGACCTGAGCGCGGATCGTGGTGCTGACATCTGAGCGGCCCAGCAGCTCTTGCACCGTGCGGATGTCGGTACCAGCTCGCAAAAGGTGGGTGGCAAATGAATGGCGCAAGGTACGGACTGAAGCTGTTTTGTGAATGCCCGCCAGTGGCACGGCCTTCTTGAGCGCCCGTTGTAGGTGCTCTTCAAAAATGGTGTCGCCGCTCGACACCACTTCGTGGGTCAATGGACAGCGTGGGCGATGGAAACATCCAGAACCACCCCACGGATTTACCACTTCCAGGTCGCCTTCGGTGCAACAAAAAATCTCTTTCAATCAACCCCAAGACCTGGTTAACAGTTCGTCCCGTGCATCGGCCATGATCTGCCCCTCTTGGGCCAAAGACCCGACCACCTCCCTCAATTGATCGACAGCCACCGACACCTCGTCCAGCGGACGCAGGACACAACGAACACCGTCAATGACAAAAGTTGGGTTCATCCTGCCACCCACGGTGGGGGTGCTTCGCGGGAGCAGAGTTTGCAGCACCAGCGTGACGACCACGCGTTTGGTAGCGGTCAAACTGCGCGGACTGAACCACCACCACGAAAGGAATCGACTCGCGCCTCCTTGTTGCGATGAATATCGAATTGCGCCATTACAAAGTGGAATGCTCGTCTGCAAACGAGCCGACCGCCGCGTGCACCGCATTCCATTCGGCAGCACACGCATCGGCCACGTGTTGGCGATTGCGTTGTGCGCTCTGCTGATTGGCTACAAACTCCGCCAGCAACGACTCCATCGTGGCCGACAGGTTGTTGGTGTAGGCCTTGGATTGCGCCACCAGGGCTTCGGTGATCGTGAGGTTGAGGGGGCGTTTTCCAGCCGACGTAGCGCTTGTTTGCATTTTGAAAACCCCAAACAGCGAAATGCGAATATTATGCTCATCGAGTTTGAAACCGCCAATTTTTTGCCACTCTCGCCATCAATAACTGCGGCGTTGTCACGCTGCCGGCCAAATTCAGTTTCAAAAGCCAAATCACGAAAGCCATGATCAAGACCATCCTCGCCGCAACCCTCGCCCTGCACTTCAATCTCGCATCTGCATTGGGTGCGCAGATGCCCACCCGATTCGGGACTCTATCGACAAATGACGAATCGATCCTTCTGCTGAATGGAAAACCCGTTAGGCCGGAAGTCGCAGGCAACACCAGTCTCACGCTTGTCGCTGTGGTTCAGAACGATGAGGCCGACATTGCAATCATAGAAAATAATGGCGGCACCGCCTGCCCTCTGCTCATCCGCATCATTACACTGAGCAAAGGAATCCCGCAAGTTTCCCCTGAGTTTGGCTCGTGTAGTGATCTGGTTTCTTACACGCTGAAGGGCGGTGAACTTCAGATCTCCATGCCCAAAATGCCGGGCAAGGGAAATGAGGTATTCAAAGTTCAAAGTGGGGTGGTTACGGTTGGGGGCCGGCCAGTCAAGTGAGGCTGAGGTCTACGCCCTCGCTCAAGCGGAGCGCCAACGGCAGGCCACCCGCTTAGCATAGACGTGAAAGCACGAACCTAGTTATTTTGTATGGGCGGTGGTTGGGAATTTGGCTGTCGGCTTTCGGCCAGTCGCGGGGTTTACGGGGCCCAACTTTGAACGATGACCGAATCATGATTTTATGAACACCCATTTCACTCCCCTGGTATTCAATTTTCCAAAAGCCAAAGCTTTTTTCATGTCGCTTTGTTTGCTGATAGCGGCCATCTCAGCTGGCAGTGAAGTGACAAACAGCAAAGTTGAAATTCCTGTCGTTGGTGCAAAATGCAATGACCGAGTTAAAGAGGTCAGTAGCGTTTGGGGAGTCCTCCGCCTGCCATCCCAGGCTAAGGGAAGAGTTCCAGCTGTAGTCTTACTTCACAGCAATGCTGGAATCGTCGGCGTTGGCGATTTCTATGCACAGGCTCTGAATGCCGCCGGTATAGCCACCCTGGAGGTCGACTCTTATACGCCTCGGGGGGCGCGCAATGGAAACGATCGAAATGCACCCGTCCTATGCGACCGACTTCAAGATGCCTGGGGAGCACTTGTTTTTCTCAGCAAAGATGCCAGGATCAACCCACACCAAATTGGTGTTGCCGGATTCTCCAGCGGTGGTGCTGTAGCGATTCTGGCGGCGATGGGTGTCAGGCCTGCCCGTCTGGCGCGTGACAATCACGTATTGCCTCGCGAATTAGTGTACGCGGCTCACTTTTCGCTTTATCCCGGCTGTGCCAACATCCTGGACGATCAGCAGAGAATCCGTTCCTGGATTAACCCCGGACGACCACAAAACTGGGGTGCCACTGGCACGCCGATTTACATCCTATCGGGCACAAACGACGATTTTGAATTCAATCCAAAGACCGATTGTTTGCGCATGCGTGACGAGTTTCCTGAAATTGCAAGTCAACTGACCGTGCGCATGGTTGACGGTGCAACACATGCGTTTGATTGGCCTAGCTCGCCACCCCCCGCCTTCAGCCCATTTGCCAAGGCTCAAACCGGCGGCATGGTGGCCATGAGGTACTCTGCGAAAGAAGCAGAAGCGGCCCGGTTGGAAATGGTCAATTTTTTTCAGAAACGACTCAGATAGCCGAGGGCAAGCACTCAGTCGACGCCAGCATCCCGTCATACCACCCAGTCGTACGCCACCGTGACCGGCGCATGGTCCGAGAATTTCTCGCCCTTGTAGATCTCCACGTTACGCGCGCCAGCGGCCAGCTGCGGCGTGGCCAGGTGGTAGTCCAGCCGCCAGCCCACGTTCTTGGCGTAGGCCTGGCCGCGGTTGCTCCACCAGGTGTAGGCCTCGTACGTGGCGGTGGGGTGGAGCTGGCGGTACACGTCCACCAAACCAGCCTCGCCCAGCAGGCGGCTCATCCAGGCCCGCTCCTCGGGCAAAAAACCTGAATTTTTGCGGTTGCCTTTCCAGTTCTTCAGGTCGATCTCTTGGTGCGCAATGTTCACGTCGCCCACCAGAATAAAGTTTCGCTCGGCTTTCAGCTTGACCAGGTGCGGGTAAAACTCATCCAGGAAACGAAACTTGGCCTGCTGCCGCTCCTCGCCCGATGAGCCACTGGGGAAATAGGCGCTGATGATGCTGTGTTTGGCGCGAGGCGTATCAAAGCGCAGTTCGACGTAACGGCCTTCGGCGTCAAACTCGCCCGAGCCGTAGCCGGTGCGCACATCGCTGGGTTCCAGCCGG
>JBIKZZ010000341.1:0-3610 GCA_044354435.1 Rhodoferax sp. | reverse complement strand
GAAGTTTCAGCGAGTTGCATGGTTCAACGCCCCGGAAATTAGCGGCTTGCTGCTGGAGTCGCAGCAGACGCAGTTGCAGCAGGGGCGCTGGCTCCAGCACCAGGGGCGCCAGCCTGTGGTGGACGACCGAGTTCCACCACACGTAGCCCTGTACCATCCCGTTGCAGCCGCTGCTGCCCAGCAACCACGACGATTTGACCCTCGCTCAGACCATCGGTCACCTCCACTTTGCCCGCGCGTCGGGCGCCAAGTTTGACCTCCTGGCGCTGAGACACGAACTTGGTATCAGGCGCTAGCGCTGGCGCAGAAGCGGCTACAGCCGGCGGCAGTGCGCCAGGCTCAACAACTTTAAACACAAATTGCCGGCCACCCTGAGGAACGATAGCCTCCTCAGGCACCACCAAGGCTGCTTCATTCACCGAGAAAACGGCTGTCACACGCGCAAACATGCCGGGCCGCAGCGGTGCGGGGCCTCCCGCAGGTGCCGCCCGTCCAGCCGCAGCGGCTGGCGTTGCAGGCCGAGCGCTTGGGGTAATCGGGTCCGGCGGACAACCCAGCGCCTCATAGGGGCCGGCTGCACGTGACACAGGGCCAGACTCTGGCGCTGCATTGGGACGGGCCGCAGCCGGGCGTGCTGGACGCGCCTTGGGAGCCGAGGCTGCCCCTGCAGGTGCAGCCGCCGGCCTGCCACCACCGCCAGCCCCCGGTGGGGTGGCAGCCTCACCCATATTATTGGGCAGGACAGCTCGGACACCCACCGAACGGCCATTGACGTCCAGCAGAGGGTCAAGCGCTTCGATGCGCGCCTTGAATTTACGTCCTGGCACGGCATCGAGCAGCAGTTCGACTTGCTGCTGAAGCTTTATTTTTCCTTGAAAACGCTCAGGCAATCGGAAATCCACATACATGCTGCTGGTGTCTTCCAGGTTAACAAGGTCGGCCCCATCTTTGACGAAATCACCCAGATTGATGTTTCGGATCCCTAAGGTGCCGTCAAATGGCGCGAGCAAGACCATGCGGGACAAACGGGCGCATGACAGGCCCAATTGGGCTTCTGCCACTTGCAAACTGGCGGCACTCTCATCGAGCACCCGCTTGGCCACGAAATTCTGGGCCACCAACTCTTCATTGCGCTTTAAATTGGCCCTGGCGATCGAGACCTGAGCCAGCGCCTGACGCAGATCAGCGCGTTGAAGGGCATCATCAAGCTGAACGAGCATCTGCCCTTTGCGTACCCGGGCGCCATCTGTGAAGCCCAACTCCTTGATTCGGCCCGCTATTTCAGGGCGAAGCATCACGCTCTGGCGGGACCGAAGGGTTCCCACCGCCTGGGCATCGTCGCGCAGCGACATGGTCTCAACCTTGGCCACCTCCACCCCTGCCGCACGCGGTACGGCCGGACCAGATGCTGAACTTGCCGGCGCGCCAGCCGGTGCTCCCCCAGCGCCAGCCACTATTTCCTTAGGTCCTGTGGGCTTGGACTGGTACCACCAGGCCGCCCCAGAGACCGCTGCAATGCCGAGAATGGCGACCAGCGGGTAGATTATTTTTTTGGCCATGAGCTTTTTGTTGCAACAAAATTATCGAATGTGCCAATGACTCGACGCCGAGAGGCAAAACCGCAAATGTAGCAGCCCTTGCCTCAAATCAATGACAGACCCAGCAATAAACCACACACAGGCAACACTAGCGTTGCGTTCATGGGCCGGTACAGCGCCTACGTCGCACTTTGGCTTCAGCGCGCCTGTAGCGCCTGTAGCGCCTGTGCGACGCCCAAATTGGCTAAGGCATCGGCACGCTCATTGCCTGGGTCGCCGTTGTGACCCCTGACCCAGCGCCATTCGATCGCATGGCCGGCGCCATTGACCAGGGCATCCAGACGCTGCCAGAGGTCAACATTTTTGACCGGCTGCTTGGCTGCGGTCTTCCATCCCCTGGCCTTCCACCCTGGCAGCCATTCAGTCATTCCCTTGAGCACATATTGACTGTCGACGTGCAAGATCACCTGGCAGGGTCGCTTCAGGGCCGTCAGCGCTTCGATCACAGCCAACATCTCCATTCGATTGTTTGTGGTCCCTAGTTCGCCACCAAATAATTCTTTTTGCATACCCTCCGATTTGAGCAGCGCACCCCAGCCACCCGGGCCAGGATTGCCCTTGCAGGCCCCATCGGTGTAGATTTCTATTCGGTTCAATCCAGTCTCCTTCAATCTTCGTTCTTGCGCTTCTTGGGCTCAGTCAACACTGCGCTATTGACCACGGAAACCGGTACGTTTTGGTGCGTGCGCGCCGCTTTCCACGTCGGGCTCATCAGGGTCACACCACGAACCCGTTTGACGGCCACAACAAAGTAGGATGCGCCGAAAATAGGCCACCAACGCGCACCGGCACGGTCAAGCCATTGCAACCGGTCCAGCCAGACTTGGCTTTGGAATGCTGGACGATAGCAGCCGAAGCGGCCCGCCTCGACCTCAAAGCCCAACAAGCGCACCCAATCGCGTAGTCGCAGGTACCCAATGAGCTCATCCCGCGGCAAAAACGACTGTCTCAATCCCAGCCGACGATACAGACTGGTCCGACGCTGCCGCAAACCCCATAGGCTGAGCGGGTTCAAGCCAGTGATAATCACTCTCCCTTCTGGCACTAGCACCCGCTCGACTTCGCGCAGTGTCGCGTGCGGATCAGGCGATAGTTCGAGGGCATGCGGCAAAACCACCAGATCGAGGCTGCTGGCAGGGAAAGGCAGTGCTGAAAATTCCGTCACAAAGTGGGCACCGGGCTGCGGCGCTGGGGTCGCCAGCCAACGGTGCGGCATTCGGTTGGTAGCCAGTGCATCGATCTCTGGCAGACCAAGCTGCAAGGCGTGAAAGCCGAACACGTCGGCTACGGCCAGATCAAACTGCTGGCGCTCCCACGCCAGCAGGTGCTGCCCCAGCGGGGAGCGAAGCCAATCCTGCAAACCTATAATTTGGTCATTCATGATGTTCAAATCAGCCACCGTCGCCCCAAGGGTCAGAATTCAACCGCCCTACCAAGGACGAGGGAGCAAGCAGGCAAAACGCATTGGGACTCACAAGGTGTTGGCTAGATTGACCATGGCGTTCAGCAAGTGATCAGAGTTTATCCGTTGCTGATAGGGTGTTGCCTGGCGTCGCTGCCGGGCTATACCCTTGTCGCTCAGCCCCTACTTCTTGAGACGCCAGCCCCTACGTTAACTTCGGCGGCCACGGCGACGCCAACGTTGACGCCTGACCTGAAGCCTAGGCCCCTAGAGCCATTGCCCCCGACGGCTGTCGCTGAGCCAGCAGATTTATTGTCGATCGGTATGACTGAGGTAAACGCACATCAGGTGGCTTCCTTGCAGGCACCGAGGGACCTCTGGGAGCGGATTCGGCGCGGCTTTGCCATGCCCGACCTCAGCAACGACTTGGTCCGCGACCGGGAGCAGTGGTACAGCCTCCGCCCGGACTACCTGTTTCGCATGGCCGAGCGCTCCCACAAGTACTTGTTTCATATTGTTGAGGAACTGGAACGGCGCAACATGCCGGGCGAGCTGGCATTGTTGCCCTTCGTCGAAAGCGCGTTTGACCCCCAAGCCGTCTCGTCGGCCA
>JBIKZZ010000231.1:0-5459 GCA_044354435.1 Rhodoferax sp. | reverse complement strand
CATCAGGAGATTGAGATGAGCGATAAATTGATTATTTTTGACACCACTTTGCGGGATGGCGAGCAGTCTCCTGGCGCGTCGATGACCAAGGATGAGAAGCTGCGAATCGCCCGGCAACTTGAACGACTCAAAGTGGATGTGATCGAGGCCGGCTTTGCTGCCAGTTCAAATGGGGATTTTGAGGCTGTGCAGGCCATCGCCCATGCGATTAAGGATTCAACTATTTGCTCACTTTCGCGTGCGAATGATAGAGACATTTCAAGAGCTGCTGAAGCCCTGAAGGGGGCTAACAGTGCCCGAATTCACACGTTTATCGCGACGTCAGCTTTGCACATGGAAAAGAAGCTGCGCATGACACCAGACCAAGTGTTTGAGCAAGCCAAACTGGCCGTTCGGTTTGCCCGTAACCTGGTTGCAGACGTCGAGTTCAGCCCTGAGGATGGCTACCGCAGCGACATGGATTTCCTTTGTCGGGTGCTGGAAGCGGCCATTGCGGAGGGTGCCACGACGGTGAACGTACCTGATACGGTTGGTTACGCTGTTCCCGAGCTTTATGGTCAGTTCATCAAGGAACTGCGTGAGCGCATTCCCAATTCAGACAAAGCGGTCTGGTCGGTTCATTGCCACAATGACCTGGGCATGGCAGTCGCCAACTCTCTGGCGGGGGTGAAGATCGGTGGTGCGCGACAGGTGGAGTGCACCATCAATGGGTTGGGCGAGCGGGCCGGTAATTGCAGTCTGGAAGAGGTCGTGATGGCGATCAAAACCCGGCGAGATTATTTTGGACTTAGCCTGGGGATTGATACAAAACACATTCTTGCAGCCAGCCGTATGGTCAGCCAGACCACTGGTTTTGTCGTTCAGCCCAACAAGGCAGTCGTTGGTGCCAATGCGTTTGCACATGCCTCCGGTATTCATCAGGATGGCGTGCTCAAGGCGCGCGATACCTACGAAATCATGCGGGCCGAAGATGTGGGCTGGAGTGCGAACAAAATCGTCCTTGGCAAGCTGAGTGGACGCAATGCCTTCAAGCAGCGTCTGCTGGAGCTGGGCGTGCAACTTGAAAGCGAAACTGAAATCAATGCTGTATTTGCCAAGTTCAAGGAACTGGCTGACCGCAAAAGCGAGATTTTTGACGAAGACATCCTGGCGCTGGCCAGTGACGGTAGTGTCTCCCATGAGGATGAGCAGTTTGTTTTTGTCTCCCTGTCCCAACACAGTGAGACCGGTGAACGGCCGCAGGCCAGCGTCGTTTTTACAGTGCAGGGCAAAGAGGTGAGGGCTTCGTCGGATGGGAATGGTCCAGTGGATGCATCATTGAAAGCCATTGAGTCCCACGTCAATAGCGGCGCTGAAATGGTGCTGTATTCAGTAAACGCCATCAGCGGCTCGACTGAAAGTCAGGGTGAAGTAACAGTTCGCCTACAAAACAGTGGGCGTGTTGTCAACGGTGTTGGTTCAGACCCAGACATCGTGGTGGCGTCTGCCAAGGCCTACTTGAGCGCGTTGAATAAATTGCACAGCAAGGCGGAGCGGGTGGCAGCGCAGGGCTAGGGTCTTCGCGTTTACCTATTTTGATTAAGAAAGACCTGCAAGTATTTGATATTGAGCGGTTTTTTTGGATAAACTCTATGTAGTTCAATTGCCCGGAGGTGGCCGCATGCCAACAAACAGACAGCACTCGTGGGTAAGTCCCCTGAACCTTGGGTTCGTTCGTTTGGGGATCATCGCGTTTGTGTTGGGCGTGTTGCAACCTATTGCACTTGCGACTCAGGTTCAGGTTCAGGCACAAGCTGGCAGCTCGAACGCGAAGCCAGTCAAGAGCAAGGTCATTGTTCAGTCTGGCGCCAAAGCCAAAGCCAAAGCCAAAGCCAAAGCCAAAGCCAAAGCCAAAGCCAGGGCACGCGTTGTGGCGGCTAATTCGCGCCCGCTAAAGCCTTCACACGGCCAACTGGCTGGCTTGCATGCTTCGCGCGATGCCCTTGAGCTTAAATCGAGTGTGGCTCTGGTCATCGATCAAGATACCAGCGAAGTGCTTTTCAGCAAAAATGACAAAGCGGTCCTGCCGATAGCTTCACTGACCAAGCTGATGACTGGCCTGGTAGTTAATGAGGCCAAATTGGCCATGGATGAAAAAATTGTTATTTCCCAAGCCGATGTGGATACCGAGAAGGGAAGTTCGTCCCGCCTGAGCGTTGGAACAGAATTGAGCCGCGCTGAACTTTTGCACCTGGCACTGATGTCCAGCGAAAATCGGGCCGCGCATGCGCTCGGACGCAGCCACCCGGGTGGCTTGCCTGTTTTCGTGGCCTTGATGAATGCCAAAGCCAGATCGCTTGGCATGAGCGATACCAGCTATGTTGATCCCACAGGTTTGTCCAGTAAAAACCAGTCCAGTGCCAATGATTTGGTCAAACTGGTCACTATCGCCTCCACTGATGTTCTGCTGCGTGAGTTTTCCACATCTCCAGGGCATCAGGTTGAGGTCGGGCATCGCACCTTGCAGTACAACAACACCAACCGATTGGTCAAGAACCCCGCTTGGGATATTGGTCTGCAGAAGACTGGCTACATCTCTGAAGCTGGGCAATGCCTGGTGATGCAGGCCCGGGTAGCAGGCCGCAAGCTGATCATGGTGTTCCTGGACTCTGCAGGAAAGTTAACTCGCCTCGCAGATGCCGAGCGGGTGCGGCGTTGGGTCGAGTCGACCTCCGCACGTGCGTCGCGATCTGCGTCCACTTTGGGCGGCGCTAATCAAGAAACACTGGTGGCAGTCCGTTAGCGATTGAATCGGGCGCCTATCGAAAGGCTTCAGCCCGATAGCCCAAGTTGGCCGAGATCTCTTTAGCGGTATCTTGCAATTTGAGCAGCCACGCTTCTTCTAGGCGCTCCGCTGGTGCCGATATTGACAGGCCTGCAACGAGCTTGCGCTGGTCGTCGTAAATACCCGCTGCCATACACCGAACGCCGAGTTCAAGTTCCTCGTTATCGCGCGCGACACCGTATTGACGGACTTTCGACAAATCGCGCTCGAGAACTGGTAATTGGGTCAGGCTGTTTTTGGTGTGTCCAGCTAAGCCGGTGCGACTGGCATAAGCGCGGACTCGCAGTGGGTCATCGGCTGCCAAAAACAACTTGCCAACCGATGTCAGGTGCAGTGGTGCTCTGCCGCCAATCGCCCGAACCACCTGCATGCCCGACCGTTCACTGTAAGCGCGCTCGACGTAGATGATTTCGTCACCCTGTCGTACGCTGAGATTGACCGGTTGCTGGATCAGTTTGTGCAAGTCGCGCATAGGGAGCAAGGCAGCATCGCGGACGTTGAGCCGGCTTTTCACCAGATTGCCCAACTCGAGCAGCCGCATGCCCAAACGGTAGCTCCCGGGCTGCGGTCGATCCACAAATCGGCCGGTCGCCAAGTCGTTGAGAATCCGGTGCGTTGTAGAGGGGTGCAGACCTGTTTTCTCGCTAATCTCCTTGAGTGAAATGGCTTCCTCCCGGGACGCAAGTACATCTATCAAGGCAAACATACGTTCAATGACCTGTACGGTTGGCGTGGTCGGCGTATGGCTATTTGACTTGGACACTGTTGCTCCTGAATTGCGCAAAAAAATTTTACCATATGAAAAAATTATGAGGCTGGTCAGAATAACAGTGTCCGAGTCTCAGACATGCCTCGCCGTTTCTATGACCCAGTGGCCATCAATCAGCAGCGCCATCGGCAAAAAATTGGACTTGTAGTTCATCTTCTGGCTGCTCTTAATCCAATAGCCCAAGTAGACATAGGGCAATTGCAGTACACGGGCTTGTTCAATCTGCCAAAGGACGTTGTAGGTGCCATAGCTGGAGTGAGGGTCGGGTTCGTAGAACGTGTAGACCGCCGAAATGCCGTCATCAAGGACATCAAGGATGGACACCATTTTGAGTTGTCCAGGCCCGCCGTCAGACCCCACTTCCCGAAACTCCACAAGCCTGGAATTCACACGGCTTTGTAGCAGAAACTGGGTGTACTGGTCGACGCTATCCTGATCCATCCCGCCGCCGGCATGACGAACTCTTTGATACTTAAGGTACAGAAGGTAATGCTCTTCGACGAAGCAAAGGTCAAGTACCCTCGTCTGCAATTTGTTGTGTCGAGCACGGGCCCGGAGCTGGCTTCGGTCTGGTTTGAATTCGTCCACCAATACACGCAGAGGGATGCAGGCGTGGCAGCTATCGCAATAAGGCCGATAGGTAAACATGCCACTGCGTCGGAAGCCCTTGGCAACCAGTGCCGAATAGGTCTCGTTATTGATCAGGTGGCTAGGTGTTGCCACTTGTGATCTTGCTTGCTGATCAGCCAAGTAGCTGCACGGGTAGGGGGCCGTTGCATAGAACTGCACCGTCTGCGGAGGCAGGTCTTTGAGATGCGTCATGTCGTTGCCGACCTCGATGGCATGATCAGTTCCCATAAAAGGGGGTCAAATTGCCAGGTTGGCTCAGCGCGTTGCAGCGCAACAGAAACGCCCGCAAGGAACTGCGCCCGGCGCATTTCTTTCGCACCGAGCGAGGCCATATGGGCGGTGTTTTGCTGGCAGTCGATCTGTTCAATACCTTGCTGGCGACAAAAGGCGACGAGCGCTGCCAGTGATATCTTCGACGCGTCGCTAACAAGGCTGTACATGGACTCACCAAAAACGGCCCCGCCCAAAGCTACGCAATACAAGCCACCAACTAACTTGCCGTTGATCCAGCTTTCAACACTGTGGGCCAGGCCAGCATGGTGGAGCTCACAGTAGGCCTCAATCATGGGCGGCAAAATCCAGGTTCCAGCTTGTCTAGAGCGCGGACTGCTGGCACAGGCCTGGATAACTTCATGGAATGCGGTGTCAAATCTAATCTCACAGTCAGGGGTTCGGACAAATTTGCGAATCGCTTTTTTCAAGGACGGGTGGACGACGAACTGGGCGGTCTGCAACACCATCCGCGGGTCTGGACTCCACCAGAGCAAAGGTTGCCCCTCGCTGAACCAGGGAAATATGCCCCGGCTGTAGGCTCGTCGCAAGGTTTCGATGTCCAGAAGGCCGCCAGCGGCCAACAAGCCTGGCGCTGGCGAGTCCGCTCCCCAAGCCAGACTGGGCTCGGGGAAAGCCGCTCCGGGCGCGAGCCAGGGTAACTGTGGGGCGGACATTGGCATGGGTGAACTGTAGCGCAGCCGTGGGAGATTGGTGGGTCGTTTGACAAAGCCGATGTCTATTTCAGCTGATGGGCGCCGCTGAACTCCTAACCAGTTTAAGTAGCGGGGAAAATGACTTCAGTGACTCGCTATAATTCGAAATTGTCGGGGTGTAGCGCAGCCTGGTAGCGCATCTGGTTTGGGACCAGAGGGTCGAAGGTTCGAATCCTTTCGCCCCGACCATCATTTGAGTGAGAACGGGTTTTGGATGTCGTATCCAAAACCCGTTTTTCGTGGAAATTGA
>JBIKZZ010000334.1:0-3672 GCA_044354435.1 Rhodoferax sp. | reverse complement strand
CCCACCGAGCCGCTTCTTCAGATTTTGGCCAATGACCTTGGCCTCAATGGCCAAAAATATGGCTGTGGCAAGGCGCAATGTGGCGCCTGCACCGTGCTCATTAATGGCGATCCGCAGCGGAGTTGTGTGGTCCCGCTTTCGGCCGCAAGCGGCCGGTCGGTGGTGACTCTACAAGGCCTGAGCGAGGGCGGCGCACCCACCCGACTCCAACAGGCCTTTGTGCAAGAGCAGGCCGCCCAGTGCGGCTACTGTACCTCCGGCATGATCATGCAGGCCCAGGCGCTTCTGGATCGCAGCCCGCGGCCTACGGAGTCCGAGGTCCGAATTGCGCTGGATGGTAATTTGTGCCGTTGTGGAGCGCACAACCGTATTGTTCGTGCCGTTATGCGCGCGGCGCAAGGAGCCTGACATGACACGATTGGCATCTGATTCGCGTCGTCGTTTCCTGAAACGCTCTGGATTTTTAGCGCTTGGTTTTACCATCCCACTGCTGGACGTGCACTCCCAGCAGGCGGCATCTGCCGACAAACCCCGGTTACCTGGTGACTTGCAAGTCAATCGTACCTTGAGTGCCTGGATCCGTATTCAAAGCGAAGAACAGTCTGTTTTGCTGATGGTTGGAAAGGTCGAGCTTGGGCAAGGGATCCTGACCGCGGTGGTTCAGGTTTGTGCAGATGAGCTCGATGTAGAAATGGCACGTGTGAAGGTGGTCTCGGGTGACACCGCCCTGGTTCCTAACGAAGGCACTACAGCAGGCTCGTTCTCGATGCCCAATTGCGCCACTGCTGTTAGGCAGGCGGCGGCAGAAGTGCGCGCCATTTTGCTGGGTCTGGCGCAAATCCGGTTGGGTCAAGCTGCAATTGGCATGAGCGTGCGGGATGGCATGATTCAAGCCAGTTCTGGGGCCAAGACCAGCTACTGGGACTTGCTCGTCGGCGAGTCACTGCAGCGTGAAGCGACTGGACTGGTCAAGCCCAAGCCCCTGGGCGAGCATCGCCTTGTTGGTCGATCCGTGCACCGACTAGACCTGACCCCCAAGATTCTTGGGCAAGCCATGTTTGTGCAAGAGTTGCGGCCCAAAGGCATGGTTTTTGGCCAAATTGTTCGACCTCCGACCTATGGCGCTCGGCTAATCGCAGCAGACATAGACTCCGTTACGCGCATGCCCGGCGTTATCAAGGTGTTGAAAGACGGAAGTTTTCTGGGGGTTATTGCAACCCGTGAAGGGCAGGCTCAAGCGGCGGCACAGGCCCTTCAACAGACCTGCCAGTGGCAGTTACCACGAGAATTGCCTGGCACTGAGGGTATGCCTGACTGGCTTCTAAAGACCAAGCCTGATCGCATCATTGAGACCAAAAAACAGACTCGTAGTACGCCCGGCCAGGTCACGCGAACGGTCGAAGCCAGCTACTACCGGCCGTACCACATGCATGCCTCGATCGGCACCTCTGCTGCGCTGGCGACACTGGGTGCCGACGGCGTCCTGACCGTGCAAACTCACAGTCAGTCGGTGTTTGAAACAGGTCAAGCCATTGCCAAGATGCTGGGCATGCCTTTAGCCAGGGTGCGCATGCAGCATGTGCAGGGCTCTGGTTGCTACGGTCACAACATGGCTGATGATGCCGCAGCCGATGCCGCTCTGCTGGCGGTGGCCGTTCCGGGTACGCCGGTGCGCTTGCAATACACGCGTGAGCAAGAGCACCTGTGGGAGCCCTACGGTTCAGCCATGCTGATCAAGACGAGGGCTGGGCTGGATGCCCAGGGCAATGTGTTGGACTGGGATCTCACCATTTGGTCTACTCCTCACGGAACGCGACCGGGCGGTCAACCGGGTAATTTGCTGTCGGCTAGGTACTTGGAAAAACCTTTCCCTATGCCCAAGCCTCAGAACGGTGGCGCGCCCAATTTTGCGGCTGATCGCAACGGCATCGCGCTCTACGATTTTCCGGGGCACAACGTACTCACCCATTTCATCACCGAGATGCCTTTGCGGGTGTCGTCCACCCGTGGACTTGGCGCCTACGCCAATGTGTTTGCCATTGAATCGTTCATGGACGAATTGGCGTATTCGGTCGGCGCGGACCCGGTGGCCTATCGGCTGCGATTCTTGAAGGACGAGCGTGCGCGGGATGCCATCGTTCGGGCAGCCGAAAAATTTAGCTGGTCGCAATGGCAAAAATCACCTGGCCGCGGCCGCGGCATCGGGTTTGCCAAATACAAAAATATCGCGGGCTACTGTGCCGTGGCGCTTGAGGTTGAGGTCAATCGCCAAAGCGGCCGAATTCGTGTGTTGCGCGCTGTGGCCAGTGCTGACAGCGGGCACATTGTCAACCCCGATGGTGTCAGCAACCAGATTGAAGGCGGATTGATCCAGTCTTTGTCCTGGACCCTGAAAGAAGAGGTTCAAATGGACGACACCCAGGTGTTGTCTCATGACTGGAGCAGCTACCCCATCCTGACCTTCACCGAGGTGCCGCCGGTCGAGGTGGTGCTGATTGATCGGCCTGGCCAACCTTTTCTCGGTACCGGTGAAGCATCTCAAGGCCCCACTGGTGCTGCACTCGCCAATGCCGTGTTTGATGCTACCGGGGTGCGGTTCCGGCGCCTGCCACTCACGCCTGACCGCGTGTTGCAGGGCCTGCGCGCATGAGCATGGGTGCCGTGGCGACGGCGGCCCCCGCCTTGCGAATTGGCATATTGGGTTGCGCCAATATTGCACGGCAGTTTGCCCGCGACGTTGCGGGCTGTCCGGACGCCAAAGTCGTCGCGGTGGGAAGCCGGAATGCCGAGACAGCGGGTGCCTTTGCAACCGCCTGTGGCATTGAACGCAGCCATGGCAGTTATGAGGCCCTGTTGGCGGACGCTGATGTTGATGTGATTTATCTGCCTCTGCCCAATAGCCTCCACGCCGAATGGGCGATCAAGGCAGCCCAGGCCGGCAAGCATGTGCTTTGTGAAAAACCCCTTGCGATGGGCTTGGCGCAGGCGCAGGCCATGTTCGAGGCGGCACGCCAGAACGGGGTCATGCTGCTGGAGGCGTTTCCCTACTACTTTCAGCCGCAGACTGGCGCCATGCTTGAGTTGGTGCGCGGCGGCGACATCGGACGCGTGCGCTCGGTGCAAGCCAGTTTTGGCTTTACGCTGAGTAAGCCGGTTGGCAATATCCGGCTGAACCCGGCGCTTGGCGGCGGCGCTCTGCTAGATGCTGGCTGCTATGCCTTGAGTGTGATCCGCCTTGTGATGGGCGAGGCCCCTCAAAAAGTCATGGCGGATGCCGTTTGGGCTGAGTCGGGTGTCGACATCAGCCTGCTGGCGACGCTTTTTTACGCGGATGGGCGGCGCGCTCAACTCTCGTGCGCCATGGACACGGCCAATCACCGCCGCGCCACCATTGTGGGCACTGAGGGCATCATTGAAACTGAATACCTGAACCACACCAGCGAGCAGCCGGGCGGGCATGCTTATGACTATCTGCCGAGCCAACTGCGCCTGCGCCGTGGCATTGCCAACACCATTCCCTTTGAAGACGTCATCACCGGCACCGGTAGTGGTTTCAGGTTTGCTGCCGAGGCATTCGCCCGGGTCATCCGTGCTCGGGACTTTGCCGCTATTGAACGTGCAGCCCTGGCTAGTCTGGACAATGCGGCCACCCTAGAGGCCTTGGCAAAGAGT
>JBIKZZ010000340.1:0-3613 GCA_044354435.1 Rhodoferax sp. | reverse complement strand
GTCTGGGGGCTGTTCGGGCAACACGATGTAGCGGGTATCGGCTGTGGTGTCCCACACCCGGATTTCAGTCTCGGGCGGCAGTGTCAGGCCCATTTCCTTGAGTACCGTGCGGGACTGGCGCACCACGCGGGCCCGGTATTCAAGGTCTTTGTACCAGTCGGGTGGGATCCCGATGATGGTAAAAGCCGTGCACGAGCAGAGGGTGCAGCAGATCACGTTGTGCACGGTGGGGGTGTTCGCCAGCGCCACCAAATGACGGTGGTGCGGCGGCATGCTCAGCCCAAGTTCAGCCACGGCCGCGCGGCCGTTGCTTAGCAAGCGCTGTCTAAACGCGGGATCGGTCCAGGCCCGGGCGACAACCCTTGCCCCGTTGGCCGGCAACCACTGCTCGTCGATCAGGCGTCCCTGTTCCTCCACAAAGTTTGCGGGCTCCCATCCCCTGGCATCCAGGGCGCGCTCAATGGCATCAGCACGGTCTTCGACGGAGGCATTGCCGTGTTGCGTTGGGCTTGGTGGTGTCATGGGCAGGTCACTCTTTGCTTGGTGATGCAAGTATAGGAGTCCCCTTGCAGGTCCGGGGGGACTCATGACATCATTGCGCCATGCACACGGGTCTGGAGGACGACCCGGCCCAACTCGGCCTGTTGCTGGCTGCTGTGTACACGGTGGCGTCGCTAGCGCAGCTGGCGGTGGTGGCCCTGCAAATTCCAGCCTTGCTGCTGGCGGTCTCGTTCGGGATCAGCGCACTGGCGGTGTACGCGCTGGGAACTTTGGTCAAGGCGGCCGGCTTTTCCAGTCTGCTGCAAGCGATGGCGCTCATCGCCTGCTGCACGGCGGGCTGCGTGCTGCTGCTGCCCGCTGACCCGCCCAAAGCCGGCAAGACTATCATCGGCAAAACGGGAGACTGAGATGTACGCCGAGATTTTGCTGGACGCTCGCACCTTGCTGCTTGCGGCTGCGGTAGCCATGCCTGTGTTCAGCTGGGAATTGTTCGCAATGCGACGCTCAGTGGTGGACTCGACATCCAAGGGGCTGAGCGTGTTCGCGCTGGCCCACATTTTACTAACCGTGGGCGTGGTGCTGGTGGGCTTGCGCGGCTCGATTCCCTATGCACTGTCCATGGTCGGCGGCAATGCCAGCGTGATGACCGCTTGCGTGCTTTACCTGATGGCAGCCCGCCGCTTTGACGGTGTCAGCGCCCCGGCCGTTTGGGGCTGGCTGGCCGCAGTGGTGGCAACGCTGCTGATGGCTTCGATGCTGGCGGTGGACGACAGCCGAGTGCGCGTGGTGGTTTCCACCAGCTGGATGGCATTGGCCTGCACCTGCACCAGCATCAGCCTGTTCAGAAACACGACGCGCATCAACCACCACCGCTGGTTGACCATCGTGTCATTCGCTGGTCTGGCACTGGCCAATGCGTTGCGGGCCGTCGAGGCGGCCACCGACCACGAATCAGTCTCGGGTCTTTTCAACAGCAGCCCCGGAGTCATCGGGCTCTACCTGTCCGTGCTGGTGCTCGGGCTGGCCTCCTCCACCGGCTTTATCCTGATGGTCACCGACCACATCCAGGCGCGGCTGAGTTTTCTGGCCACGCATGATGTGCTGACCCAGGCCCGATCGCGCGGCTCCTTCATGGACCTGGCCGCCCACGAGCTGCGCCGGGCCGAGCGCACCCAGTCGGAGGTCGCATTCATGATGATCGACGTCGACCACTTCAAGCAGCGCAACGACACCATGGGCCACCAGGCCGGCGATGCCGCGTTGCGGGTTTTTTCCGAATGCGTGCGAACCTCACTGCGGGCCAACGACACGCTGGGTCGCTATGGCGGCGACGAGTTTGTGGTGATCCTGCCCGACACCACCGAAGCCGACGCCCTGCGTGTGGCCGACCGCATCCGGCTGGCACTGCACACGCACCCGATGCAGGCTCTTTTTCGCGCCCGGGCACTGACCGCCAGCATTGGCATCGCCAGCTCGCGCCACCATGGCCTGCTGCTGGAAACCCTGATTGCCGCTGCCGACACCGCGGTCTATGAATCCAAGCGCCTGGGGCGCGACCGCGCCAGCGTCGCATGCAGCACCGTGCCGCGGTCCTGAGCGGGCCAGACCATGTACCCGCACCTGCTTGCGCCGCTTGATCTGGGCTTCACCCAGATTAAAAACCGGGTACTGATGGGCTCCATGCACACGGGTCTGGAAGAAGGGCGCGACCTGCGCCGCCTGGCGGCCTACTTTCGGGAGCGGGCCGAGGGCGATGTCGGCCTGATGGTGACCGGCGGCTTTGCGCCCAATATCGTGGGCTGGGCCAAGCCCTTCGCCGGCATGATGAGCACCTCGGGCGCAGCCCGGCGGCACCAGGTGGTGACGCAGGCGGTGCATTCGGCCGGCGGCAAGATTGCCCTGCAAATTCTGCACACCGGGCGCTACGCCTTCCACCCGCTGGCGGTGGCACCCAGCCGGCTCAAGGCGCCGATCTCGCCATTCACGCCGTTTGAACTGTCCAGCCGCGGTGTGGAGCGGCAGATCCGCGCCTTTGTGAACTGCGCCGTCAAAGCCCGCGAGGCCGGCTACGACGGCGTGGAAATCATGGGCTCAGAAGGCTACTTCATCAACCAGTTTCTATCCAGCTACACCAACCAGCGCAGCGACGCGTGGGGCGGCGACTACAGCCAGCGAATGCGACTGCCCCTGGAGATTGTGGCGCGCACCCGCGAGGCGGTGGGCCCGGATTTCATCCTGATTTACCGCCTGTCGATGATCGACCTGGTGCCGGGCGGCAGCAGTTGGGACGAGGTCGTGACCCTGGGCAAGGCGGTGGCACGCGGCGGCGCGACCCTGATCAACACCGGCATTGGCTGGCATGAGGCGCGCGTGCCCACCATTGCCACCAGCGTGCCGCGCGCTGCATTCGCCTGGGTCACGCAAAAAATGCGCGCCGAATTTGCAGCCGCAGGCATCCACACGCCGCTGGTGGCCAGCAACCGCATCAACACCCCCGAGGTGGCCGAGCAACTGCTGGCCGACGGCTTTGCCGACATGGTGTCCATGGCGCGCCCGCTGCTGGCCGACCCGCATTTTGTAAAAAAAGCCGCCGCCGGCCAGGCCGACCAGATCAACACCTGCATCGCCTGCAACCAGGCCTGCCTGGATCACATCTTCAAAAATCAGCTCACCAGCTGCCTGGTCAACCCGCGCGCTTGCCACGAAACAGAGCTGGTCTACCGGCCAATTGCCAGCGCGGCAGCACGCCGGCGCTTTGCCGTGGTGGGCGCCGGCCCGGCCGGCCTGACAGCCGCCACTGTGCTGGCCGAGCGCGGCCATGAGGTGCACCTTTTTGATGCCGCCAGCGAGCTTGGTGGCCAGCTCAACATGGCCAAGGTGGTGCCGGGCAAGGAAGAGTTCCACGAGATGCTGCGCTACCTGCGGCGCCAGGTTGAGGTGACCGGGGTGCAACTGCACCTGGGCCAGCGGGTCCAGGCGCCCGATCTGCAGGGCTATGAGCAGGTGATCGTCGCCACCGGCGTGGTGCCGCGCGACCCACGCATTCCCGGGCAAGACCACCCCAAGGTGTTGAGCTACATTGATGTGCTGCGCCACCGCAAACCGGTGGGGC